>JALWAP010000135.1 GCA_027016315.1 Anaerolineae bacterium | reverse complement strand
CATCTACAAGATGGACTACAGGACTCTGCTGGCGTTCCATGAAGACAAGGACGCCGACTTCACCATCGCCGTTCTGACGGTGCAAAAACACAAAGCCCATCAATTCGGCATAGTCGACACCGACCCCGATGGCCGGGTTGTGGCTTTCCAGGAGAAACCGGAGCGGGCTTTCAGCACTCTGGCCAGCATGGGAGTTTACGCTTTCAACACCGAGTACCTTGTCGAGACCCTGAGACGGCGGGCGCAGGATTTCCCGGGGCTCGACATGGCGAGGGACCTGATACCGGATATGGTGAAGGACGGCAAAGTTTACGCCTACCGATATGCCGGGTACTGGGCTGACATCGACACAGTGAATGCGTACTGGGAAGCCCATCAGGCTTTGCTTGCCGATCCGCCTGCTCTCGAGCTCAACGACCCGCAATGGGTGATCCACACCAGGAGCGAGGAGCGCCCGGCGGTGTACATCGGCGAATCCGCTGAAGTCGATGGCTCCATGATTTCCGACGGCGCCAGGATCGAGGGCACTGTGAAGCGCTCGGTGATATCGCCGGGGGTCTACGTAGCCCCAGGGGCGACCGTGCGTGATGCCATCGTGCTGACCGACGCGGTCATAGAAACCGGGGCTACCGTGGAAAGGGCTATTATCGACAAAAGAGTGCGAGTGAAGGAGGGGGCGAAGGTCGGATCGGGCGAAAGGATGGTTCCGAACCAGGAGGAGCCGGACGTGGTGAACATCGGGTTGGTTCTCATTGGCAAAGATGCGGAGATACCGTCTGGCATCACTATCGGGAGGAACGTGGTCATCTATCCCGACGTGAAAGAGCGAGATTTCGACGGATTTGGAGGAAACGTGCCGTCCGGGGAAACGGTGAAGCCCGGGAAGTGACTCTTCGTGGCGCTTGGAGCTTGGTAGATAGAATAGAACATCAACCGATGTCGGGTTTTTCTATCGTCGTCCGCGGACGAGTCTTCCGAAACAACCACAGTCCCACCAGTGCCCCGGTCCCATCGATGAGCACGTCCAGGGCTGAACTGTGTCTTCCGGGGACGAAACTCTGGTGGAACTCGTCGGTGGCAGCGTAGAACAGCGTCAGCCCCCAGCTCCACGGCACGGCTTCAGAATCGTCCACGCCCCGTTCGATCAGCATGCCCAGGCGGTAGAGCAGGGCCAGGATGGCATAACCCACGAAGTGCCCGGTCTTCTTGACCACGATGTCAAGGAGCCGCCTTCGTATCGGCAGTGGGTTCGGGAGAGAGGAAAGGTAGAAAATCGCCACCATCCAGAGAATTGCCGGAACCCACGCCAGCCACCTCCGTTTCATGCTTCCTCCACCGGATAAAAGCTCACTCCCACGGTCCCCGGCCCGGAATGCACGCCCAGCGACGGCGGCAGCGAGGTGACGATTTCTTCCACGCACTGAAACCTCCGGCAGACGAGGGAGCGCAGCTTCATGAGCTCTTCGTAGGCATCGCAGTGGGTGAAGCCCGCTTTGATCTTCCGTCCGTCGCCGAGCCTTTCCCGCATTATCTCAACGATGCGGTTGTAGGCACGCTTCCTGCCGCGGGCCCGGGCTATGCCGGTGATCACACCGTCTTGCATTCCAATGATCGGCTTGATGTCGAGCACCGAGCCAAGCAGATGGCTTGCCCGCCCGATCCGCCCGCCCATGTACAGGTATTTGAGCGTGTCTGCCGTTTGCAGCATGGTTCCCCTGGCAGCGATCCTGCTGGCCGTCGCCACCACGTCTTCCAGACTCGCGCCGCCCATGGCCGCACGCGCCGCCTCTATCGCCGCCCAGCCGTGCGAAAGGGCGACCTGCAGCGTGTCCACCACCTCTATCCGCACGTCCGGCCGCTCGGACGAAAACATCTCCCTGGCGACCAGCGCCGCCTGGTACGCCCCGCTCCCCTTGGAGGTCATGTGAATCGTCACGATCTCGGAGTGCCTGTCGGCAAGGGAGTGAAACGCTCTCAGGTAGTCGCCCGGGCCGGGCGTTGCGGTTTTGGGTAGGGCCTTGACTTCGGCAAGCTCTTTGCAGAAGCTTTCCGGGAGAGCGTCCACCATGTCCCGCAAAGTCTTCCCGCCCATGTGAATGTAGTATGGGACGACCTCAATGGAAAGCTCCTCCGCCATCTCAGGCGGGATGCTTGCGGTACTATCGGTGACGACCTTCACCATCGGCTGGGCTCACCCGGCTTCCTTCAGCCTTTCCTCGTACTGACGACGGTAGTATTCCCTGAATGCGCCGCTCTTGATCTTCCGCCACCACCACTCGTTCTCCACGTACCATTTGACCGTCTCTTCCAGAGCTTCGTCGAACGTGTGGCGGCTCTGCCAGCCGAGGGCTTTGATCTTGCTCACGTCCATTGCGTAGCGACGATCGTGGCCAGGGCGGTCTTTGACGTGCTTGATGAGGCTTTCTGGCTTTCCCAGGAGTTGCAGGATCTTCTTCGCCATGACGATGTTGGGCGTCTCGACGCCCGTACCGAGATTGTATGCCTCGCCGAGCTTCCCCTTGTGCAGCACCACATCGATCCCTTCACAGTGATCGAGCACGTACTGATAATCCCGCTTCTGGAGCCCATCTCCGTACAGGGGAAGCGGCTCGTCGTCGATGGCATTGGTGATGAAAAGCGGCACGACCTTTTCCGGGTACTGGTAAGGCCCGATGTTGTTGGAGCCGCGGGTGATGGTCACCGGCACGCCGTAGGTCACGAAATAAGCGTGGACCAGGTGTTCGGCGCCTGCTTTGCTGGCGGAGTAAGGCGACCTCGGTCTCGGCGGATCGTCTTCCTTCGATCGGTACCCTTCGGGAATCTCGCCGTAGATTTCGTCGGTGCTGACCTGATGATACCGCTCCAGCCCGAACTTCCTGGCTGCTTCCAGCAGGACATACGTGCCGTAGACGTCGGTCTTGATGAACGCGTCCGGCTCTGTGATGGAGCGATCCACGTGGGTTTCCGCTGCGAAGTTCACGATTGTATCGATTCGATGCTCCCTGATCGCTTGCTCCACCGCTTCAGCATCGCAGATGTCCCCTTTCACGAAGGCATAGCGGCCTCGAAACTTCTCTTCCACGTCCTTCAGATTGTCCAGGTTGCCAGCGTAGG
>JALWAP010000134.1 GCA_027016315.1 Anaerolineae bacterium | reverse complement strand
CATGGCGTTGGGTCCTGTCTCCTCCGCTTTGAACCATGGGCTGGTCCCGTTGGTGTATGGCGATGTTGCTTTCGATTCGGTTCGGGGTGGCACGATCATCTCCACCGAGGAGATATTCGCCTGGCTCGCTGCACGCCTCCGGCCAAAGTGGATTCTACTTGCGAGCGATGTTCCGGGTGTTGTTGGCAGAAACGGTCAAACTGTTCCCGTAATAACACCCGCTAGCTGGAAGGAACTCAGCAACGAAGTTGGCAGTGCGAGAGGGATCGACGTAACCGGGGGTATGCACGCCAAAGTCAGGTCGATGCTCGATTTTCTGGAAACCAGCCCAGGCACTCGAGGAGTCAGGATCTTCTCCGGCCTGGAGCCGGGTAACATAGAACGAGCTATCTGTTCCCCTCTCGAGGCCCTTGGCACGCTTGTGCAATCCAGTCACTAACGTGGTGGCTGGCAAGAAAATCCCCCTATCTGCCTGGGTTTCAGGCGAACAATCCGGTTTCGAAGGAGGTCGAAATGACTAAGAAGGGTCTGTTGGTACTGGCGGTTGTAGCATTGCTTGCCATGACGGCGTTGCCTGCGTTCGCAGGGATGAATTGGTGCGCTGAGGACCCGCATGTGGTCCTTCCCAATGGCAATGTGGTTGACATTGATGTTGGCGTTCCCGTGGAAAATCAATCTGATCCGGTCTTCCTCTTCATTAGGGCTCCGAGAGGGTCACACCTCAGCCCGGATATGGAGGGAACCATACCGCTCCAGATTTTCTTCAGCCCGACGGCTAGGAGGAGCACAATAACCGTGATAGCGATTCCTTCTGGCATGTACCCTGTGATGTTGAAGATTTCTGAGAACGGCCAAGTTCTGAAGCAGAAGGTAGGTCACCCCGGACATCCTGTGCATCTGTTTGCGCACGTACAATGACCGCAGCATCGCTCGAACCCAATGCCCACGCCTACTCTGGCGTGGGCATTTTTCGTGAGCAAGCCCCGATCCAACACTTTGCCATGCCACTAAAGCTGCTCCTACTGAGGGGAAATTACCGCCATCCCTGATTTGACAAAATCTTCACGATCTGGTATAAGCTTTCACAACCCGGAAGGTGGCTACCGGGAATCTCGAAAAGAGAGACGGCGGAATGATTCAGGCCTTAGTTGTCATCGTTATCGCCCTTATCATTATCGAGCTCCTCCTTAGCGAGGAGCCACCGGTGCATGGGGCGGCTTAGCGATGACAGCAGAACTGGCAGACTAAGCCGGAAGCGATCAAGGCAAGCAGGCCGCTCCACAAAGTGAGCGGCCTTTTTGTTTATCCTCAATTGGCGACACCGTCCGTCGCATCCCCCGCAGAAGTGGAACAGTTCCATACATTTTCAGGGCAGGCGCCGCGCGCCTGTCACGGGAAGGGGCTTTTTGCGCCCAAAAACGGAAAGGAGGGGATTTTCTATGCCTAAACTCACAGGTGCACAGATCATTTGGGAAGGCCTTCTGAACGAAGGCGTGGAAGTGGTGTTCGGCTATCCGGGAGGGGCGATCATTTCCACCTACGACGCCTTGCCGGACTATCCGATCCGCCACATCCTGACCCGCCACGAACAGGGAGCCGCACACGCCGCCGACGGCTACGCCAGAGCGTCCGGCAAAGTCGGCGTGGCGATGGCGACATCCGGGCCCGGCTCCACGAACCTCACCACGGGTATCGCCACCGCGATGATGGACTCCTCGCCTGTGGTCTTCATCACCGGCCAGGTTCCTACCACGTCCATCGGCACGGACGCGTTCCAGGAGACGGACACCACCGGCATTACTCTGCCCATCACAAAGCACAACTACCTGGTCACCGACGTGCGGGAACTTCCACGAATCATCCACGAAGCGTTCTACATCGCCCGCAGCGGCCGCCCTGGCCCCGTGCTCATCGACGTTCCCAAAGACGTGCAAAGCGACGAGACGGAGTTCGTCTACCCCACCGGCCCGGTGAAACTGCCGGGCTATCGTCCCAGGCCTACGTCCATGGCCCAGAATCTCCAGGACGCGGTCGAGCTCATCAACGGGGCGAAGCGCCCGCTGATCCTGGCCGGCCAGGGCGTCATCAAATCCGGAGCGATGCGGGAAGTGCTGGAATTTGCCGAAAAGACACACACGCCCATTGCCGTCACGCTGCTTGGCATCGGCGGCGTGCCCGGCGACCATCCGCTCTTCCTGGGCATGATGGGGATGCACGGCGAGGCTTACGTGAACTACGCCATCCAGCAGGCCGACCTGCTCCTGGCTTTCGGGATGCGGTTCGACGACCGAATCACCGGCGACATAGACACTTTCTCGCCGAACTCCCGCAAGATTCACATCGAAATCGACCCCGCGGAGCTGAACAAGGTTATCCAGGTGGACGTAGGCATCATCGGCGACCTGAAGACGGTGCTCTCGCAGATCATCCCGCACGTGGAGGAAGCGGATCACAGCGATTGGATCGCCCAGATCGAGGAATGGCGCAAGGAAAGCCGTGAACGTGACATCCTGAACCACGACCTCGGCGATGCGCTGGTGGGGCAGTTCGTGGTCAGGAAGCTCTGGGAAGTCACGGGAGGCGAGGCCGTCATCGTCACCGACGTGGGCCAGCATCAGATGTGGGCGGTGCAGTACTACCAGTACAAGCGCCCGCGCACGCTGATAAGCTCCGGCGGCATGGGAACCATGGGCTTCGGGCTGCCCGCCAGCGTCGGTGCGAAAGTCGCCAGACCTGACGAGGAGGTGTGGCTGGTGGCCGGGGATGGCGGCTTCCAGATGACCATGCCTGAGCTGGGCACGGTGGCGCAGGAGAACCTGAACCTCAAGATCGCTATCATCAACAACGGCTACCTGGGCATGGTGCGTCAGTGGCAGGAACTTTTCTACAACAAGCGCTACTCGGCCACGCCGATCCTCAGCCCCGATTTCACCAAGATTGCCGAGGCCTACGGCATCCGGGCGTTCGTGGTGAAGCACCCGGATGAGGTGGTGCCGACCCTGGAAGCCGCCCGCAAGCACGATGGCCCCGTGGTGATCGACTTCCACGTGGAGAAAGAGGAGAACGTGTTCCCGATGGTTCCGGCCGGCGAGCCGATTCACGAGATGCTCCGCCG
>JALWAP010000133.1 GCA_027016315.1 Anaerolineae bacterium | reverse complement strand
TGAGGATGTACCGCAAAGGGAAAGTCTCCGCCACCCTTGCCATAATGACCGTGGACACAGAAAGCGGAACCATCGTCCTATCCCGCAACAGCCACTGCCCGTTCCTGATCCACTGGCTCGGGAAAAGGACGCTGATTCTGGACGAGCCGAGCCAGGTCATCGGTATCCATCCCATGGTGCGCCCGGTGGTAACGGAGTTTCCGCTGGAATCTGGCATTTTCGCTCTGGGGTTCACGGACGGGGTTTTGGAGGCTGGGCGGAGAAATGGCGAATCGCTGGACGTGGAGCGAACCTTCCTGGAAGCGATAAATGGACGAACGCCACAGGGTGCAGCCGACTACATTCTGGAAAAAGCAATCGCACTGGATAGGGGACGGCCTTCCGACGACACCACGGTCGTGATCCTGCACGTAGGGGAGAATCCGTCGGAATCGAAGATCAGGCGGCTTCACGTCTCCGTGCCCGTAGACCTGATGGAAAAGGGTTAGTGGATTCTCAGGCCGAACATCGAGCACGTCCGTTGTAGCGGCGAGCCGTCTGGCTCGACCACTTGACGTAGAGAAAAGACGATTATCGCGCCCACACGACAAGCAGCTACGACCACTCACCTTTTGCAACCCACATCGCCAGCCAGTGGAATATCATGCAAAGCCACAGGTTGCGGGAGTACAGGAAAAGCGCCGATGTCGTCAGCAAGACGCCCAGAAACAAGGCGCTTTTGCCGCGGGGCGGCAATCCGGTGGCTACACCAGAAATCGTCCACTCCACCAACGCCACCAAAGCCCCAAGCCATGTGGCCGCGTAAACCCCTGATCCCGCCATCGCCACGAGCCCCCGGTAGAAGCCCCAATGCGCCTGGCTGTAGATACCGTCACGCAGCCCCATCCACCACGGGTAGCTTCCCCTGGCGCGCTTCCTGCCTCGCCCACGTGACACGAGCACGAAAAACATCAGAACCAGGAAAAGCGCGGCGAACATCCCCAACCCTTTGAAGAACCTGGGCA
Organism: Anaerolineae bacterium; assembly: GCA_027016315.1. Taxonomy (GTDB): domain Bacteria; phylum Chloroflexota; class Anaerolineae; order S016-19; family S016-19; genus S016-19. The sequence continues at coordinate 2,116 of JALWAP010000133.1, read as the reverse complement.
ACCAGACCGAGCTTTCCACGCCAAGAGCGGAGGGGAACAGCAGCGCCAACGGTATCCCGGCGAAAGCTGGAATCACGGAATAGGCGGCTATCACCGCTTCCCTGAGATACGGCCAGGCAGCCGATTCTTTTACGGCGCGGCCCGAAAGGCGATTCTCCGCCACTCTGCCTGCCACGAAGAGCAAAACTCCCACCCCGATCCAAAGCGCCGGAGAACGCCACCAAACCGCCGAATTCCACCACGAAAGCGCCACTTCTTCCCTCCGGTTTCGTCGATGCAAATCGATCTCGATCCGAGGTCGAACCGCCACCCGCCGGACGCGGAAACCGGCCCGGACGGGGCTCGCCCGCCAGGCCGGTTCGGATGCATCCAACGTCAGAGCAACTCTTCCAGCGGCTTGTACGGCAACCCGAAGGCGTCGGCAACGGCTTTGTAAGTGACATGCCCCTGGTACACATTGACACCCTTCGCCAGAGCCGGATTTTCCTTCACCGCCCTCACGAATCCTTTGTTCGCAAGCTCCAGAGCATAAGGAGCGGTCGCGTTGGAGAGGGCGTAAGTGGACGTCCGAGGCACTGCGCCCGGGATGTTCGGGACACCGTAGTGTATCACCCCGTCCACCAGATACGTCGGGTTGGTGTGGGAGGTGGGGTGTATCGTCTCGACGCATCCGCCCTGGTCCACAGCAACGTCCACCACCACGCTACCGGGTTTCATCTTGCTGATCATCTCCCTGGTAACGAGCTTGGGTGCGCGTGCGCCTTTGATCAAAACGGCGCCGATCACAACGTCGGCGTGCTCCACGGCCGTTGCGATGTTCAGCGGGTTGGAGCTGAGTGTCGTCAGGTTCCCGTGCAGGATTTCATCCAGGTATCGCAGCCTGTCCAGGTTCTTGTCGATGATAGTGACGTGAGCGCCCATCCCCAAAGCCACCATCGCGGCGTTGGTCCCGACCGTACCTCCGCCCACGATCACCACATCTGCGGGCCTGACGCCCGGCACTCCGCCCAGAAGTTTGCCGCGCCCGCCGTTGGTCTCCTCGAGGTAATGGGCTGCGATCTGCACCGCCATCTTCCCGGCGACTTCGCTCATCGGGGTGAGGAGCGGAAGTTGACCGTTAGGCAGTTCGACCGTTTCATAAGCCACAGAGATAACTTTCCTCTTCATAAGTTCGCGAGTGAGCTCCTCGCACGCCGCTAGGTGCAAGAACGTGAAGAGCAACAAGCCTTCCCGCAGGTACTGATATTCCGACGGAAGCGGCTCCTTGACCTTCATGATCATCTCGGCCTGAGAGTACACGTCCGCTGCAGAAGGCAAGATCTCTGCCCCCACGGCTTTGTACTCTTCGTCGCTGAACCCGCTCCCCTCGCCTGCGTGGGTTTCCACGATCACCCTATGCCCGGCGTGAACGAGTTGACCGACGCCTCCCGGCGTCAGACCGACACGAAATTCCTTGTCCTTTATCTCCTTCGGGATTCCAACGATCATCTCATGCACCTCCCTGTGCAAACTATCTGGCAATCACCTGCCACCTGTCCTGAGAAAACCTATACACCATTTCGAACCTGCTCCCATCGTCAGTCACCACGTCGAAATGGATTTCATCCGGAGTCCTCCATTGCCTCGTCAGTTCGGCCACCGTGACCCGACGGCCTCCTTTTGTGAACGAAACAGGCCTTTCCGGGTAAAACGCCCCGGCATATGCTTCCACGATTGGTTCTTCAGTCACCGGAAAACTCTACCTGAGAAGAATCCCCCACGTTCAGCTTCGTGAACCTGCCCTTGACCGATGCGTTCTCTCCGATGAGGGATTGGGAGAGCGAAACCTTCTCCACCTTAGCGTTGTAGTCCACGATTGAATCCCGCACGATTGAATCCCGCACGACCGCGCCGTCCGAAATGGTGGCGTAAGGCCCGATGACCGAAGCCTCTACAGCCGCCGTCGGCGAAACGTAGCTCGGCGGTATCACCACGGTGCCTTTGCTCCTACGCATGGCCTCGGCGCTGTTGTCGTAATGCGCTTGAAGCAGATACCTGTTGGTCTTGAGCACGGCGTCCGGCTTGCCGCAATCCTCCCACACGTCTACCACATGGACCTTGAATTTCGCGCCGCGGT
>JALWAP010000132.1 GCA_027016315.1 Anaerolineae bacterium | reverse complement strand
GACCCAGTTCCGGCACCGGAACCTCGTCGCTCCCTTTCCTGTACCAAGGCACGTTCTTGACAGACTGACGAGAGATCTTCTCGTGAAGTTTCATGAATCCATACAGAAGAGCCTCGGGAGTTGGAGGGCAACCGGGCACGTACACGTCCACCGGGATCAGTTTGTCCACGCCGGAGACCACGTTGTAGCCATCTTTGAACGGGCCGCCGGATGTGGCGCAAGCGCCCATGGCGATGACGTACCTGGGCTCTGCCATCTGGTTATAAATCCTTACCACCTGCGGGGCCATTTTCTTGGTGACTGTCCCCGCAACAATCATGAGGTCTGCCTGCCTTGGGGAAGGTCGCATGATTTCCATGCCGAAACGGGAGAGGTCAAAGCGACTCGATGCAGCGACGATCATCTCGATGGCGCAACATGCCAATCCGAACATCACAGGCCATACAGAGGATTTCCGACTCCAGTCGTAGATGGCATCTACAGTGCTCAGGAAAACATTGCGCCGGAGTTCTTCTGGCACAACGATCTCAGATTCGCTCATACCACCACTCCTTGGTATTCAATGAATGGAGAGCAGCTCTGCTCCCTTTAAAACTGTAGACATTCTACACTACCGAAAAAGCAAGGGCAAGTTTCAGGGATTCTTTTTGAGCAATGATTCACATTTTCCACGTGGTTTGATGCCTGCTTTCCCCGGGCGGGGGCGTTTGCCCAGCCCCGGGAAGCAGGCGGGATCACACGAAAAGCGGAACGAATCGGAACTGCTCCACGTCCACGAGCCCCTGGTCGGTGAGCTTCAGCTTTGGGATGACCTCCAGGGCGAGGAAGCTCATGGCCATGTACGGGTCGTGGAGCGGGCTGCCGAGGGCGTGGGCGGCGTCCAGCAGTTCGTCCAGTTTGCGCCTCACCTCCTCCGCGGGGAGATCGGACATGAGGCCTGCTATCGGGAGGGGCAGGCTGGCAAGCACTTTGTCGCCCCTGGCGGCAGCTACGCCGCCCATCATGGAAGCGGCAGCCCTGGCGGCGGTCATCATCGATTCGTCGTCAGCACCGATCACCACCAGGTTGTGTGCGTCGTGGGCGACGGAAGATGCTATTGCACCTTCCTTGAGCCCTATCCCATGGACGAACCCTTTGCCCACATTGCCGGTTGCCTGATGCCGCTCGATGACCGCCATCTTCAGGATGTCTCTGCCTGGATCGGCAACGGCAAATCCGTCATCGATTCTGGCGTCCATGATCAGATGCTCAGTGATCAGTTGATCCGGGATTGCCCCGATGACCCGGATTTTTCTCCCTTCGGCCGGGATGCGGAAATCGACTTCGTCCCATTTCACGTTCATGGTGCTCCGGATGGAGACTTTGCGCGGATGAGGCGGCCACGGGACCATGTACCCATCCTTGGCCACCAGTTTCCCTCCACGGAAGACCATCCTTGGCCGGATGTCCTCGAGCGAATCGAAGATAACCATGTCGGCGCGACGGCCAGGTGCAATTGCTCCTTTGTCGTGCAGGCCGTAGTGGGTCGCCGGGTTCAGCGTCGCCATCCTTATCGCCGTGACCGGGTCGATGCCGCGATCCACGGCAGTCCTGATCATGTAATCGATCGTCCCCTGATCCAGCAGGTCATGAGGATGGCGATCGTCGGTGCAGAAGGCTATCCGATGGACGTTCTTTTCGTTCACCAGAGGGAGCAGCGCCAGGAGGTCGTGGGCGTTGGTCGCTTCCCGGATGTAGACCATCATCCCAAGCCGAAGTTTCTCCCGCGCTTCTTCCAATGTGGTGCTTTCGTGATCAGAGCTGATGCCGGAAGCGATGTAAGCCTGAAGTCCTTTCCCCATGAGTCCAGGGGAGTGCCCGTCCATGGGGGCGTTCCGGAAGGCCTCGATCTTCGCAAGCACCTCCGGGTCTCCGTTGATCACGCCGGGAAAGTTCATCATCTCACCCATACCCAGCACCCACGGATCGGAGAGGAGGGGTGCCATGTCGTATGCGTTCAGGCGGGCGCCGGAGGTGCCCATGTCCGTCGCTGGAACGCAGGATGGCACCATGACGTAGACGCTTATCGGCCCGTATTTTGCCGTCTCCAGGATGTATCTGATCCCATCCAGTCCCATGACGTTTGCGATTTCGTGGGGATCGGCTATGACGGTCGTCACGCCGTGGGAGACGACGACACGACTGAATTCGCGCACGGACATCATCGAGCTTTCGATGTGCACGTGCGCGTCTATGAACCCGGGTGCAACGTATGCTCCCTGCAGATCGATTTCTTCCCTGCCCTGGTATCCCTTGCCCACCCCGGCCACTCTCGAGCTCGCCACGGCGATGTCGACGTCCTCTATCTCGCCGTCGAGCACGTTCACGAGCCGGGCGTTCCTCAGGACGAAATCGGCAGGCCGATCTCCTCTCGCCACTGCCAGAAGTTCAGAAAGCTCCATTGCTTTACCTCCCTTCGTGCGTAAGTCGATGTCGGACGTTTACTCGCCCTGGCTGCCGTGGTTCCCGCCTGCGGGCGTCTTGTACGGCACGGGGATGTAGTTCACGGAAGGCCGGTTCTGACCGGACTGCGGGTACAGGTCCATCAAGGCATGCACCTCTGGCGGCAGGTCCTTGTCCACGGGCAGGCCAAGGGCTTTGGCCTTCTCGTAGGTTATCGGGTAGTCGTGCGTCCAGTAGCCGGTGGAGAGGATGTCGGCGATCCTGTCGGCATCTTCTTCATCATAGTGCTTCGTCAGGAGTATCCGCTTGACGGTATGGCGAACCTGACTGATCGCTTTCTGCGCCACGTCCGCCAGGATCAGGGTCTTGTCCTCGATCGACTCGACAGGCTTTTCCTGCCTCACTTTCACGATGGAGGCCGCGGGATACTCACCGAGCTGAGGATCGACCGGCCCGAGCACAGCGTTTTCGTCCATGACGATCTTGTCTGCGGCCAGCGCGATGAACGTGCCGCCGGACATGGCGTAGTGAGGCACAAACACGGTAACCTGCGCTGGGTGCTTCATGAGGGCGAAGGCGATCTGCTCTGCCGCCAGCACCAGCCCGCCGGGCGTGTGGAGTATCAGATCGATCGGCATGTTGTCGGGCGTCATCCGGATAGCCCTAAGGAGCGCCTCGGAAT
>JALWAP010000131.1 GCA_027016315.1 Anaerolineae bacterium | reverse complement strand
CTGCAGAGAGCTTACTCTGCTAAAAGTGCATGTCAGTCACGCAACTCCCGAACACGTTTGCCAGAATGTCGTCGGGAACGCATCGGGCGCTGCTTACACACAGCGCCCGCTTCCACGGAAGAACCCTCCCGTTTGCGTTCAGGCCAGTTCCGGCTGCAACAGACCGTAGTTCCCGTCCTTCCTCCTGTAAAGCACGTTCAGGCTGTTGGTGTCCACGTTGTAGAACACGAAGAAATCGTGTCCCAGCAACTCCATCTGGTCGATGGCTTCTTCTTCGCTCATCGGGCTGACCGGGAATTGCTTGACCCTCACGATGCGCGGGCCACCGGTCTCCTCCTCCAATGGCAAAGCGCTCGGTGTGGGCGAGGCCTGCTCCGCTCCCCGCCTTCTGTTCCGGAGCTTTCCTTTGTACTTCTTGATCTGCCTTTCAAGCTTGTCCACCACGGTATCAACAGCAGCAAACATGTCGGAGGATTTTTCCTCTGCCCGGATGACCGTTCTATCGTTCAAAATGGTGACCTGAATCACCTCCCTTGCGTCGGCGGACTTGGTTTTCTCCTGAGAAAGCTCCACTTTCGCCTCCGTGGCGTTTGGGAGGAACTTTTCCAGTTTCCCCACTTTCTTTTCGATATATTGCCTGAGCCAATCGGTGACTTCCACGTTTCTGCTTGTGATGATCACGTCCATTTTGTCATCTCCTTTCCCAAAAAGATTTTCTACCGGGCGGCCGACCCATCGGGTATCCCATCCGGATCCCAGACAGCCCGTGCGAGGGTCAAACCCCACACATGCCGGGCTCCGCAATCCCATGCTGCTTCGGCTGCCGCATCCATGGTGGCTCCGGTGGTACAAACATCGTCGATCAGCAAAATGCTCTTATCCCGCAGTTCCCCGGAACTGCATCTGAAAGCTCCTTCCACGTTCTTCCTTCGCTCCTCGGCGCTCAAAGTGACCTGTGGTCTGGTGTGCCTCACGCGCTCCAGGCCGTGAAGAACGACAGGTATCCCTACCTCTTTGCCAAGAGCTTGAGCCAAAAGAGCGGATTGGTTGTACCCCCTTTCCTGTTCTCTTCGGGGGTGAAGCGGGATGGGAACCAGATAGTCGATAGCCTCAGGATGGTGAATGCGAGCTGCCATGATGCTCCCCAAGGGCTCCGCAACCTCTTTCCGGCGATAGTACTTGAGAGCGTGGATGGCTTTCCTCAGCGGCCCCTGGAACACAGCGGCCGATCTAATCGCCTCCAGTTTCGGTGGAGAGATTTTACAAAACCGGCACAATCCCTCCTCTGCCACCGGGCGGCCACATATCGGGCAGATCGGCTCCGGCACGGGCTGAATCGACTCCTTGCAATCGTCGCAGAACCAACTCCCCACTTTCCCGCACCCGGCACACCTGGGAGGTAAAACCAGGTCGAGGAGGATGTTTCCGGCCCTGACGAACCTGGCTTTCCAGGAATCCAGACCCTTCGGTGGTGCATCTGGGGTAAGCACCAGCGGTTCCATTTTCAGCCCCATGGCCGCGCCTGGAAAGGATCAATGCACGCTCACCAGGCTGCGGAAAAGTTCGTTGACGAAAGACCTTATGCTATCTCCAGCCATCAAGAAGAGAGCCACCACGATTATCACAACCAGGATCAACATGAGAGCGTATTCGATGAAGTTCTCCCTGGTATCCTGACGAACCGGCTCCGGCATGGATGTTACCCTCCAGTTTGTTCTACTCGAATTTTACCACACCTCGGTTGCCGTTACAAGCACTTTCTCCGGCAGTTTCGCTCCGTCTTTCTTCGCACGAAAGCACAACACCACGACGCAGAGAGGCAAAGACGCAAAGTTTAGTGATAAGCCTTGCGGCATCGTGCCCCTGGCACCGTCACGTTGCTGAAGCAGACAGGAGAACGTTGCTGGCGCTCCTCACAATGACTCGGGGGAGCTTGGAGCGCCCTGGGGCGTCATTAAGAAAACATTCGTGGGGAGGGTGTTATGTCGACGCAAAGCCGCAAAGATGAGCAAGACGCAAAGATTTCTTGAAATTCTTTGCGCCTTACGCTGCTTGGCGTCCTAGCGTTCCATTTCACTCCCTCCCGACAGGTTTTCTTCCTGCTTGGGCAGCACCACGTGCTGTGGACCACGGCGATGCCAAGGCGCAAGAGATCAGCAATCCTGGCGTGTGGCGCTGTCGATCGATTCGCGGAACCGGAGCCCGAAACACCTTCCGTAGAGTTCGGTTTTGTGGCAATAAGGTTGGCATTCTGATATAATTGGTATTGAAATAAGGAAAGGGCACGGGCGCTCCAGCGGCCGTGCAATTTTTCGGGGGAAGCATGGAAAGAAAGAACAGCAAGAATACGTTCGTGTACTTCCTTCTGCTCATAGCGTCCATAGCTCTCTTCGCGAGCCTTTTCATGTCCAACGCGGAGAACCAGCCCAAACGCTTGAACCTGAACGAAGTCGCGACGATGATAAACGAAGGGAAAGTGGCGTCCATAACCCTTACCGGGGACAAGATCGAGATCAAGGACAAAGACGGCAAGACATACCTTTCACGCAAAGAACCGGGGTCGGACCTCATAGCGACGCTGATCGACCTGGGCGTGGATAGGGAAAAACTGACCACTTTCAAATACGATGTCGAAGAGCCCGCCAACATGGATAGCTGGCTGAACCTGATGAGCTGGGTGCTGCCGCTTCTGTTCGTCGGGCTGCTATTCTTCATGTTCATGAGGCAGGCACAGGGGAGCAACAATCAGGCGCTTTCCTTTGGCAAGAGCCGCGCCCGCATGATCGCTGGGGACAGACCTTCCGTCACTTTCGACGACGTGGCTGGCGAGGACGAAGCAAAGGAAGAACTCCAGGAAGTGGTCGAGTTCCTCCGGGAACCCCAAAAGTTTCTCGCCCTCGGCGCACGAATCCCCAAAGGCGTGCTCATGGTAGGCCCTCCAGGCACCGGCAAAACACTCATGGCCAAAGCCGTGGCTGGCGAGGCCGGCGTCCCGTTCTTCTCCATCTCCGGCTCTGAGTTCGTCGAAATGTTCGTCGGGGTGGGCGCTTCCAGGGTCAGAGACCTGTTCGACCAGGCCAAAAAGCACGCCCCAAGCATCATCTTCATCGACGAAATCGACGCCGTCGGCAGACACA
>JALWAP010000130.1 GCA_027016315.1 Anaerolineae bacterium | reverse complement strand
GGAACCTTGGAAGCCCTTTCAGGAACTGAGGCAGTGGCGGCAATGGCTCTTTCACTTCCTCCACAGGCTCCGAAATCGCCACCAGCCCCCAGAATCCCACGAAAAGCACAACGGCACCGACCAGGAAAATGTAAGCGAAGTTTCGGGGAAACACGTAGTGTGACAGAAAATAGTGAAGCAGGTACCCGCCGAAAACCGACAGCAGCCCGCCCAAAGCGTTCCCCACGCCAAAAAACGTGCCCCAGAGCCTCTGCGGAATGGACTTGCCAACCATCTCCTGCCACGCGGCTCCGCCGAATCCACCGCTGACGCTGTTCCAGAGGTAGGCACCCGTCACCGCCGCAAGCATTAGCTTTGGAGAAGCGCCAGGCCACAAAAGGAAAAACAGCCCGAGGAAAAGTGTCGGCAGGCGCTCGCTGAACGTGGTCACGAGCACCAGCTTCTTTTTCTGTGGGAGCCTGCTGATGTAAGGTGCGACGAAAAGCTGCGGCAGATACCACCCCGTGCCCGCCACGGCTCCCACCACCCCGATCCAGGCTGCGGAACCCGTGATCCTGTCCACGAGCACCGGCAGGACGGTTGTGGAAGACGTCAGCGAGAGGTAAAACAGGTACAGGCCGAGGTCCAGGACCCCGCCGAAAAAATTCACCAGGTGGCGTCTTTTCGCTGGCACAGCGTCCACGGACTCCACACGGCCTCCGACGAATTCGACGATGCAGGCGGGAAACCTCGCCCGTTGCCTGCCAGGCAGGTGCCTCAGCCAGCAGGGCACACGGCAATTCTACCACCGGCCTTCAGATTTAGCATCTCCGCGGCGCTTCCCTCCCGTACGGCCACTTCCACGAACCCATGACTCCCTATCAAGGCCACCGGCTCTCCACGCCGAACCGCCGAATAGCTGCCCTCGATCCCTCCTACCGTCACCTTTCCGGCTTTCACGACCCAACTTCCACGCTCGATCATCTCGGATGGGATGTTGCTCACCAGGTTTCCGAACCTGTCCACGTGGACGATCTCGCCTTCGATGCAGCCGGACGCAGATTCCTTCGGCCTAGGCCACCTTAGCATGACGATGTCGGTTATCGGGTCTCCCAGGTCACGGAGAGGGATCCCGTTTGCCAGATGGGCTGCCACCGGCGCAAAGATGTCCCTGCCGTGGAACGTGTGGCTGACTTCGTCCAGCCAGTAGTGCGGATTGTTCAGGTGAACCGCCTCGAATTTTCCTGCCTGCTCCAGCACGTAGCCCAGCACCCCGTTGTCCGGCGCAACGAAGAAAGCGTCTCTCGTTGCCACTGCTATGGCGCGCCGCTCGCTGCCAACGCCGGGATCGACCACCACCAGATGGACTGTTCCGCGCGGAAAGTACGGCACCGTGGACTTGAGGACGTACGCCGCCTCACGCAGATCCTGGGGAGGGATCAGGTGTGTTATGTCCACGGTTTTTGCATCGGGCGCGATGGAAGCTATCACGCCTTTCATGGATGCCACGTAGCCATCTTGCAGGCCGAAGTCTGTGGTGATGGTGATGATCTTCAAAGCCGCCTCCGCGCGCGGGATCACTTTTCAGAGAACAGTCCCTCGTCGGGGATCCACTTCGGCTTACCGGGAACGACATGGCATTTCCTGCACCGGGCTTCGTACAGCTCATTTGCGCCCACCACCACGACCGGGTCGTGGTAGTTCGCAGGTCTTCCGTCGATTATCCGTTGTGTCCGGCTTGCCTCACCGCCGCAAACCACGCAGATGGCGTGCAGCTTGTCCACTTGCTCCGCCTGCGCCATGAGCACCGGCATCGGCCCAAACGGCTCCCCGCGGAAATCGAGATCCAGCCCGGCGCAGATCACCCGCTTACCCTGCTCCACCAGGTAGTTGCACACGTTGATTATCTCGTCGTCGAAGAACTGCACCTCGTCGATCGCGATCACCTGGGTATCCGGTTCGACATTCTCCAGCAGCTCCCTGGCAGATTTGACGATCAGCGCCTCGTGAGAATCCCCGTTGTGGGAGGAAACATGGGTCGGGTGATAACGGGTATCGATCGAGGGTTTGAAAACCTGGACTTTCTGCTTGGCGATGATTGCCCTCCGAACCCTGCGGATCAGTTCCTCGGTCTTCCCGCTGAACATGCTGCCGCAGATGACTTCCATCCGACCTTCCTGGCGATTGGGATCGAAATACATGGCGCCTCCTTACGAAGTGACTCACACTACCGTGGTTGTAGCCGTACAGGATTGAGAAAGGGGCAGATTACGAACTCTGCCCCTTTTACAACGACATCGAAAGATCGCTCTACCGAAACGGTATCACTTCTTCGAAACTTTCTTCGACGCTTTCGTTTCCGCCTGGAGTTTGCTCTTCTTTTCGAGCCTGCGCATGAACCTGTCTACCTGTCCCGCGGTGTCAACGATCCTCTGCTCTCCGGTGAAGAACGGATGGCACGCGGAGCAGACGTCTGTGTGAATTTCAGGCATCGTGGCCCCTGTGGTCCAGGTGTTGCCGCAGGAGCAGATCACTTTGGCGTTTGGATAGTACTTCGGATGTATTTTCGGTTTCATCTTGTCACCTTGCCTCAAGCCACTTTCTCGGGATAGACGCTGACGCGCTTCCTGTTTCTCGGCGCATGTTCGAATTTGACGTACCCATCGATCTTGGCGAAAAGCGTGTAATCGCTGCCCATGCCCACGTTGGTGCCTGGATGGAATTTGGTGCCTTTCTGCCGGACGATGATCGTGCCCGCGCTCACCAACTGACCGTCGAACCGCTTGACGCCAAGCCTCTTGGAATTGCTATCTCGACCGTTGCGGCTGGAACCGCCACCTTTTTTGTGTGCCATTTCTCTCCCCCTACGCCTCTATGGATTCTACCCGCAACCAGGTGTAGTTTTGCCTGTGACCGATCTTCCTTCGGTATCGATCCCGCGGAAGGTACTTGAACCCCAAGACCTTCTTCCCTTTCCGCTGAGCGACCACGGTAGCTTTCACGGAAGCGCCCTCGACCGTTGGTGTTCCGATGGTGGCTTTACCATCGTCGTTCACCACCATCAAAACGGTGTCGAAGGTGACTTCGTCGCCTTCCTGATACGGCAGCTTCTCGACGAAGATCGTGTCGCCCGGCTCGACGATGTACTGCTTGCCACCGGTTTCCAGTATTGCGTACATACCCTTTCTCCCTGAAATTGCTCGCTGGTGCCGCGCCCGCCTGTGCGGGACTTTGCACTGGCGACACGCAGGGCGTGCTGTTGGGTCGTGCTTGGCGACCCAGACTCACATTCTATAGCCAGGTACCTAGTTTGTCAAAATCGAGAGCAGTCCTTCGGAGATGAATTCCCGGCCATGCCATGGCTGGAACTCCTGGAACAGTCCGAAGCCATTCAGGAGAGGATGCTCAAGATTCTTCGTAGCTTGCGTTACTAACGACGGATTCGGCAGAGGCACGGTGTGCTGTGCCCTCTCCATGGGTAAACGAAGGCACTGCCTTCGTTTACCCACGACCAGCTAAAATATGCTTGACAATCCACTTGAGATTCCTGGGACGATCCGAAGCCTTTCAGAAGGTTGGAAATTTCGGATCTCACCGTGGGGATCAGAGCGCGATTCGTGACCGGAAGAGATCAGTCGAAATCCTCGAGAATGTCGGAGTTCCGCTTGATCTGCTCGGCGATGGCCGAGTGGGAGAACTCGGTCTGCTCGTCCAGGTGCCCTACCAGGTCTTTTCTGATCTCTATGGTGAGCTTTGCAAGATCGCGCATGAGCCTGTCTTTTTCGTCCTCCTCCAGATGAGGGTCGTCGACGATCTCCGTGAAAGTCCTGATGAAGTTCTCGAAACTCAAGAGGACTTCCGGGCTGGCAATGATGGCGAGCTTGTGGTTCAGGAATTTGAGCTTGATCACATCCGACTCGTCTGCTTCGCCTTTCTGCATGATGCTCTCCAGATGATTGAGCAAATCGATGTAGATCTGGCTCTTGAGCTCCAGATACTTGATGATCCCTTCTTTCCGGACTTCCACCTCAGTTTGCTTGTTCAACAGAACCGCCGTGATCAGGATCGTGATTATCGCACCCACGAAAGCGAGGATAATCTCCTGGGAGAAGGGGAACTGATCGGCGACGCGGTAAGCGTACCGGAAGAAGATGTAGCTCGACGCTATCAGCACGATGCTCAGTGTCAGGAGAATGGCCGAATCCCTGCGCAGTTTCCTCATCTTGCCTCCTTCTTTCTCCTGCCGATTACCCTTACGGAAGTTGCACGCAGCCCTTTTTCCGTCATGGAGGCCCTAAACCTTACCACCGTTCCCCGGGAAACCGGCCTTCGGAGGTTTCGGCGGTGGAAGAACACTTTCCTGCCGCCAGGGGCGTCGATGAATCCCCAGCCTTTCCTCGGGTTGTAGAACCTGACCGTGCCCTCGTGCTCCGTGAGCAGGAAGTCCAATGCCCTGCACCCGGGGCATTTGCCTGGCGGCGGCTCGCCGGCGCGAGCCGATAGTTCTTGCTCGCGTACCGTCCAGAGGAACTTGATTCCGCACGAACTGCACGTCAAAAAGGTGTCCTTCATTTTCGACCTTCCAACGGGGTGACAGTCCTGCAGACAGAACAGGTCGACACTTCGGCGTGCCGACCCGTTCCCAAGGCGACGGCCGGAATCGAACCGGCGATCGGGATTTTGCAGACCCCTGCCTTAACCACTTGGCCACGTCGCCGCGCCAGAAATTCTAACCGACCTCTTGCTCGTTTGTCAAAAGAAACCTGCCGGTGAAAATCATCTCTTGGGAAGGACCGAAACGGCGCGGTAAATAGATTCTCGAATACGCCGGCTTGGACGACCGAGATGGTATAATTGGGAGGGAAGAGGAACTGTGTAACAGGAGGGACTTATGCCCGAATCGCGACGTTCTTTCATCGCGGTGGCTGTGGACGAGCAGGGCCAGGTATGGAGCGGCCACTTCGGCATGGCGCCCATGTACTTCATCTACGATCAGCAAGGAAATCTGCGTGAGCGACGTTCCAATCCCTACGGCGCTCGCCGAGGAGAAAAGCACCAGCATCACGACGACCCAAGGCTCATCGTGAACCTGCTGCCGGAGTGCGGTGTGTTCATCGGCAGACGCATGGGCGAAGCCAGCCGCAGAAAGCTGGCCCAGAACCTGGGAGTCGAACCGGTTCTCACCCAGGAACAGGATCCGACGGAGGCTGTGCGCATCTGGCTGAACGCCAAGGAGTCCGATCATGCCGCCCCTTCTTGAAGCCATCCTGACGCCGGTCGTCATATTCGCTGCTTTTTTCTTCTTGGGCTGGCTACTGGCACGCGACAAAATTTCGCGTACCGGGCGCATTGTGGGCTGGCTCAGCGTGGTGGTGACGCTCATCTCAGTAGCGTGGTCTTTCTGGTTCGAGACGTTCGCGCCTTACGTTCGCAAAGGCCGGGTCTCGTCGGCGCTTCTGTCGGTGGCGCAACTTGTTGCAGCCATCGTAGGATTGGCGCTGGCTTTCTACGGTGCGGTGCGATTCCTGCGGGCGTGGTTCGGAATGGGCTGGGACCTCTCCTCGATCCAGAATTTTCTCGAAAACTCCCCTCCGTTCGAACGCATCAGGAAGGAATCGGACGCAGGTGCCCGGTGGAAACTGTCCGGTGAGCTGGTGCTACGGGCGTTGCTGCTGCCGGGGCTGGGGCTCATGCTGCTGGGGATCGGCATGGTGATTCTCGGGTTTCAATTCCTGGAGCCCGACCGATCGCTTGCTATTGACACCGCGTCAGTGTACACCGGGCTGGTGAGCTCCGGGCTCGGATTGGTGCAGATAGCCTCCCGCGCGCTGGTCGTGCACGTGGGCAAAGATTGACCCAAGGCGCCGCTTCAGGGCGGAGAAACGACAAACCGGGCCAGCAGCCCGAAATGATCGGACAGCCAGAGCGTGCCTTCTGGAGTGTGGAAGGGGTGATCGAAGACAATCCGTATCTGCTGTAGCTGGAGGCTAAGGCCTGCAGAGCCGGGATGGTAGAACGTGCGGCCTCAAAGCTCGATCCCCATAGCCCGGCGGTTCGCCCAGGGGCTTTTCACAAAGCTCGATAAAGTGTACATCTCGCGCCCTGAGGAGGCAACCGACGATCCTGCCGCACCGATTTCGGCCGGAATCCACGGTGCGCGTATGTCGAGCCGGAACCGGGGAACCTTGCCAATTGGATTGGCTGAGGGTATCATAAAGATCGCGAGGAGGTAACGCTCATGGTAATGATATCGCCATCGATCATCTCGGCGAACCTGATGGAACTGGGGAAAGCCGCAAAGGAAGCGGAAGAAGCCGGTGCCGACATGCTGCACGTGGATGTCATGGACGGATGCTTCGTCCCGAACATAACGATAGGCCCGGCATTCGTCAAAGCGCTGAAATCAGTCACCAACCTGCCGCTGGACGTCCATCTGATGATACGAGAGCCTGAAAAATACGTCGAGGCGTTCGCCAAAGCAGGTGCTGCTTACATAACCGTGCACGTGGAGGCCACCACGCACCTCCACAAGACCGTGCAGATGATCAAGGACGCCGGGGCAAAAGCTGGGGTCACGCTCAACCCTGCAACTTCGATCGCTACGCTCGAGGAGATCATCCCATTTGTGGACATGGTCTTGGTGATGAGTGTCAATCCGGGGTTCAGCGGCCAGAAGTTCATCCCCACGTCGGCCAGGAAAGTGGCAGCGGTAAAGCAGATGATGCGGGAGAGGGGGTACGACGTGCCCATCGAAGTAGACGGAGGGATCAACCCGGAGAAAGCGCGTGAAGTCGTGAGGGTTGGTGCGGAGGTGCTGGTTTCCGGGTCGTGGCTGTTCAGGCATCCTCGCGGCCTGAAAGCCGGGGTGGAGGAGCTTCGAACGGCAGCTATCTCGGCGAAAGCGATGTTCGTTTGAGGGACGCGAGGATGGTCGCCGCGGGGAGTGCAGGCCGGATGGAAAGAAAAAGCGCAGCCTCAGGCTGCGCCGAATTTGGGATTTTGCCAGTTGGCTCAGGCCATCGACTTTTTGGTCAAAGTCCTGAGGCAGCGGGTGCAGATGTAGATCTTCTTGTACTCGCCGTTGATGAATACCTTTCTTTTCTGGACGTTTGGCTGCCACCTGCGCTTGGTGTGGCGCATGGAGTGGCTGACGTTATGGCCGTGCATCGGCCCCTTTCCACAAATCTCACATTTTGCCATCGGGCTCACCCCCAATCTCACAGAGTAACGCCCGGGGCCAATGCCGCCGGACGAAGGTTTCAAAAGCGACTCATATCCTAACATACCGAAACGACAACTGCAAAATACCAGGCATCGAATCGAAGCAAAACGGAGGAGTATGAAATTGGCGAAGAAGAGTACCACCATATCGGCGCTGGAAACAGGAAAAGGGAAAATAGAAGTATCGCCGAAAGTCGTGGCCCTCATTGCAAGCGATGCCGTGCTGGAAAGCTATGGGATCGTGGGGCTGACCAACAAGAACGTGTTCCACGACATCGCCGACCTGCTGACCGGCGACAACGCTTCCAAGGGGGTGGAAGTGACCATGGAGCCGGAAGGCGCTGTCCTCGATCTGTACGTGGTCGTCCAGTACGGAACGAGGATTTCGGAAGTGGTGAACGGGGTGATCTCACGGCTCCGATACACCCTGGAAGAAAAGATGGGGATACCCGTTTCCTCCATAAACCTGCACATCCAGGGGTTGCAGTTCGACGAAGATAAAAAGTGATAGGCCGCTCGCAGTCCGCAGCGGTGTCTTGTTTAATATCATTCTTTGTTTGTTTTTATTGATTATATTGTTTGATCGAGGAGGCTGAAAAAGAATCGTGACGGATACAACGCTATTATCCATAAACGGCACTCATCTCAAGCAGATGGTTCGGTCTGCTTACCTGAACCTCAGGAATCATCAAGAAGAAATCAACGCATTGAACGTTTTCCCCGTTCCCGATGGCGATACCGGCATCAACATGACCCTGACGGCCAAGTCCGCCTGGGAGGAGATCGCCGATTCGGAAGAAGAAGTGATCGGAAGGCTTGCTAAGGACGTGGCCCGCGGCGCATTGATGGGGGCACGCGGGAACTCCGGGGTGATCCTGTCCCAGATTCTGCGCGGGTTCTCACAGGCGCTGGACGACAAAATCGTATGCGATGCGGACGATTTTTCCGAGGCGTTGTCGGCGGGCAGCGATATGGCATACCGCGGCGTCAAGCGCCCGGTGGAAGGCACCATCCTAACCGTAGCCAGAGCCGCTTCCGACGGGGCGAAGAGGGCAGTGGCCCGCGGGGAAAGGAACATTGCCATGATTCTGGAGCGTGCGGTAGAATCGGCCAGGATCGCCGAGGCCAACACTCCCAGGCAGTTGAGCGTGCTGGCGCAGGCGGGGGTCACCGATGCTGGCGGGGAAGGGCTGTGTGTGTTCCTGGAAGGGATGCTCGCGGCGCTGCGCGGCGAGGTGGTGGAAGAAGCAGAGGCTCCGGGGCGCAGGCCGGAAGCCGCACCGACTGAGAAACCACGGGTCTCCAAAGGGAAGCGCCCGATCCCGCCGGTCAAGTTCGGGTTCGATGTGCAGTTCCTGATCGAAGGCAGGAACCTGGACGTGGAAAAGATCCGCCGGGACATATCCGCCATGGGCGACTACCCGCTGGTGGAAGGCGACGAGAACCTGGTGAAAGTGCACGTGCACGTGTTCGACCCGAGCGTCCCCCTCGCGTACGCGGTGCGAACCGGCTTCGTCACCGACGTGGTGGTGGAGAACATGGACGACATGGCTGCGCAGGGGATAATTCCGCCCGACGTGCAGGAATCCATGGCTGGGACCGAGGCTCCGAAGCTGGAAGAGCTCGAACTCCAGGCCGAGCCGGAAGGAGATGGCATGGCGAAGCTACCGGTGATCGCCGTGGCTCCGGGGAATGGGCTGGCCGAAGTCTTCCGCAGCCTTGGAGCGTTCAAGGTGGTCAAAGGCGGCCAAACGATGAACCCGAGCATCCAGGAGATCGTGGAAGCGGTGGAGGAAGTGCCCGGCGACGAGGTCATCATCCTGCCGAACAATGGGAACGTGATCATGGCTGCAGAGCAGGCCAAAGCGATTTCCAGGAAGAGCATCCACGTGGTCCCGAGCAAGACCGTGCCGCAGGGAATCAGCGCTCTTCTCGCCGCGATGCACGATCAGGACGTGAGTTCCAACGTGGAAAGGATGATGTCCGCGCTCAAGGACGTGAAAACCGGCGAGGTCACCCGGGCGGTGCGCGATGCCAGGTTCGACGGGATCGAAGTGAAAGAAGGTGACCCGATAGGGATGCTGGATGGCAAACTTGCGGTAAAGGGTGATACAATTGAAGATGTGGTGATCAAATTGCTGGAGCAGATGGATTCAGACTCGGGCGAGATAGTGACCCTGTACTGCGGCGAGCGTACCACAAAGGAAGAGGCTGAAAAGCTCGTCGAGATGATAGAAGAACGGTTCCCGGAACTGGAAGTGGAACTCGTGCGGGGCGATCAGCCACACTACGACTACATTTTCTCGCTTGAATGAGCGCTTTTGCGGAGGTGGACGCTGTGGAAAGAATCAAAGTCGTGACCGATAGCGCTTCCGAAATCGGACTGAAAGAGCAAAAGGAACTCGGGATCATCGTCGTCCCAATGCGGATACAGTTGGGAAAGAAGATCTACAGAGAAGGCGTCGATATAACCCGCAAGAAATTCATCGCCCTTTTGAAGAACACCAATTCCCTGCCGAGGCTCCTTCCACCTACCGAGGAGGATTTCTACCGGGCGTACCTGCAGGCTTCGAAGGATGCGGATTTCCTCCTTTCCATCCATGTTTCGAGGCGGCTGGTGGAGATGGGCGATCTGGTCACTTCAGCGGCGATGCCTTTCGCAGGGCGCCTCCATGTGTCTTACATCGACACCAAGGCGATATCCGTTGGGCAGGCGGAGCTGGTGAAGAAAGCTGCAGAAATGGCGCGTGAGGGTAAAGGGGTCAAGGAGATCATCCGGACGGTTCACAACATGGTGCCCCACGTGTACCAGTATTACTACACCCCGGCGCTCGATTACATGCAGCGTGATTCGCTGATCCGCCCGGAGCAGGCGATCCTCGGGAGGCTCCTTGAGGTCAAGCCTTTCCTCCTCCTGGAAGAAGGCGTCATGGTGCCTTTGGAGAAAGTCCTTACGATGGAACAGGTGCTGGACAAACTGTACCAGTTCGTCGTGGAGTTCTCCCGCTTCGAAAAAGTCTTCATCCAGCATTCCGGCATGGGCGCGGAAACGGAAAAATTGATGGAACTGCTCGAATCCTATCCAAAGATGAAGGG
>JALWAP010000129.1 GCA_027016315.1 Anaerolineae bacterium | reverse complement strand
GCGTCAGATGTGTATAAGAGACAGCTCCTGCTCCGGCGAGAGGGAGAGGTCTGCCAGCAAGCCCCTGAAAAACGCCATCTGCCCCAGCGTGATCCGGAAATCCTCCAGGTTCGCTTCCTGAAGCGCAGAAACGGCGATTGCGAGGATTTCGGCATCCGCCTCGGGCGTGCTCGAGCCTATCAGCTCGACGCCGGTCTGCGTGAACTCACGCTGGCGTCCACTCCCGAGCCTGGAATACCTGAAGACCTCCCCCACGTAGCAGAACCGAAGCGGCATCGGCTGGTCGTACAACCTGGTGCCGACTATCCGCGCAATCTGGGTGGTGATGTCCGGCCTCAGGGCGAGCAACTGTCCCTCGGGGTCGAAAAACCGGTACATTTCGGCGGAGATATGCCCGCCTGCCCGCTCCAGGAATTCAGCGTATTCGAATTCCGGCGGGATGACGTCGGAATACCCCCAGCTTCGGAACAGGTTCATGAACCTCCGCTGGAGCTGTCTTTTCTTGTCCGCAAACCCGAAAAACAGGTCGCCGACCCCGTGCGGGATCAACGGTTTTGGCTGCAAATCGACCTCCAGGCAATCGTTCAAAGATCAAAGGATGAAACCGAGAAAACAGCGACGGAAAGCCATCGAAGCAAGCCGCGCCATTGCGGCAGAGGCAGCAGGATCAATGCCTGTAAAGCGTCCCGATCGCCAGCGACAAAGCCCACTTAATCAGGTACAGGGCAAGCACCACAGCCGCGATCTTCAGCGTTATCTTGACCCCTTTCATAAACGACTTCTTGAGGCTTATGCCCGGGTTCAGATCGGTCGGCTTCTTGATTCCGCCCCCTCCTGCCCGCCTGGTAGGAGTAGGGGTTGGAGTAACTCCAGTTTGCCGTGGCGTAGGCGTCGGCGAGGGAGTCCCAGCAGCTCCCTCCCCCGGGACGGAAATGATTATGGTAGGCGTGGGGGGCAGCGGAGTGGGAGTTCTGGTGGGCGTAGGGGTCACCGCTGGCGTGGGCGTCGCTGTCGGCTTGGTATTGGAAACCTGCAGGTTTCTCACGAAATACTCATCGTAGTTGCCGTCGATCCTGACGACGCGAAGCCGCAAGGCGTATCTCCCATCCGGCACGCTTCTGGTATCCCACGTCCCGAGAAGGCCGTTGATCACTTGCTGGGTATGCGCCTGCCCGATAAAAACCCAACTGTTATTGGTGGGAGGCTCGGGGCTGTAGTAAAGCTCGTACCGTTGAAACTGCGGGTGCACCGCCGTGCCCTTTATCTGCACAATCCCTGCCACTACGGAACCGCTCTTCGGGTCAGTAATCCCCGATTGCTGTGCGTGAGAAGGCAAAGGCAGCATGGGCAACAACAGCAACGTAAGTATTATGGAAAGCATGACGTTCTTCGATCTGCTGATCATCGGCTATTTCCTCACAATGGATAGCTTGGGCGCCGCCAGAGACAGAAGGAAAGTCCTCGATTCTTCCCCGAAATCGATGGTTATCTTCACATCGTCCCCATCCGGCTCCAGCGAATCCACGACCCCTTTCCCGAAAACATCGTGTGCAACCCGGATTCCGGGCTTGAGATCGCTTTTGTTCAAGCGCCTTGCTTTTTTCGTCTGCCTCGGCTTTGCAAGGCTTGCCACAGCGTTCGCCTCCCTGTCCCTCCTCCTCTCGGCAAGGGCGAAGAGGAATTCGGGGCGCTTCGCTTTCGCAGCCATGGAGCGGCAGGCACGCCTGGCTTCAGCGAGCATCTCCAGGGTCTTTTTGGGCGGCCTCTTCCTGGTGGAAAGCTTTCGCGTGACCTGGTTCAGCGCCTGGCACAGCCTGGAAATCTCCCTGTCCGGGTGCTCGCTCACGGGCTGTATCAGGACGAGATCGACGCCGTTTTGCTTGCACAGTTCCCGACGGATCGCCTCTCGCTCCTCGATCTCTTTTTCCTCCCACTCCCCGACTTTGTGCCCTTTCGCCGTCAGCCCGACGAACCTTATGGCAAACCCGATCTCCGGGTAGTATCGATCGAGCTTCAGCCTGCGCCTGGTGGCAGGGTTGATCAGCCACGCTGGCCTGGAATCTTTTTCCACTTCGAACCGCCCGAGGGCTTCTTCCAGCATTTCGTCCCACGCCCTCATGGCTATTGCAGGGTTCATCTTGGTCTTTGCTCCTTCATCCTCGTTGACTACATGGCATTCTACCCAATGGCGTCGCAACTTGTCAATATAATCTGCCCACGACCTTTGGACACGACATGCGACAGCCCATTGTGGCGACGACTCGCTCCAAGCACAACACAAGGATGCAAGAGTGCCACGACGCAAAGCATCAACAAAAGCATTCGGAAACTACTGGCTTGTCAAGCGAGAGATTGTGAGCAATGTCTCTCATGCACAGGGACACTATGCGTCATTCTGAGCCGAGGCTGTGGCTCAGCGGTGCTGAGCCACATGCCGAGGTGAAGAATCTTGCAACGTTCTGGATAAGCCAGGGCGTTCGGCAAAAGAGCGTTCAAGATTCTTCGTCGCTGACGCTCCTACTAAGAAACCACTCGTGGGGCGTTATGTCAACGCAAAGTCGCGAAGACAATCGAGACGCAAAGACTTTTCGAAATTCTTTGCGCCTTACGCAGCCCTTGCGTCCTGGCGTTCTTTTTCGGTCCCTCCCGACAGGTTTTCTTCCTGTTTGAGCAACGCCATGCACTGCGAATTTACTCAGAATAACGAAAAGGGTGTGGGAGCAGAAGAAGTTAGTTGCCTCAACGATAGTCAACCGAAGTGAGATGATTGCCGAACGTTCTCTTGACCAAAAACCTTTGCTCCTTTGGATTCCTGGCGTCTTCGTGCCAACGAAGCAGGTAGGGGAGATCTGCAGATCGCCCCTACCGACATCTTCGCACTGGGCGAGTAGCACATTATTGAGTCCCTCATAAAGTGGTTAACACTTTTCCCATCGTTAACCGATTTTTGCCCTTCTCAATGACTAAAAGACCTTGCGTCCCTGCGTCAGGGAAAGCACTCTCGCGCGTTGGGCGTTGACACACGAAAATCGAGTTTGTATAATCTCCAAAACGACCGAAGGAGGTTCGATGGACAACCGCTGGCGGGTGACTTATTACGTTCAGGGCAACGAAAAAGAAGCCCGCGCCAAAGCCGAGGACATCTGCGTGGAGCAAACCGTGGAGTTCCCCGTCGACCTGATTCCGGAAGGGAGCTATATCCGCAGGGAGATCGTCGGGCGCGTGGAGAGCCTGGAACCGGCACCCTCGGGCGGCGGCTACATCGCCGTCGTCTCGTTCGACGAGTCGATAGCGGGGGGAGAACTGCCCCAGTTCCTCAACGCGGTGTTCGGAAACATCAGCATCAAGCCGGGCATCCGGATGATCGACCTCGATTTGACGCCGGGACTGCTGGAAAGCTTCGGCGGGCCCAGGTTCGGGGTGGATGGGCTGCGGCAAGCGCTGGACGCCCACGACAGGCCGATTCTGTGCGCCATCGTCAAGCCGATGGGGCTTTCCACGGACGAACTGGCGGACATGGCCTACCGATTCGCGCTAGGCGGGATCGACATCGTCAAGGACGACCACAGCCTGGCGAACCAGCCGTTCTCCCGCTTCGAGGAGCGGGTGGAGAAATGCGCTGCGGCGGTGGCCAGGGCAAACAGGGAGACCGGCTACAACTCCGTCTACATGCCGAGCCTCATCGCGCCGGCAAGCGAGATCGAGAAGCGCGCCAGGTTTGCGAAGGACGCCGGAGCCGGTGGATTCCTGGTAGCCCCGGGCATCATCGGGTTCGACATGATGCGCCACCTCGCCAACTCCGTCGGGCTGCCGCTGCTGGCGCACGCGTCGTTCCTGGGGAGCTTCGTCGTAAACGAACGCAGCGGGATCGCTCCGCGGGTGCTGTTCGGCACGCTGATGCGGCTGGCGGGGGCAGACATAGCCAATTTCCCAAACTACGCCGGCCGGTTCTCCTTCAGCAAGAAGGATTGCGGCGAGATCGCTGAGGCGGACGCAAAGCCGATGCCGCCGGTGAAGCCGATCTTCCCGGCCCCAGGCGGCGGCGTGACGCTGAGCGTCCTGCCGGAGATGCACCGGTTCTACGGAAACGACGTGGTCTTCCTCATCGGGAGCGATCTGTACCGGCGCGGGCCTGATCTGGTGGAGAACGCAAGAGATTACCGTAAAATGGCTGAAGCAGTTTAGATCTTTATCGGAGAAGATTTTGACGCAGAGATGCAAGAGGCGCAGAGGAAAGACAACATATTTGGTAGCGCTCAGAACTGGTGGGATGGCGTCGCTTATGCCCTCTCCTACCCCAGGGCGAGGAAAAGCCTCGCCCCTACGCTCCCGCTTTCGCATGCGAGGGAGGGGCTGCCGGAGGCGTGGTCGACTCACCTTCGCTTTCCTACCGGCAGAAACGGGGGCAGGAGCGTCGCTCCTGGGCGAGCCAGACGGCTCGCCCTACAAAACCTGCCGCCGCGGTGGCGCTTGTGGCAGCGAGAACCACGGCTCAATCTGTGCCCGTAGTGTCCCTCTTCCCTCGCCCGTGATGAATGGGAGAGGGAAGAGGGGAAAGCCGCCGGAGGCGGCTGGAGTGATGGGTAAGGGCAAAAAGCACTCCCAGCCTCCTTGCCCAGATGGACTCATCACACTACTTTTGAGCGCCACCACATATTTTCCGACGTCTCTGCGTCAGGTTTTCTCTTTCATGTGGAGGTGATCATGGGAACGGCGATACAAAGCGTGCAGTGGAAAGACGGGAAATTCCGCATCATCGACCAGACCGAGTTGCCGCTGAAACTGGTCTACCGCAACCTGGGAACGGCAGAGGAGGTCTGGGAAGCGATCAAGAAACTGCGGGTACGTGGGGCACCGGCCATCGGAATCGCCGGGGCGTTCGGGCTGTACCTGGGCGTGCGGGATTACCCCGGCGACGATTACGAAGGGTTTCTGGCTCAGGTGGAGAAAGTGGCAGACTACCTTGCAACGTCCCGGCCGACGGCGGTCAACCTGTTTTGGGCGCTGGAGCGGATGAAAAAGCTGGTGCGGGAAAGCGCCGGTCTGCCGGTTTCCGAGATCAAAGATCGGATGCTGGCGGAGGCGCAGAAAATGATCGAAGAAGACATCGCCGTGTGCCGGGCCATCGGCGAGCACGGCGCCGAGCTCATCGCGGACGGGTACGGCATCCTGACCCATTGCAACACCGGCAGCCTGGCGACAGGGCGCTGGGGGACGGCGCTGGGGGTCATCTACGTGGCGGCAGAGCAGGGCAAGCGGATTCACGTCTACTCCGACGAAACCCGGCCGCTGCTGCAGGGCTCGCGGCTCACCACGTGGGAGTTGATGCAGGCCGGAATCCCCGTGACGCAGATCGCCGACAACATGGCGGCCACGGTCATGGCGCAGGGTAAGGTGGACATCGTGCTGGTGGGCACCGATCGGGTGGCGGCCAATGGCGATTTCGCCAACAAGATCGGCACCCTGGGCGTGGCGATCCTGGCGAAGGAGTTCGGGATACCGTTCTTCGTGGCTGCGCCGCTATCGTCCATCGACATGAGCCTCCCCTCAGGCGAAGACATTCCCATCGAGGAGCGGAATCCGGACGAGGTGCGCACCTGCTTCGGCAAGCCGATAGCGCCGCCCGACGTGGACGTCTACAACCCGGCGTTCGACGTGACGCCCCATCGCTACGTGACGGGCATCATCACGGAAAAGGGCATCATCTACCCGCCTTACGAGGTCACGCTGGCGAGGCTGATGGAGGCGGATTGAATTTTCCAGTAGCGCGTGGTACCCTTTTGGTTGATCTAGAAGAAATCTTACCGGAAGTGTCGGTCGGTTCATGACCGAGGTCTGTCTGGGGAGGTAGCACTATGAGGGAGAGGAAAGAAAGTCTGGTAAGCGTGGAAGAAGCGGGGAAGCGCATAGCCGAGTTTGTGGAACAGGTGGCACGTGAAGGGAGTCGCGTGGTCGTGACATCCGACGGGAAGCCTGTTGCTGCAATCGTGGGTGTGGAAGACTATCTGAAAATCGGCTCTCTGGAGCGGAAGGCTGAAAGTCGGCGCAAAGAGATGATTCGAGAGATAGAATCTCATAGAAAGGCCATCCTCGAGAGGAGACAAGGCGCCCCGATAGAGGATGTCGTTGCCCTCGTTCGTGAGGTGCGTGAGGAACGTTCCGATGAACTCATCGATAGACTATCCCATCGTAGTTGACGCCAGTACGGCCATCTGGGCCGTAGTACCGGGGCCGGTGGATACACTCCCATTGTTTTCGGATTGCGGAAGTGGAGATGTTCTGGCCCCCGAGATATGGCTGCCTGAAACGGTCTCCGTCATTCGCCGTATGGCGTATGGTCATTATCTCACGTCTGCCGAGGCCCTGACCGCCGTGCATGACCTCTTTTCCCTCGATGTCCAGGTGATGATGTCAGACGAAGCCCTGGCCCTCTCTGCCTTACAGTGGGCCGAGCGTTTGGGACAGAGCAAGGCCTACGACGCCTTTTACGTGGCTTTGGCAGAAAGAGCAGGTGCGGATTTGTGGACAGCTGACCGTCGTCTGGTAAATGGCGCAAGGCAAGCTGGCGTAACCTGGGTCAGGTGGGTGGGAGAGATGCAAAGAACGTAGGGCTGACGTAAGTTTTATGCAACCAGGGGCCAGATCACGAAAAACAGCCTCAAATGAGAGGCTTTCTGCTGGACAAAGCCTTGGCGGTGGCCGAAGCGTGGCGAAGGGCAAGGCAGGCCAAGCGGACGCAAGCGGACGTCGAATGTCCTGGGTCGGGAAGTGGTAAATCAGATCGTGCAGGTCTGGAAGTTGAGTTTTCGTAAGGAGGCGTGGTATGATTGTGTCACAATCGAGAGACTATAGTGACACAATCTGGAGGCAAGCCATGGCGTTGATAGGAATCCGCGATCTGAGGCAAAAGACATCGGAGATCATACGACGCATCCAGGAAGAAAATGCAGAGTACGTGGTGACTTACCAGGGAAAGCCGGTGGCGCTACTTCTTCCAATAGACACGGAAGAAGTGGAGAAAGCTATGCTGGAGGCAGGCAAGCGCTCGGCCACAGGGTGGGAGCGGTACAAAAGGCTGGCCGAAGAGCTCCGACGGGAGTGGCCTGAAGATGTGGACGCTCAGAAGGTGCTGGAGGAAATCCGCCGTTGATATCGTTGACCATAGACGCCAGTGTCTTCATCAGTGCATTTAAACCATCGGAACCAGATTCCGAAGCCAGTCAGGCTCTCTTGGAGACGGTGTTTGGAGGAGAGAGCGAAGTTTGGGTTTTCTCCCCGACTCTCCTGATAGTAGAAGTAGCCGCCTCCATAGCCCGCATTTTAGACGACGAAGACAAAGGCTTGGCAGCAGCTTCTGCCGTCCAGACGCTTCCAAGGCAAGTGTTCATTCCGCTGACCGAGGCTGTAGCGGAGAATGCCTCTGTACTCGGAACAAGATATCGCTTGAGGGGCGCCGATGCCGTTTATGCTGCCGTCGCGGCCCAGCATGGTTCGCTACTGGTAAGCCTGGACAAACAACAACTCGACCGAGTGCGAGGCACCGTGAAGACAGTTACGCCGAAGGAGGGAATCCGACTTCTGCAAGAATGATCCCAGCTCGATCCTATCGTCGAGGCTCTCAGTGATTCGCTGTCAAAAGAGCCTCTCCAGAGGTAGGCAATCTTGAGCAGAAGCAAGGTGAGGAGTCATGCAGCAGTGTTGTTCATTCTCCACCGGATGAATCCAGTTCTTGAGGCGAGCTACGCCCGCCGAACAGGGCGTTGAGTCGCATTAAGCGGTCCTACGTCGAAAGAGCGTTCTCGGCACAGACAACGCTCTGGTCGGCGCCGAAGGCGCCTCAAGTACCGAATTTCATTCGGTACTGCACATCCAGCACAACACCGTTGTTGGGCACAACGGTGGGCGCAGCACGCTGCGCCCCTACCGACTACCGACGGACAGATTGTTTCTTTCCATTTGAGCAGCGCATCGCGCCGTGGAGGTACTCAGAATGACCAGAGCGCAGGAACAGGTGAAGGACAGACTTATGCTATAACGCCTGACTGGAGTACTGCTGACGCCGATTTGGCGCCAGTCGATCAAAGAAAATCCAGATGGCTGTACAGGAGGAATCATCATGGCGGAAGTACAACCGTTGACCGAAGAATCAGTCATCGACTACGTGAAAGGCAAAGAAGAGCTCAGGAGCGTTTTCGAGGGAGCTGACGACATCCGAAGCTCACAGATCACCGAAGGGAACGTCAATCTGCTGTTCAGGGTTTACAGCGAAAGCGATCCGGACAAGTCGGTAATCGTGAAGCAAGCGCTACCCTACGCGTGGCGCTACCCGGACTTCAAGATGCCGCTGGATCGATCCCGCATCGAATACGAGGTCTTGAGGCTCGAGGGGAAATACTGCCCGGAGAACGTCCCGAAGATTTACCTCTACGATCCGGAATTGCACGTACTGGTGATCGAAGACCTGAACCATCACCTGGTGATGCGGGAAGGCCTGATGAAACGCAAACGGTATCCTCACGTGGCCGAACACGTCGGAACCTTCATGGCAAGAACCCTGTTCTACACGTCCGACCTGTACCTGCCATCGGAGGAGAAAAAAGCCATGGTGCCGAAGTTCATCAATCCGGTGCTGTGCAAAGTGCAGGAAGACCTGGTGTTCACCCAGCCGTACATCGATCATCCGAACAATCGGTGGACGCCGGGGCTGGACGAGCAAGTGCGGCGTATCCACGCCGACGACGAACTCCGCAGCGAAATCTTCATGCTCAAGGAGCTCTACATGACCCACGCACAGGCGGTCATACACAACGATCTGCACACAGGCTCCATCATGCTCAACGAGGAAGAGACCAAGGTCGTAGACCCGGAATTCGCTTTCTACGGGCCGATGGCGCACGACGTAGGCACGTACCTGGCGAACCTGGCGCTGAATTACGCCGCGCAGGAATACCACTCGCCCACCCCGGAAGAGCGCGCCGACTACCGAAAATGGCTGGCAGGCCAGATCGCCGAAACGTGGCAGGTGTTCGAACGGGAATTCCTGCGCCTGTGGGAGGAGGAAGGGAACGACGACTGGCCTTCGGACGCTTTCCGGCGGAAATACATGCTCCAGATGCTGCAGGACACCGCCGGGTTCGGCGCTGCGGAGATGATGCGTCGGCTAATCGGGCTGGCGCACGTGCACGATTTCTGGACGATCGAGGACGAAGGAATCCGCGCCAGGGCAGAAAGCCTGGGTCTGAACATCGCACTTGCCTGGGTCAGGAATCGTCGCTCCGTGGAGAAGATAGACGACCTGGTGGAGATGGTCACGGAGGCCAAGCCAGAGGTATGAACCTTTGGGGTGAGCGAGAGCGGGAGGGCTCGCATCTGGTCGTTGCGCTCGCCCTTCCGCTGTGATACCATGACAGCAGACCTTTCGATTGCAGGAGGACGAAATGGCAAAGCGTAAAAGGCCGAGGATTCCCAGAACCAGCAGAGGCGGAGGCGGGTTCGGCGGAAACCCAATGCTTTCGCAGCTTCAAAAGCTGCAGGAAGAAATGGAACGGACTCAGGCGGAACTCGCGGAAGAGACCATCGAGGTTTCCGTTGGAGGAGGTGCTGTCACCGTCGTCGTGAACGGCCAGCAGGAGATCCAGTCCATCACCATCAGTCCGGACGTGGTGGACCCGGACGACGTGGAAATGCTACAGGACTTGATCCTCGCCGCGGTCCGCGAGGCACTGGAAAAGTCAACCGCTCTCGCGGCGGAGAGAATGTCCGCCCTGACAGGCGGTCTGAACCTCCCGGGACTGCTCTGATAGCCTATGGAAGTGCTGCCTTCGTCCGTATCGAAACTGATAGACGCATTCAGCCAGCTCCCCGGCATCGGGCCGAAGACGGCGGCAAGGCTCACGTTCTACTTGCTCCACGCCCCGGATGAGGTGGCTTTCGGTCTCAGCGAAGCGCTCGTCGGGCTGAAGGAGAACACCGTCCTGTGCGAGCGATGCTTCAACATCACGGAAAAGAGCCCCTGCCCCATTTGCTCCGATCCGAGCAGGGATCAGACCACCATCTGCGTGGTCGAGGAGCCGCTGGACGTGGTGGCCATCGAGCGCACAGGAGCTTACCACGGTCTCTACCACGTGCTCCACGGCACCATCTCGCCCGTGGAAGGCATCGGGCCGGACAACCTGAAGATACGCGAGCTTCTGGATCGGCTGAAAAGGGAGCCGGTGAAGGAAGTGATCCTCGCCACAAACCCGACGATGGAGGGTGAGGCAACAGCGCTGTACCTGGTGCGGCAGATTGCTCCACT
>JALWAP010000128.1 GCA_027016315.1 Anaerolineae bacterium | reverse complement strand
AGCGTGGAAAGCCCCAGGAAGTCCACTTTCAGAAGCCCAATCGACTCGAGCACCTCGCCCGTGTGTTGGGTCATCGCTTTGATGGCGCCCTCTTTGGTCGGCCTGTGCAGCGGGGTGTAATTCACGAGCGGCTTATCGGAGATGATCACTCCGGCGGCGTGGGTGGACGCGTGCCGTGCTATCCCTTCCAGCTTCTTTGCCGTGTCAATGAGCTGGCGGATGTAATCCTTTTCCTGGTAGGCTTTCCGCATCTCTGGAGATGCTTCCAGCGCTTTGTCGATGGTCACTTTCGGCCCGGGCGGGACGAGCCTGGCAAGGCTGTCCACCTCTGGCGGAGGCATGTCGAGCGCTCTGCCCACGTCCCTTATGGCCGCTTTCGCACCGAGTGTACCGAAAGTTATGATCTGGGCGACTTGATCCTTCCCGTACTTGTCGACGGTGTACTTGAGCATTTCCTCGCGCCGGTTGTCTGGGAAGTCCAGGTCGATGTCCGGCATGGTGACCCGGTCGGGGTTGAGGAACCGTTCGAAGATCAGCCCATAGCGGAGCGGGTCGATGTTGGTTATGTCCAAAGCGTAGGCCACCACGCTCCCGGCGCCGGAGCCTCGCACGTTCCACCAGATGTCCCGTTCCTTCGCCGCACGGCACAGGTCCCAAACGATCAGGAAGTACGTGTCGAATCCCATGGAGTGGATTATGCGTAACTCGTGCTCGAACCTGTCCCGCACCTCTTTGTCGTCCGCTCGCGGGCCGTATTTCTCCCGCAGCCCCCTTTCGCACAGAGCGCGCAGGTACGAATGGGCGTCGGGGTATTCCTTCGGAACCGGGAAAAGCGGAAGGTGATACTTCTCTTTGGTATCCTTCGGCGAGTTTTCCGGGAGGTAATGCTCAAGGTACAGTTCTGCTTTTTCGGCGATTTCCAGCGTGTTCTTGAGGGCTTCCGGCACCTCACCGAAAATGCGCTCCATTTCCTCTGGGGTGCGGAAATAGTAGGTGTCGTCGATGGGGATACCGCTGAAGCGCATTCCTCCGCTCCGCGGTGGAATGAATCCTTCCTCCAGGGCGATCTCGTCCGTCATCCTCATCCGGTCGACCTCCGTCACTGTCGAGCCGGTGCCGATGCACAGCAGGACATCGTGTATCGGAGCATCTTCCCGATGGATGTAGTGGACGTCGTTCGCCGCGATGAGCGGCACCTCCAGCTTTTTGCTCAGCTCGATAAGCTTCCGATTGATCTTGTCCAACCGACGTTGCCGGTGTTGCTGCAGCTCGAGGTAGAAATTCTCCGGCCCGAACACGTCCTGATACCACCTTACGAGCCTTGCAGCTTCTTCTTCGTCGCCACGCTCCAGCGCCCTGGGGATCATGGATGAAGCGCACCCGGAAGTCGCTATCAGCCCTTCCGAGTATTTCTCCAGCACGTAGCGATCTATGCGCGGTTTGTAATAAAATCCTTCGAGCTGAGCGATGGTGGCGAGCTTCATCAGGTTGAGATAGCCTTGGTAATTGTAGGCCAGGAGAAGCTGGTGGAACGGTTTTCGATCCTCTTTTTCCCTGTCTGTGAGCCTGCGCGGGGCCATGTATGCTTCGATGCCGATGATCGGCTTGAGCCCAGCTTTCCGAACTTCGCGGTAGAAGTCTATTGCCCCGTACATGACGCCGTGATCCGTGAGCGCAACGGCGGGCATTCCGAGCTCCGCAGCCCTGCGGGCGATTTGTGGTATCCTTGCCAGACCGTCCAGAAGGGAATATTCGCTATGGACGTGTAGATGTACGAACTCGGCCAAAGAACCACCTCCAAAGGGACTGAGGGTATTGTACCCGCGACACCGAACTTTGGGCAAGGGGCAGGCTTTGGTTTCGGATGAAAGGTCTGCCACACCATGTACAGTTGTTTTCTGAAAGCGGAGAACCTGCGGCGATCCTGGCAGGTACCACGTGCACGAGAAGGCTGCTTGAGATCGTGCATGTAGGTTGGGCGTCGTATTTGGGGAGGCAGGAGGTTTTGTGGTAATCTGTGGCGAAAGGAGAAAGTGCAACGGAGCCCCCTTCAGAAATTTTGAACCCGGAGGTCTGTCAAATGTCGCTACCGCTCGTGAATCTCCTCGAAGGTCCTGCGCTCACGTTCGACGACGTGCTCCTCGTTCCCGGTTTCAGCAACGTCATGCCGTCCCAGGTGGACATCTCCACTGCCCTTGGGACGAACCTGAAGCTCAACGTGCCGGTGGTTTCCGCCGCCATGGATACGGTCACCGAATCCAGGATGGCTATCGCCCTGGCAAGGCAGGGCGGGTTGGGCGTCATCCACCGCAACCTGAGCATCGAAGAACAGGCAAGTGAAGTGGAACGGGTCAAGCGCTCGGAGGCAGGCATGATCACCGACCCGGTGACGCTGGGCCCAGATGCAACGCTGGCCCAGGCGGAAGAAATCATGTCCAGGTTTCACGTTTCGGGCGTTCCGATCACCGACGAAGCCGGAAAGCTGCTCGGGATTCTGACGAACCGGGACATCAGGTTTGCCGACGACCTGGAGCACAATCTGGTCAGGGATTTCATGACCAGCGAGAAGCTAGTGACCGCTCCAGTCGGCACCACTCTGGACGAAGCCAGGGGCATTTTGCACAAGTATCGGATCGAAAAGCTGCCGCTGGTGGACGAAAACGGCTTCCTGCGCGGGTTGATAACGTACAAGGACATCCTGAAGCGGCAGGATTTCCCGAACGCTGCCAAGGACTCCGCCGGACGGTTGCTGGTGGCCGCAGCCATCGGCGTGGGCAGGAGCGCCATGGAGCGGGTGGAAGCTCTGGTGGCCGCCGGTGTGGATGCCGTTGCCATCGATACCGCTCACGGGCATACGGAGAGCGTCTTGGAAACTGTGCGGATGGTCAAAGCATCGTATCCTTCACTGCCAGTGCTGGCCGGGAACGTGGTCACGGCTGAAGGAACGAGGGCGCTGATCGAAGCCGGAGCCGATGCGGTGAAAGTGGGCGTGGGGGCCGGGTCGATATGCACCACGCGGGTGGTCGCCGGGGTAGGCGTTCCGCAGCTTACGGCCATAGCCGAATGTGCCAGAGAAGCTGCGAAATACGGCGTGCCGGTCATCGCGGATGGCGGCATCAAATTCTCCGGGGACATAGTGAAGGCGCTCGCGGCGGGCGCCAGCGCTGTGATGCTCGGTTCTCTCCTGG
>JALWAP010000127.1 GCA_027016315.1 Anaerolineae bacterium | reverse complement strand
AATGCACCCGTTCTTCCTGCCGAAAGGCATTCGCCAGCGGATCGCAATTGCTTCCATTCTGGCGCTGCGCCCGAAGATGATCATCGTGGACGAGCCGACGACCGGGCAGGACATGAAGCAGTCTTTGGAGATCATGGATTTCCTGGTGAAACTTCACGAAGAACAGGGGCATATCATCGTCATCATCACCCATGATATGCCAATCGTCGGTATGTACGCCAAGCGTACCATAGCGATGGCACACGGCCAGGTGCTGATCGACGGACCTACCCGTGAGGTCTTTTCCCATCCGGAGATTCTCCAGGAGACGTTTGTAGAGCCTCCGCAGATCACCCGGCTTGCTCAGGCAAACACGGACCTCGGGTTCAGCAAGGACGTGATGAGCGTAGACGAGATGGTAGAGCAGTTTCAGCGCATTCGACGGGGTTAACCGCCTGGGATTAGAGCGGTTTTCTGGGGGGAGCGGGGCTGGCAGATTTGGAATGCCGCTCCGCTGTTTCGTTCCTGGCCTCTCTGGAGAGGCCATTTCGTTTGCTGTGGAAGGGAAAGTATAGTATTTTTAAGCTTGTGGTAAGGCAAAACTTTACCCGAGGACATCGGCCATGGAGATACGTCACGTCGGAATATTGCACCATCCGCGCAAGCCGGAATCTCTCCGCCTTGCTGCGGACATAGCTTCCTACCTGGAGGTTCGGGGCATAAAGGCCTGGCTTGGCTCTGCCTGGGACGAGGCAGGCGTCTCCCAGGAGATGCAGGCTCTGGACATGATAATCTCCCTTGGTGGCGACGGCACGATACTCCGCGCAGCACGAATGGCGTCTTCCTATGGCGTCCCCATCCTCGGGGTCCGGATGGGGCGGGTGGGATTCCTGGCAGAAGTCGATCCCATGGATTGGGAAGGCCCGCTTTCCAGGATCATCTCCGGGGATTTCTGGCTCGAAGTCCGTATGATGTTGCAGACGTATTTCGTGCGGGACGGTAAGCGGAGCGATGCCACTTACGAGGCGCTGAACGACGTGGTGGTAAGTCGTGGAAGCCTCGCCCGGATCGTCCGAATACACACTTACCTGGACGACGCATACCTGACCACTTACGCGGCAGATGGCTTGATCGTTTCGACTGCCACCGGCTCGACTGGCTACTCGCTGGCGGTTGGCGGGCCGATTCTGCCGCCGGAGCTGAAGAACATCCTTTTGATCCCCATCGCCGCCCACCTGAGCCTGAATCGGGCGGTGGTTCTGTCCCAAGGTACGATGGTCAGGATGCAGGTGTTCAGCGACCACCAGATCATCCTGACGGTGGATGGGCAGTTCGAGGTCGAATTGCAAAACGGAGACGAAGTGGTGGTCGGAGTTAGCCCGCACGTAGCGAGGTTCGTGCGCACGCAGGACAGGGGCTATTTCTACCGAACGCTGATGGAAAGGCTGAAGTGGCAGGTCTGAGTCGGCGTCGGGGTGCGTGTGGGGAAAGAAGTCGTAGCGAAAAGGTAATCTTGCGATGAAACTTTTGATCGGTACGAGGCGCGGCCTTTGGGAAATCCGCGGCGTGCCCGGGATGTTTGGGAAGCCGGAGCTCGTCAGCCCGGAGGATTGGTATGTCAGCGATGTCCGGGTGCTCGCGGGCGGCTCGGTTCTGGTAGGCCGCAAGGGTGGTGAAGCGTTCGTCCGCAACGGTGACTGGGAGCCGTTGTTGCTCCCGGAAGTCACCGCCTGGGGCTATTGCCCGGAGGTGCCTGATTTGATCTGGGCTGGATCGGTACCGGCATCGATGTGGGTCAGCAGGGACGGCGGGTTCACCTGGGAGGAATCGCAGGCGGTTTACGACATCCAGGATTACGGCTCGTGGTGGGTGCCGGAGCCACCGCATCAGCCGTCGGTGCTCAGCATCTCCTTTTCGCCCCAGCGACCGGAAGTCGTGTACGCTTCTGTGGACGGCGGCGGGGTCATCCGCACCAGGAACGGCGGACGAAAATGGCGCAGGCTCGAAGGCGGGATTTTCGATACGGTTTACACGTTGATAGCCCATCCTCGGGAGCCTGGAGTCGTCTTCGCTGCCTCGGCCACCGGGTTCTTCAGAACCGAGGACGGCGGGATGTACTGGGAGCGCGTCATAGAAGGAATCCGGAGGCTGCACCTTCAACCCGCCGAACTCATCCCCGGATCGAGCAAGGAGGAAGACGTCTTGCTCACGGCAGGAGCGATTGCCGGAGAGGAGTTTTGGGATCGACCGGAGGGCGCCAGAGCCGTCGTGTACAGAAGCACCGATTGGGGCGAATATTGGTACCCGGTCACTAAAGGGATCGGAATCGAGCTGAAAGAGATGGTCACTGCCATCCGCGATGCAGGGGCGTTCGTGGCGGCGGGCTCCAGTCAGGGGACGATCTGGGTGAGCATCGATAAAGGCGAAAGCTGGACGAAGGTGGCCGATGGCTTGCCTTTCGTGACGTCCATAGATTTCGCCAAAGGTTGACCACGGCGCAGGAGGATCGGGTGCGACACGAAGTGCGCAGGCGGTGGCGGAGGTTCGTCCTGGTGTTCCTGTTCTACGCGGCCCTCGCCGTGCTCCTCACCATGCCCCTTGCCCTTCACCTGACGACCCACGTGACGGGAGATGGCATCGACGATCCTTCGCTGGCGTGGAACCTGTGGTGGGTGAAGTTTGCCCTGGTCGATAGACATCTTTCCGACATTTTCCGTTGCAACTGGATGTTCTACCCGCTTGGGATCAACCTGGCTTTCTACACGCTTACGCCGCTGAACGGGCTCGAGGCGATACCGCTCTGGGTTTCGCTGGGGCACGTGGTGGCGGTGAACATCCTGCTGTGGTTTTCGTTCACGATGGCCGGGTTCGGCACTTATTTGCTCACTCTGGAGCTATTGCCCAGGCGCATGGAGTTCAGGCTGAAGAACGCGGCGGCGATTCTTGCCGGGATTTTCTACGCTTTCGCATCTCCGAAGCTCTTCTACGCCGCCCTGGGGCAGTTCAACATCTCCAGCTCCCTTTGGATACCTTTCGTGGTGCTGTACCTGGAGCGTGCCCGCAGGAGCATGCGGTGGCGGGATGCTTTCCTGGCGAGCATGTTCCTGCTCTTCGAGGCGTGGTCGGAGCTCAGCTTTGCCTCGTTCTTGATCCTCTGGGTGGCGCTTTGGGCTGTGTGGGAGCTCGTGGCCTCCGTCGGAAATTGGAAGCGTGCCTTCAAGATTGTGGCGATGAGCGCCATCATGGGGGCGATTTTCCTCATGGGCGTTTCGCCGTTCCTGGCTCACATGCTCCCGGACATGAAGCGGTACGGCGATTTTTGGGCGCCGGGAGGCGGCTTTGCCGATGTTTTCTCCGCAGATCTCCTTGGCTTCCTCATCCCTACGATGCACAACCCGATTTTCGGCAAGATCGTTGGCGGTTTCAAGTTCCCCCATGACAAAGGGCAGCAGCTATACCTCGGCTACACGTTGATCTCGCTCAGCGCGTTCGGCATCTGGAAATGGCGCAGGAATTCGAGGGTGCGATTCATGGCTGTCGCCGCGGCCGTGTTCTTTCTCCTGTCGCTGGGGCCTCAGGTGAGGTTCGACGGGAGGAACACGGGCATCCCGGGGCCTTTCGAGCTTCTGGCGCATGTGCCACTGCTGAAAGGGAACAGATACCCAAGCCGGTACAGCGTTCTTTTGTACTTGGCGCTGGCTGAGCTGGCCGCTTTCGGATTCGTCTCGCTGGCTGGGGCGCTCGGGCGAGCCCGACGTGGTGGAGAATCGAAATCCACAAGAAGCATGCTTCCCGGCAGCGGTGTGCTCGGCATTGTGGTAGCTGCTCTGTTCCTGTTGGAACATCTCTCTGTCCCAATGCCTTTGTCGAACCTGAAGGTTCCTGCTCCCTATAGCACCATAGCTCGGGACGGAAGCAGAGGTGCGGTGCTCGACCTTCCGCTGGGGTGGCGCAACGGGTTCGATGTTTTCGGCAAGTCCGATGTGGCGATCATGTACGCCCAGTGGTATCAGTCGGCTCACCACCACCCGATTTTCGGCGGTAATACGTCCAGGAATCCGGAGATCGAGTTCCGATATTTCTTGGAGACACCTTTGCTCGGTGATCTGGCCGTCCTCCAGCGCGGCAAGAAGCTTCCTCCGCCGGGGAAGAAGGTGGCGCTGATTCGGCAGCTTGCCTGCGATTTGAACCTCGAATACGTCGTCCTTCACCCGGCGAAGCTCCGTCGGGACACGATTGCTTACGTCAGGCAGGCCCTCCCGCTGAAGCTGGTGGACGAAGGGGATGGCGTGCAGGTGTACGCGGTCGAAAATGCGTGTGCGCGCCGGAGCGGGATGCACCAGCTCCCCGCTTACATGTTCGCCGAGGGATGGCACGATGGCGTCTTCAGACTGGACGGGATCGAAGGGACGGCGTGGGCCTGGAGCAAGGACGCCGTGTTCTTTTACCTGATGGCGGGCGATGAGAAATCGATCACGCTCGAGATTCGCTCTCCTGGAGAACAGCGGATTTCGTTGGCGATGAATGGACATGATCTCGGTGAGAAAGATGTGGCCTCCGGGATGGGACGGTACACGTGGTCGATCCCAGGGTCGGCTCGGAGCGCAGGGCTTGCCAGGTTCGTCGTTTCGGCTTCCGGGAAATGGGCGTTGAGCGCAGCGACGCGAGGACCGTGGAGTTTGGGAAGTGTGGAAGTTGGCATTCCTGTGCTAGCCAGAAGCGCGGGCAAGGACTTCGGCGATTTTGCCCATGTTTACGTCGGAGGCATTGATCACTCGCCCAACAGGCGTGGGTACAACCTTGTCGCCGTCGATCCTGCGAGCGGAAGGGTTATGGCCGCTGCGTCGTTCGACACGTTCCGATCGGCATCGGAATCGAGGCGGATGGCTGAGTGGATCGCTGGCTGGCCTGCCGGGACTTTGATCGCTGGCGCTGTGCGTGACGAAGCATCGATGCACCTGGGGCAGGATGCCATGGACGCATTGAAGAAGCTGGGTGTATCCGGCGCCGTGAGGGGACATTTCAGGCGTGCCCAGGCGTTCGTAGCGGTCGCGGGAGGCGGAAAATCGCTGGAGAAATGGAGCGATGTCTCACCTGTGGCCGTCGAAGTGGGCGGAGGTTGGGTCAGGCCGTGGGTTCGGTTCGGACTGGAAGGCGTGCAGGTGCGTTGACGCTACGTCGGTTCGAAATTTGACGAACCTTGCCTGGTCTTTTATACTTTTTCTGGCTTTTCTGGAATGGGGAAATGAGAGGTGATGCGGAATGAAGCTGACCGGCAGGCAAAAGGAATTCCTTGGGAACTTTCTGGACATGTACCGGGAGGCGAAGCAACCGGTGCACTACTCCGAAGTTGCGCGGAAACTCGGCGTCAGCAATCCATCCGCGTACGAAATGCTCCGTATCCTGGAATCCTACGGGCTGGTGGAGTCCCGCTACGTGCTCAAGCGGGAGGGGAAAGACCGTGGGCGCTCCACTGTGGTCTTCTCTCCAACTCCTCTGGCGGAGGAAGTGATGGCCCAGCTTGCCGGTGAGAGCTGGCAGAAAGGGGAGTGGGAAGAAGTCAAGGGACGAATTCTCCAATCGCTGCGGGAGGGGAAGGCGGACGAATACAATGGCTTGCTGGACGAGCTTTCGTTGCGGTTGGAGGAGCGCAAGACACCCATGCTCTACTTGGCGGACATGACCACCCTTGCGATCCTCAGCCTGCACCTGCTGAAGGAGGAAAAAGCCCATCGCATCCTGGGTTTCCTGAGGAGCCTGGGTTTCTCCGACAATACGGCTCTTCAGATGCTTGGTGGGCTGACCCTGGGGCTGAGCCTGGTGGAGCGGGCGAATTTCAGGTTCAAAACCCGCTTGCTTGCTTTTGCCAGGAAATATCACGAATGCCTTGCCCAGTTGAGCGATGCCGACAAGAAAAGGCTTTCCGACTTTGCCAGGGAGGTCATCGAGATTGTAGAGCCGAAACGTCCATAGGTATGCTCAACGCCTGCATATCGCTTGCAGGCGTTTTTTACGCCGGATATTTTTAGGCTTTTCTGGAATTGAAACTTTTACAGGGGGCGGACATTGAAGATCGTGTACTACAAATCGGCAGTGTGCCCGCGGTGCATCCCGACGAACAGGTTCTTGAAGAGACTCAAGAGGGAGCACCCGGAGGTCGAAATCGAGGAAGTGGAAGTGCTCACGCACATCGGTCGTGCCAGGAAGGCTGGCATCATGTCTATTCCGGTGATCGAAATGGGTGGCAGGCGCTACCACGGCGTGCCGCCGCGGGAGGACGTGCTGCGGTTCCTCAGCGGCGAAGTCGAAAGGGATGGTTGAGCGAGGGATCATGGACGCCGGGGTACCGGCGGAAATCCCCCAAAAAATACCGACATTGGAGGTTTGAAGGATGTACGCAAAGCTGTTGGAGACAGTAGGTGAGTGGATCACACGACGCAGGCTCTGGCTTGGCGTCATCGTGGCGTGGATTTTGCTCGCGGCCGGGCTCTTCGTCTGGGCTCCGTCCCTGAGCAAAGTCGGGGAGCTGAACGAGGAAATCTTCCTGCCGAAGAATTCCACGTACCTGCAGACGAAGAAAATCCTCAGGGAGAAGTTCCCGGATCAGACGTCTGCCGGGCAGGGGATGATGATTTTCTACGATCCCAACGGTCTGAGCAAGCAGGACGAAGAGTACGCCAAATCGCTGGCACAGTGGCTCACGTCCGACCAGGGGCCGAAGGAAGTGACCAGAGTCGTCTCCATCTTCAACAACCCGGAGCTGAAGGACGTGCTGGTGAGCAAAGACGGCCAGGCGATGATCATGCAGGTCAATTTCTCCACGTCGGATTTCTCCGACGAGACCAACGCCGCCGTGGAAGCCATCCGGAAGCATGTTTCGGAGACGAAGCCGCAAGGACTCGAAGCGTATCTCACCGGCCCGGCGGCCATCGGAAAGGACTTCCTGAAAGCCACGCTGGAGAGCACCGACAGGACGATGTACGTCACCATCGCGCTGGTGATAATCGTCCTGCTGCTGGTGTACTGGTCGCCGGTGGCGGCGCTGGTGCCGCTTATCACCATCTTCACGTCGTACCTGGTGGCCCGCGGGCTCCTGGGCATCGTTGCACAGCAGAAAATCCTGAAGCTCTCCGGGATGCTGGACACCCTGCTCATCGTGCTGATTTTCGGTGCGGGCACCGATTACGCCCTCTTCATCATCTCCCGGTTCCGGGAGGAAGTGGGGAAGGAGAAAGACCGGCGTGAGGCGACGGTTCACACGGTCTCGAAGATAGGCCCCGTCATCACCGCCAGCGCCGGAACGGTCATCATTGGTCTGCTGGGGATGATGGTGGCGTCCTTCGGCATGACCAGAACCGACGGGCCTTCCATGGCGTTTGGGATTTTCATAACGCTGCTGGCCTCGCTGAGCCTGACGCCAGCCCTGCTGATGCTCTTCGGCGAGCACCTGTTCTGGCCGTTCCACAGGAGCCTCGCCAAGGAGAACGTCGGCACCGGGCTGATTCCCTGGCGGAAGATTGGCGATTTCATCGCCGACCACCCGTGGCCCATCGCCATCGTCGTCACGGCGCTCCTGCTCCTGCCGTACCTCTTCTGGCCGAAGATGCACTCCACCTTCAACGTGCTGAAGGAACTCCCGTCCACCACGGACTCCGCAAAAGGGTTCAGCCTGCTGGAACAGCATTTCAGCGTCGGCGAGATGGAGCCGGTGAGCATCGTGGTGGTGGGCGACGGAGCGAAGATGACCGACCCGGCAGCCCTGCGGAAGATGGCGGAAGTGACCGATAGCCTCGCGCAGGTGAAAGGCGTGAGCAAGGTCAGGAGCCTCGTCCGCCCTACCGGCGACGCCGACGGCCCGGATGTCTTCGGCGTGGAAGGGCAGTTGAAATCGCTGGCGAAGCAGATGCGGAACGTGAAGTTCGACCCGAAGAAGCTGAACAAGGACGCTCTCAAGCAGTTCGACACCATCCAGGACTACCTGAAAGAACTGGGCGACACGTTCCCGGAGGTGAAGAGCGACCCCGCGTACGCCAAAGCGCTCGCCCAGGCCGGGAAGATTCATGACGAGATGGCGAGAGCGCTGGAGCAGGCCCGGCTGGACAACCAGCTTGGCGCGATGCAAAGCCAGCTATCTGCCGGAGGCGGGCAGGGGATGGCGAGCCCGGAAGGGCTGAGCAAGAGCCTGGCGGCCATGAAGCAGCTTCAGGCGTATTTTTCGGCCCTGGGCGATGCGCACCCGGAGTTGAAGAAATCGAAGTCGTACCAGGAAGTCGTCTCCACGCTGGACGATCTCGTCGGCAGCCTGAAGGCGATGCAGCAGCAGGCGCTGGTGGTGAACCAGTTGGAGAAGATGAAATCGTCGCTGGCGAACCCGAACGCGCTCCAGGGAAGCTCCGGCGGAGCGGGATTGCAGGCTGCTGGCGCCTACCTGCAGGGCCTGGGGCAGGCGTTCCCCGACGCGGCTAAGACGCAGGCGTATGCGGACGCCTTGTCTCGGCTCCAGAAGCTCCAGGGCGTCATGGCAAAAGTCTCGAAGCAGGCTTCGGTGGCGGCGCAACTGGGACGCCTGATCGCACAGCTTCAGGAATCGAAGAAGTCGCTTGCCAATCCGCAGGCGCTGATGGGCAATCCGGACGAGGCAGCGAAGGGGTTCGCTGCGATGTCGAGCTACCTGAAGGAACTGGGCGATGCGTTCCCGGAGGTGAAGAAAGCTCCGGCGTACACCGACGCCCTCTCCCGCCTGGAGAAGATCCAGGGGATGTTCCAGCAGATGAAAGCGGCGCAGGCGGCGGGCATCACGCCGACGAAGGAGCAGACGGCTGCGGCCATGAAGTCCTTCGGCGAGAACCTGGATGGCCTCATCGCCGACATGACGTCGCTTCAGAAAGCATTCGCGGCGAAGCCCAACGCGGTCTTCTTCCCCAAGAGCCTGCCGATGTCGCCGGAAGCCGCGGCGATGGTGAAGGAGATGCAGGGCGAGGTCGCGGGCATCGCCAAAGACCTGGACGATCTGGAAAGCTGGTTCAGGCAGAACAAGCCGGATGCGATGTACTTCCCGCCGGAGATGCAGAACTCGCCGGAGGCGCAGGCGGCCGCGCAGAAGATGCAGGGCGACTTCGCCGACCTCGGCAGGGCGATTTCGGCGCTCCGGGACGAGGTGACGGACAAGGAGATTTACTTCGTGCCGCCCAACGCTTCCGGCGGCAATTCGGCCATGGTGAGCCAGGTCAACGCCCTGGCCGACGACCTGGACGCGCTGGCGAAAGCCGCCGAGGGCAAGGAATGGTACTTCGTGCCGCAGGCTTTCCTGAAGCAGAATCCGCAGTTGAAGGAACTGGTGGATCACTACGTCTCCAAAGACGGCTCTGCGACGCAGATCACGGTGCTCCTGAGCAAAGACCCGTACTCGCCGGAGTCCATCGACGCTGTGGACGGAATCCAGGCGAAGCTGAAGTCCATCCTCGCCAGGCCTGACGGCGGCGTGCAGTACAAGGGGTACGTCGGCGGCATGGCGACCATGGTTCACGACCTGATTCGCACCATGAGCAAGGACATGGGCAAGGTGCGGATGGTGGTGGCGTTCGGCGTGTTCCTGGTGTTCGTGATCCTGCTCCAGAGCCTGGTTGCGCCGATCTATCTGGTGCTCTCGGTGCTCCTGACCTACGGCACGACCATGGGGCTTTCGGTGCTGCTGTTCCAGGACTGGCTTGGCTTCGGCGGCGTCAACTACATGATCCCGCTGTTCGTGTTCGTGCTGCTGGTGGCGCTGGGCGCGGATTACAACATCCTGCTGATATCGAGGATCAAGGAAGAGACGGATGCCACCGGCAGCGTGAAGGAAGGCGTCAGGATCGCGTCGGCGTTCACCGGCGGCATCATCACCTCGGCGGGGATCATCCTGGCGGGCACGTTTGCGGCGCTGGCGATTTCGCCCATCAAGATGCTGCTGCAAATCGGCGTCGCCATAGCGATGGGCGTGCTGATAGACACGTTCGTCGTGCGGTCGCTGCTGGTGCCTGCCGTGGCGGTGATCCTCGGCAAGTGGAACTGGTGGCCTGCGAAGGGCCGGAGATGAGTTTGGTTGGACGCAGTGGGGCGACGTGCACGTCGCCCCACCGGAGGACAAGCCTCGTCCCGACGAAACTTGTTGTGGACGCGTAGGTCGAGCTGTCTAGCTCGACCGGGCGAGCCGGACGGCTCGCCCTACAGGTGGGGACAAAGGCTAACCTCGCCCATACGAGATTTGTTGCGAAGGCGTAGGTCGAGCTGTCTAGCTCGACCAGGCGAGCCAGACGGCTCGCCCTACAGGTAGGGACAAAGGCCAACCTTGCCCATACGAGATTTGATGCGAAGGCGTAGGTCGAGCTGTTTAGCTCGACCAGGCGAGCC
>JALWAP010000126.1 GCA_027016315.1 Anaerolineae bacterium | reverse complement strand
GAATCGATCGTCAAAGGCGAAACGAACCGCGGCTTTGCGCTGGTGAGGCCGCCCGGACACCATGCCAGGAGATCTGCGGGCATGGGGTTTTGCATCTTCAACAACGTCGCCATCGCAGCACGAACGGCCATCGAGGAGTTCGGGGTACAGCGGGTTCTGATCGCGGATTGGGACGTACACCACGGCAACGGAACGCAAGAAGCCTTCTACGACGAGAACAGGGTTCTGTACTTCTCCACCCACCAGGAGGGGCACTACCCCGGAACCGGAGGCTACAGGGAAATCGGGCGAGGGCGCGGAGAAGGATACACACTGAACGCCCCTTTGCCCGCGGGCGCGGGAGACAGGGCTTTCGAGGAAGTATGGTCGGAGATACTCTGGCCTGCCGCCGAACGGTTTAAGCCGGAAATCGTGCTCGTCTCGGCTGGATACGACCCACACTGGGCCGACCCACTCGCCGAACTCACCCTGTCGCAGGCCGGATTCGCCAGGATTGCAAAGGAGACGGTCGAAATCGCCGATAGGTTCGCCGGAGGGAAGATCGCCGTGACGCTGGAAGGTGGATACCACCTGGACGCGCTGGCGCAGGGGATCGCAAACACCCTGTTTGCGCTGCTCGGAAAGGACCAAGTGATCGATACCCTCGGCAAATGGGCAATGGAAGAGCCAGACATTTCCGGGCGGATTGCCGAGATAAAGGCTTTCCACCCGTTGCTTTCCCTGGAGTCGAGCTGATGGGAGAAGAACCCGTTTTCTACGATAGAGCCAAGATCTACGTGAAGGGCGGAGACGGAGGAAATGGAGTCGTTGCCTTTCGCCGGGAGAAGTTCGTGCCGTACGGGGGGCCAAGCGGCGGGAACGGAGGCAAAGGCGGCGACGTCTATCTGGTGGTAGATCCATCGCTGAACACGTTGCTACCTTTCAAATACAAGGTGCATTTCAAAGCTCAGCGCGGCGAACATGGCGGCGGAAAGAACAAAACCGGAGCAAGTGGAAAAGACCTGGAGGTGAGAGTTCCTCCCGGCACGCTCGTATACGATGCAGAAACGGGAAAGCTCCTGGCAGACCTGACCAGGCCAGGGCAGAGGTTTCTCGCTGCAAAGGGCGGCAGGGGCGGTCGTGGGAACGCCGCTTTCAAAAGCCCCACAAAGCAAGCCCCGAGACTTGCGGAAAAAGGGGAGCCCGGGGAAGAACGATGGCTGATCCTGGAACTGAAACTGATAGCCGACGTGGGAATCGTAGGCGTGCCAAATGCAGGCAAATCCATGCTGTTGTCGAAAGTGACAGCCGCCAAACCCAA
The DNA here is from genome assembly GCA_027016315.1 of Anaerolineae bacterium. Taxonomy (GTDB): domain Bacteria; phylum Chloroflexota; class Anaerolineae; order S016-19; family S016-19; genus S016-19. The sequence goes on along the minus strand of JALWAP010000126.1, from coordinate 9,126 downwards.
GATCGCGGATTATCCGTTTACCACCGTGGTTCCGCAATTGGGCGTGGCTGTCGTGGACGACAAGGATTTCGTCCTGGCCGACATCCCGGGACTCCTCGAAGGCGCTCACAAAGGGGTCGGGCTTGGCGACCGATTCCTCAAGCACATCGAGCGCACAAAAGTGTTGATCCACCTGCTGAACGGCCTGAGCCCCGATCCAGTGGGCGATTGGGAAGCGATAAACCAGGAGCTGGAGCTCTTCAATCCGGCGTTGGCGGGCAAGCCACAGGTCGTGGCTTTCAACAAAATAGACATCCCAGAGGTAAGGGAAGCTTTCCCGAAAGTGCGAGATCGCCTCAGAAAAAAGGGCGTCGGGGAAGTCTTTCCGATCTCCGCATTGACCGGCGAAGGCGTCCAGGAACTGATGAGAAGGGTCTTGAAGACCTTAGAAGAGCTTCCGGAAGAACCGGAAATCGAAGAAGAAGCCGTCTTCACCATCGAGGAAGACGAAAACGCTTTCCAAATCACCCGAGAGGAAGATGGAGCATGGCGGGTGACCGGAAAGAAAGTGGAACGGGCGGCTGCAATGACAAACTGGGACTACTACGAAGCTGCCATGCGTTTCCAGAGGATTCTGGAAGCGCTGGGAGTTACTCAGGCGCTGGAAGAGGCAGGAGTCAAGGACGGCGACGTGGTCAGGATCGGGAATACTGAGCTCGTTTGGGGATGGGAGGAGGACTGAGCAGCGACGTTCACAGGCATACCACAACAATAGTGCCCGTTCTTGAACCAAGCTCGGAGATCTGAAGCGATATCGAAGGGATAGAGGCACATACTCAGAATTTCCCAGTTGCCCGCTTTTCGATGGAGCCGTTACGATTTTCTCTGATAGGATATACGTCGATTCAGATCAGTTAGATTGTACTTTTAGGGAGGTTCCGATGAGAAAGGATGTAGATTCTGCAATGTATCTCGTATTGGCGTTGCTTTTGTCCGCCGCTGTGGTAGTTTCTGGGTGCTCTCCAAAACACTCCGAAAACACCGCAACCCCATCTCCGGCACAGCCTGCTACACCCACGGCTCAGCCTGCTTCGGCTGGAAAACCCGGAGAAAGCATGGACTGGAATCAAGTCTGCCTGAATGCCACCATCAAAGCCATTCAAATGGAAATCGGCAAGTACAATACATGGCTTCAGACCGCCAATGGTTCCAACAAACAAATGTACCAGAAGGCCCTCGAGTATCTCCAGGCAGAGTTAAAGAAATACGAAAACATGAAGCCTGAAGATTACAAAGTGGGAAGCGCATTCCACTACATTCCTGGGGTCACGATAGGCTCTTATGGAAGGGGAGATCTTTCCAAGCCCAATCCGATAGAACTGAAAGAAGCGTGGTCTCGGGGTAACCTGCCGGGAATCATCGATTACAAAGGCATGTCCCGATCCGGGCCGTTCTACATTGTGGTGGGCGTAAAAGGTGGGGACTTCAGCGCCATAAAGCCGGGCGTCCACTATCGGATGAAACTGGTGCCGATAATGCCGGAATCGTACCCGTTCACCAGCTATTACGTCTGCGTGGAGAGCTTCGAAGAGGTAAAATAGACCACGAGATTCTTCCCCCGTTCGGATCACAGGCTTTGAATCAAGGGCAGTGCTTGGAGCCTGCCCCTGATTCGGCCGCTCGCCCAGTACGAGGGTTCCACCTTGGGGTCACGCCTGCCTGGACCAAGTAAACGTCAGGCTTTCACTTGGTTGCATTTCTCTACGGCGTTGAGGATGTTCGCTACGGCGTCCCGATTTTCCTTCTTCGCCAGCTCGAGGAACCGCCGCGCAACTGCCCGCTTCGAAAGCTTTGCCTGCGGGCAATCATACCCGAGTTCCGGAAAACCGGCAGCCTCGGAAAACCTGCGGATTTCCTTTTCAGGGACCAGAATCAGCGGACGGATGATGGCGAACCTCCCTTCGAAGAAATCTCGTCGGGGCGGCATTTCCTCCAGCGAGCCGGAAAACAGGAGTCCGAGCAACGCCGTGGTAGCCCGATCGTCCATGTGGTGCCCGTATGCAATCTTGTTCACGCCCGCCTCATCCGCTGCCAGGAAAAGGGCTTTCCTCCTGTACCACGTACACCTGTGGCATGGCAGCGGCCGGGGCTCGTCCTGGGGCAGGGACATGCCAAGGATTTCATACTGAACGCCCCATTCCTCGAACAAAGCGGATAGCTTCTCGATCCTCTGCGTTTCGCCGGGGGCATCCGTGACCTGGACGTGAAACGCCATCAGGTGGTATTTCTCCCTGGATCGCCGCAGGTAGAGCTGCAGGAGCTTCAGCAGAGAAAGGCTATCCTTCCCACCCGACACCGCCACGGCTATCCGGTCGCCGTCCTCGATCAAGCCGTAGGTTCTGTTGGCCTGGTTGATCTTCTTGAGGAGGTAGTAAGCCCTTTTTTCAGCTTCCGGATTCATCGCCTTCTTTGTGGGCCTGTATGTACGCCTCGAATTCCCGCTCGAACTCCGCCATCAGCGCCTGCGTGATCTCCCCCACCTTGCCATCGCCCACCGGCTTGCCATCGATGGATGTGACCGGCAGCACTTTTCTGCTTGTGCTGGTGATGAACGTCTCGTCCCAGGATTCGATCTGGTCTGCTGGCAGCGGCGTTTCCTCCACCGGGATCCCCAATCTCTTCGCCATTTCCAGCACGAGGGACATGGTGACGCCGGTCAGTATCTCGTTTTCAGGAGCGTGGAGCAGCTTTCCTTCCCTGACGGCGAAGAAATTGCTCGTGGCGCCTTCCGTGATCTCCTCCCTGAAGTTGACCAGGAGCGCTTCGTGAGCATTGCTGGCTCTGGCAGCGTTCTTCGCCATCAGGTTTGGCAGCGTGTTCATGGTCTTCGCCTGGGGCATGAACCTGGTGGCTTTAAACGTTATCGTCGAGACTCCAGCCTCGTAAGCTCTTTCCGGGATTTCCATTTCCGGCCATGGCCACGAAAAGCACAACGGCGAATCCTCGCCGGGAGGCGGGCCGATGACGATCACCTTGAGCCTGCCACGATGGAATTCGTTTGCTTCCTTCACCTGGCTCAACCACACGACGATCTCCTCAGCGCCCCACGGGAACGGCAGGCCAATGGCAATCGCCGAACGCCAGAGGCGGTTGAGGTGCTCTGCCGGGTGAAAGATCACGTCGTCCCACACCAGCAGCGTTTCGTAGACCCCGAACGCGCTGAAGACCGCCGGGTTGAATACGGAAACGGTCGCCTCATCTGAGGGTACGATCTCTCCGTTCCTGCAAACGAATTTCGGTATCTTTGTGCTCATCGGCTCGCCTCGCAAAGGCCCTTCACTGTGTCCTGGAATCTCAAGACCTCACCCGCTCTCCCGGATCGCTTCCACCAGTTCGCGGCAATAGGCCGGGATGTCCGCGACGACCCTGCCCCACACCAGGTTGCCATCCCGGAAGGCAGGTTCGTCAACCCATGTCGCGCCCGCGTTTTCGAGATCGTCCTTGATCCCCAGGGAGCCGGTTGCCCGGTGGCCTTTCACGATGCCTGCCGAGATACCGACGAGGCCTGCATGGCAGATCATCCCCACGATCTTCCCGGATTCGTACATCTCCCGCACGAATTTCTTGATGCTTTCGTAGCGCCTGAGCTTGTCCGGCGCCCATCCGCCCGGCACGATCACGGCGTCGAAATCGCGTGGGCTGGCGAGTTCGGCGGAAATCTCCGATCGGGCTTCGAGACAGTGCTTGCCGGTGTAGGTCTCCCCCGAAGCAGGCCCTACCGGAACCACCGTTGCTCCTTCGGCCCTGAGGCACATCACAGGGACCCAAAATTCCAGGTCTTCGAACCCGGGACCTACCAATGCAGCTACCTTCTTCCCTTGCAGCCTCATTTGCTCACCTCCTCTCGCTTTTTCGCTTCCTTTCGGCGGCTTTGTACGAGAACCAGAACGCGAGCCATGCGCTCGCGAACACCACCACTCCCCAAAACACCGCCGAACCAAGCCCCGCCTGCCGGTACATCACCCAACCGGCGTACGCTCCCCCAAAGACGCTTATGATCCCGGTCAGGATGTACCCGGCCTTGCGGTACAGCCACCCAGGGATGTAGAACAGAACGAAACCAGACTTCTTCTCAGATCGTTTTCTCTTTTTGCTCATATTCTGCACATCTTCTCGAAAGAGCTTCGGGGTCATCCTTGAATTCCGCCCATGGAACGCCCCCCTCGAAAATGGAACTAAGCGTTTCGGAGATACACCTGTTGATCGGCGCAGGTACTCCGGCTTCCTCCCCGAACCTGGAGACAGCTCCATTGAGGAACCCCACTTCCGAGCGGCTCTTGCCCCCTTCCAGGTCGAGCTGGAGCGATGGTTTCTTGCCGCCACGTCCCTTTGCTACCATCGGCTTCAGTATCGCGGCGAGAAGTCTCGGCGGCAGCTTCTTCACGGCGAAGAAGAACAACGGCATCGGGTATCCCCCAAGCCTGACGGGACGGATGCCTTGAGCGTCCATGACGGCTGCGGCTTCTCTGAGTGCCTTTATCTCCAGTTCGGCGAGCCGTTTGTCCCCGAAGACCTTCTCCGGCGGCCAATCCAGGATCGCCGGTATTGCGTTCCCCACCATGTTCATTATGAGCTTCGACCACTTCATGCTCCGGTAATCTTCGAAATGCCGAACCTCGAAACCTGCACGATCGAACGTCTCCAGCACGTCGGAAATGTCCACACCTCTTCGCACTGGCGCCATCCCGATCATGCCTCGCCTGGTCTGCGCAACGGAAAGCGGCGCCAGCTTCTCCACAGGGATCGTTATCGCTCCGGAAATTACGTTCTCGGCACCGAAGGCCTGGGCGAGCGTCTCTTCGTTGCCCACGCCGTTCTGTAGCGTCAGAAAGCGTCTCCCTCCGGGCTTTCCGGCGCCCAGTGCGTCCCAGATCACCGATTTGGTATCGTAGCCCTTCACGGCCACGATGGAAAGCTGAGGGTTGAAGTCCTCGATAGCCTCTCCCGCCGAGGGGTAAGCAGGCAGTTCGACCGAGATGACGTTTCCGTTGGTGTCCCTGGCGGAAGCAGTTGCGTTGGAGCGCGAGCACCCCCGCAACACGATGGCGACCTGCTCCCCGGCGGCGGCAAGCCGAACCGCCGTCAACGTCCCGATAGCCCCTGCACCGATTACGAGTGCTCTCACCGAATCGACCTTCAGCCCCTATGCCTACCTGATGGCCCCAATCAGCTTCCCGACGCCTTCCCTGATCCTTGCTTCGCTTTCCGGAGTCGTGAGCCCTTTGAATTCCACCGTGTCCACCAGATCGAATTTGCATTCGCCCAGCTTCTTGGTGAGCTTCTTCCCGGCTGCGCCTGCCCAGCCGAATATCGCTATCAGCAGAAGAGGCTTCTCGAAATGCACCTTTTTCTCCATTTCGCTTACGAGGAACTCGGTGTAAGGGAACACGTCGGATTCGTACGTCTCCGTCCCGAGCACGATGGCTTCGCTGTCCACCATGTCGCTGATGGCGTCTCCAATTTCGTCCCTTCGCTCGTCCACGAAGCGATGGATGACCGGCTTAAACCCCTGTTTCTTCAGCTCGTCCACCGCTACCTCGATCGCCTTCTCCACAAAGCGGTACATAGAAGAGTATACCACAGTGATCTTCCCTTTCTTCGGCTTGCCTGAACCCCAATCCAGATACGCCTGTACGATTTGATCAGGGTCTTCCCTCCAAAGCAGCCCGTGGGCAGGGAGGATCATTTTCGGACGGATGTCGAACTTCTCCAGCTTGGAGATGTTCTTGCCGATCTTTTCCTTGTAATGACCGATGACTGTGACGGTATACTTTCGGGCAAAGGTGAGGTACTCCGAGGTATCGACCTGATCGTCGAAGACCCCAGAAGGTATCGAGTAGCCTCCAAAGATGTCACCAGTGAGCAAAATACGCTCGGTGGGTAGGTATGTGACCATGGTTTCAGGCCAGTGGAGCCACGGGGTCTGCACGAACAACAGCTTTTTCCCGCCGAATTCGAGAATGTTACCATCTTTGACGCCGTTGAATTTCGGCGACTTCCCGTAGAGCCCTTCTATCAGCTTTTGAGAAAACGGATGTCCCCAGACCTGGACGTCTTCCCCAGCCAGCTCGAGCATTTTGGGCAGGGTGCCGCTGTGGTCTGGCTCCATGTGGTGGATCACGATGTGCTTTATCTCGCCTGGAGGCACTATGCTCGAAACGGCTTCCACGAATTCTTTTTCGAAATTCCGCTTCCAGCCGTCGAAGAGAATAGCGCCCTCCGGCGTCTCGAGAAGGTAAGCATTGTAAGTTATCCCTTCTGGGATTTCCCAAAGCGCCTCGAAAAACCTGGTTTTTGTATCGGAAATTCTCAAAAGGTGCAGACCATCGGCTATTTCCTGGATCACAATGTCGCTCATGAAATCCCTCCTTGTTGGACGGATGCGTCCTGATTTACTGCAAGCCTATCGATGAATCGAGTATGCCAGAGGAGTATGCCCGTGTCAAAAATTGCTTGAACTGAGGGCAACAAACGTCTCACGATAGCCCAACTCACCAGAGCCAGCCTCGTGCGAAAACTCGTCCCCTCAAACTCTCTTAAGTCAAGATACTCCGTCATGGGCAGGTCACTCCTGCCAATTCGAGCCCAAAAACTGTAAAATCTCGGTGAATTATGATAAAATTAGGAGCAACGTGGGTTTGCGAAAAGCTTTTCCGGACAGGCGACGGAGGCTTAGATGTGCCGCGCTTGGCGGCCAGAATCTCCTCCAACGCATCCGGAAGTCATCAACGACGAATTCGCTGAGGGAGGTTTGCATCGTTTGAGCATCATCGGATCGTTGAGAGAAGGATTCGAAACTTTGAACAGGAAACTTTGGCTCTTATTGTTTCCTGTCTTGTTGGACCTCTGGCTCTGGCTGGGGCCGGAGATATCTGGAAAACCGGTGCTGCACAGGTTGGTGACGGCGTTCCTGAAATCTGCCCGGCAGTTGCAGCCGGGAGACTGGTACAAAGGCACCGAAAAACTGCTGGCTTCCATGGAAGGAGTGAACCTTTCCATGCTGCTCGCCAACGAGCTTGTCGGGCTGCCCAGCTTCGTCGCCACCGCGACGAAATTGCCTATGCCAGATTCCTGGCACCGAACTGTGTTTGCCGTCCACACGCCGCTTGGGCTCGTGGTCGTGCTGTTCGGGCTGTTCGTCATCGGGCTCTTCATCAGCGCGCTTTTCTACAAGATCGCGGTGGTAGCCCTGCTGCAAGGGAACGACCAACTTCCGTCGCCGGGGAAGTTCGCGAAAGGCGTTGTGAATGCCTGGCTGCAAAGCTTCCTGTTCACGATAATCCTGTTCGTCGGGATCATGACCCTGGCGGTGCCCATGAGCTTTGGAGTCGCCTTCATAACGCTGATCAGCCCTTCCTTAGGAATGGGGAGCATGGGGTTCTTCCTGATGCTCCTTTCGTGGGCGATAGTGATCGTGCTCTTCTTTCTGGCGTTCTCCATCGAAGCGGTCGTCTGGGACGATATAAACATCCTGGACGGCATGAGGAGGAGCATCACCGTGGTCAACAGGTACTTCTGGGCAACCCTGGGGTTCCTGGTCCTGAGCAACGTGCTTGTGCTCGGGTTTTCCGTGATCTGGAAAAGGCTGACGTTTTCACCGGCAGGCGTGGCAGTCAGCATCATCGGCAATGCTTACATAGGCGTAGGCGTGGCTCTGGCCGGATTGATTTTTTACAAGAGCCGCTACACCATGATTTTCGAAGAAAAACTTGCGGAATCGATGGAAAAAGCACTCGGAGATGGAGGTAAGTCTCTTGACGAATAAGGACACTCATTACACAGCAGAAGATATCCAGGTACTGGAAGGCCTGGAGGCAGTTCGCAGGCGGCCGGGGATGTACATCGGCTCCACAGACGTACGCGGGCTACACCATCTGGTGTACGAAGTGGTGGACAACGCCGTGGACGAAGCCCTGGCCGGGTTCTGCAACCGCATAGAAGTTACGATCCACGAAGACAACAGCGTCACAGTGGTGGACAACGGGCGCGGCATTCCTGTCGGCATCCATCCGAAGACCGGCAAGCCCGCCCTGGAAGTCGTGATGACCATGCTTCACGCCGGCGGTAAGTTCGGAGGCGAAGGCTACAAGGTAGCTTCCGGCCTGCACGGGGTCGGCGTATCCGCCGTGAACGCGCTCTCGGAGTGGATGAAGGTCTGGGTTGTCAGGGAAGGATACAAGTACTTCCAGGAATACCGGCGCGGCAAGCCGCTCACCCCGGTGCAGAAAATCGGCAAGGCAAGGGGCTCCGGCACGACGGTGGTCTTCAAGCCGGACGCCACGATTTTCACCACCCTGGACTTTCGCTTCGATACGCTGGCACAGCGGTTCAGGGAAATCGCATTTCTAACCAAAGGGCTCACCATCAAGCTGGTGGACGAGCGGGGAACGGGAAGGGAGATTTCCTTCTACTTCGAAGGAGGCATCGCTTCTTTCGTCAGATACCTGAACAAGAACCGCACCGTGCTTCACGACCCGTTCTTCGTCTCGAAGCAGGTAGATAGCACCCACGTGGAAGCGGCAATCCAGTACACTGACGGTTACTCGGAGTCGGTATACGCCTTCGCCAACAACATCAACACGGTGGACGGCGGCACGCACCTGACCGGGTTCCGCTCGGCGCTGACGCGCACGCTGAACGATTACGCTCGGAAGAACGGCCTGCTCAAGGACAACGAATCCAATTTCACCGGCGACGACGTGCGCCAGGGACTCACGGCGATCCTCAGCGTGAAGCTGCGAGAGCCGCAGTTCGAGAGCCAGACAAAGGCAAAGCTCGGCAACGCGGAGGTCAAAGGGCAGGTCGAATCGGTCGTGGGAGAAGCGTTCTCCCAGTGGCTCGAAACTCACCCGAAGGAAGCCAAAGCCATCATCACGAAATGCCACACGGCCGCCAGGGCACGCCTGGCCGCTCGCGCTGCCAGGGACCTGGTAATCCGCAAGAGCGCCCTGGAAAGCATGACCCTGCCGGGCAAGCTGGCGGATTGCTCCGAGCGCGACCCTTCGAAAACCGAGATATTCATCGTCGAGGGGGACAGCGCAGGCGGTTCTGCAAAGCAAGGGCGCGATAGGCGCTTCCAGGCAATAC
>JALWAP010000125.1:2991-3231 GCA_027016315.1 Anaerolineae bacterium | reverse complement strand
CTTTCCTTGCGTTATAATGTTTTATGTGCAATTAGAATGGGAACAGTAGGGTGGCACTTTGTGGTGCGATGGTAGTACGATGCGGTGAATTTTGAGTTTTGAATGAGTAATGCTCACCCAAATATTGGATTGTTTGACACTTTAAAGACTGATCTTCTTAATAAAAAAGACCAGCGTAATGCGGCAAACAGTATACTAAATGGTGGGTTCCTGTGTCAAATTCCCGGGGGTGGTTTGTAC
>JALWAP010000125.1:0-2981 GCA_027016315.1 Anaerolineae bacterium | reverse complement strand
GTTGATGCATCAATGAAGAACCGCCCTTGGACACCCAAGGGCGGTTCGGGTTGTGCTCGACAAATCGCAGGAACGCCTAAATCACCCCGCGCTCTGCCTCCATTCGCTCGATCGCTCCCGGTTCCAGGAACCGCTCGTACCGCAGACGGTCGATGTTCACAGTATGCGCTCTCCCGTCAAGTATCTCTTCCGCCATGAGGATGCCGGCCCCCGGGCCGTGCATGAAGCCGTGGCCGCTGAACCCGGCGACGCAGTAGAATCCTTCCGGCTCAGGCATCTTGCCCATGATCGGATGAGCATCCGGGGTGACTTCGTACAGCCCGGCCCACGAAGTCCTGATCCCGGCCTTCTCGGCAACCGGAAGTCGGTGAACCAGCGCCTCCAAATTGACCATCATCCAGTCCGGGTCGACCGCCGTATTGAAGCTCGGTGGCTCGTTCGGGTTCGACATGCCGGTCAGCAGCCCGCCGCTCTCCCGATGGAAATACAGCCCGTTCGGGAATTCCACTACCATGGGCAGGTCAGGAGGTATCTCCTCCAGGGGTGCCGTGACGGTAATCTGCCGCCGGTACGGGTCGATGGGAATGTTCACGCCCACCATCTTCCCAATCTCCCTCGACCACGCGCCTGTGGCGTTCACCACTATGCCAGTGCTCACGTCGCCCTGGTCTGTTTCCACCGCCGTTATCTTACCTTTCTCGACCCGGATCCCTGTTACCCTGGTTTTGGTGACGAGCTTCGCTCCGAGTCTGTGCGCCTGCCGGACGTACCCCTGCACCACGCTGGACGGGTCCGCCAGGCCATCTTTGTGGTGGAACGTGCCCGCGAGGATGCCTTCCATGTTCATGAGGGGCACTTTCTTGTGAATCTCGTCAGGGGTGAGCCATTGAGTCTCGACCCCGAGGCTTCTCTGGAGGGCTACCCTCTTCTTGAAGTCCTCCACGTACTCTTCCGTTCCGAGGATGAAGAGGTAACCGCAGAAATTCAGGTCGATGTCCTGGTCGAACTCCTCCTTGAAGCGCTCGAAAATGGGGATGCTGAGCTTGGAAAGTTCGATGTTCACTTTGCTTGAGAACTGATACCGGATTCCTCCGGCGCATTTGCCTGTGGATTCCTCACCGAAAAACTCGTCTTTCTCGATGACGACCACGTCCTTCACGCCCCGCTTTACAAGGTTGTAAGCGGTGCTAACCCCCATGATTCCTCCGCCGATGATTACCACATCGGCGCTTCGTGGTAAAGGGTCCATAACTTGCCTCCTTGCAAAAATCTAATGTCAAATGGAGACCCGCCGCCCCCATCCTTCCCTGATTGCCGATTCGACCACGAGGTTTGCCACTGCCACGTCCTGCACGGCGTTCCCGACGGATTTGAAGAAAGTTATCTCCTTGTCCGAGGTCCTGCCCGGAGCATCGCCGGAGAGAACCTCCCCGATCTCCACGATCCTGCTTTCGTCCAGAAGGCCGTTCCGCAGCGGGATGATCAGGTCCCCCGCCTCCGCCAGGGCCCCTGTTCTGCTGTCGATCACCACTTTTGCCCTGGCGACGATTTCCTGCGGGATTTCCTGCATCTCTGGCGTGTAAGCGCCGATGCCGTTGATATGCATCCCCGGTGCGATGGAATCGGCGCTGAAGACCGGCTTCCTGGACGTTGTCACGGTCACGACCACATCTGCGCCGGAGACCGCCTCGTCCGAAGAGTTGGCCACTGTAAACCGAACGTTTTCCAGCCTATCGCTCATCTGCGCCACGAGCTTCTCCGCAAGCCCTCGCTTGATGTCGAACACCCTGACCTCACGAATCGGCCTGACGGCGCACACGGCTTCTATCTGAGTTGGAGCCTGTCCCCCTGCCCCGATGATTGCCATGACGCTGGAATCGGGTCTGGCAAGCGCTTTGGTTGCCACGCCGGAAGCCGCTCCCGTCCGCAGCGCGGTCAGGAGGGTGCCTTCGATGACGGCCTTCGGCTCTCCGGTCTCCGTGTCCACACCGACCACCAGGGCGGTGACGGTTGGCAGGCCTTTCGACGGGTTTTCGCCGTACACGGAGACGATCTTGATTGCCATAGCATCGTCGTCTTTCAGGTAGCCCGGCATGAAAAGCGTAACGCCTTTCGGGGTGTTGAGAGGGATTCTCAGCGGAACATCAGCCCTGCCTTTGGAAAGCTGCACGTAGGCACGCTCCACTGCAGATATGACGGTCTTCATGTCCACGTGCTTTCGGAGGTCGTCAGATGAGATTATCAACAACTCCACCAAAGCCCTCCTTCGGGTACCTCTGCCGAGCTTCGAGGGGTGCCGACGCCAAGGCTTCGGAGAGCCAATACACTTGACCTCTTGCAAAGCTCGGCAGACGAGAATCACAAGCAAATGATATACTATCCATGCGCGGGTCGTCAACCCGCGTCCATTGATCTGGGAACGCTCTGGGGCTAGCGGGGCAGGGCTTGGGCTGGTAAACGTGCCCTAAACCCTGCCCCGAACTTCCATGCGCCGACGACCTTACACGAGCCTGCGGGCGATCGTCATCAGCTCCGCTTCCCGCACGCCCTCGTAGATCTCCAGAATCCTCGCGTCCCTGTAGAAACGCTGGATGTCGTATTCGTCGATGTAGCCGTAGCCGCCGTGCAGTTGCAGCGCTTCGTTGGTGACCCACACGGCGGTCTGGCCGGAGTAGTACTTCGCCATGGCGTTCAGCTTGGGATCGGGCGTGCCGTTGTCGACCATCCATGCAGCTTTGTAGGTCAGGGTGCGGGCCAGCTCGATCCTGGTTGCCATCTCCGCAAGCCTGAACTGCACCGCCTGATTGGCGATGATCGGCTGCCCGAACGTCTTCCTCTCCTGCACATACTGCAACGCCAGGTCGAACGCCCCCTGGGCGACGCCCACGCCCTGTGCCGCCACCATGATCCTGGTCACGTCGAAGAAATGCATCACTTCGTAGAACCCTTTTCCTTCTTCCCCAATCAGGTTCGACTGCGGC
>JALWAP010000124.1 GCA_027016315.1 Anaerolineae bacterium | reverse complement strand
GTTGATTAAGACGAACAGGTGCCCGGTGCTCGGGTTGTAAGCGAGGCCGGAAATCGGAAGTCCAACGTTAACCACTTGGAGGATATTGCCATGGCGGTCAAAGACCTTGATTGCACCGTCGTTCCAACTACCGGCAATGAACACATCGTTTACCGGATCGAAAGCCAGACCACGCTCCGAGGTGCCAAAGTTCGGGCAGATCTTGTTTCCAGTGACGGTAAAAGTGGCAGGATCCAGTTCGTGGATGCAGGTATCACCTACAACACCCACCTGCCATAAGGTATGATTGTATGGGTCGTATGCCATATCAGCAGCATACCCGCCACCGAAAGAGCTGATGTCTATCGCATCGCCTGTAGCGGTTCCATCGGTCTGGAAGCGATAATCAGCGTCATCGCCGCCGTTCCCGGCCATAGGCACGTTGCCAACCCAAACCGGCGCACCACCGTCGCTACGATCGTAGCCGATGCCCCAAGCAAAAGGTAGTCCGCTATCCCATCCAGTCTCGACCTCTCCGGCGGACGCTATAGACGGGGCACCCTTGGGCAATGTACCGCGCCACCCTCTGGCGTCTCGCCTGCGCATCTCCTTATTGCCCATCAGGTTGAACACCCTATCGTGCATGGGCTGCAAAGAAGTAACAGCTCCATCTGTGTTAATGGGCACGATCAGGAAGGTGGTATCCAGCCCACCGATGTCGCTCAACTGCAACGACATTGTCTTTTTCTGGGTGTACTGAAGCACACTGCCAAAGTCGAGAGAATTAGGATCGCTGCTCAGCTCCGGCGCCAGCAGGTAGAAATCCTGCTTAACGACTTGTCCGGCAATACCAGTGACGTCCTCACTATCGGTGCCATAGCCTGGTATTGTTGTAGAAGCCGTTAAGGTCTGTTCACCCGCCATTACTCCCGTAAAGTACAGTGTATCGGGTGTAGATTGGTCAGCAGAAGCGTTGACGCTCACTACCGGTCCTGCAGATCCAGCAATCACGAACGGGTAAACCAACGCGTTGGTATTGGCATCGAAAACCGATCCGTAAACCAACCCATCGGCAACAGGCTGGCAGGTGCCAATCCCTACCTCGTCGATCTGTGCATACCAGTCCCACGGCGAGGATTCAGAGGTATAGTAATGCCAGCGCAATTGGAAGGATGTGGCAGTACCGACCGCGTTGGCGAGATCCAGGCTCACATCCTCACCGGGCAATCCGTAGAGTGCGCCGTGATCCTCCGTCCAGTGCAAAAGGGTGGACCAAGTGGCTCCTCCATCGGTGCTGATGTCCAAATCCAGCGCCTCATCGCCACTATATTCCTGGTAGTTGGCCTTGTAGCGCAAAGTAAGGCCTGGCAGACTGGATACATCGATCACCGGGCTGACCATCTCGGTATCATAGGGAACACCACCATTAGCATCGCTGTTGACATCGGCTGCCATGCCAGCGCCACCGGTATAGTTACCATCCCCATAGGCGGTGTTGCTCTCCCATACTAACCCACCATCAGATACGTTATCTACGATAGTCCAGCCAGTGAGTGGCCAGTTCTCGAAATCTTCCGAAAAGCCGGAGACAAACCCGTATCCCGGTGCGCTACAGGAGTCCAGGTCGGGATCCAAGTAGAAGTCCCAGTCAACGTCGCCGGAGATAGTCTGCGTATCGTTGCCGTCGATGTATCCTCCGGTCATTGCATGTACGTTCACCACGTACGTCCCGTCGGGTACAGACACCACTGCTTGACCGGTAAGAGGATCGGTGAAGAAGGGACCTTCGGGATCACCGTTCACCTCGATTCGAGCATACAGCGGCCAGTGGGTATTGTTGTCCTTGACGGTAAATGTGATGTTGTGTCTCGGCAATGGGTTCAGAGCAAAATCCTGGGTGGACGTTTCGTCCTGGTTTATGGTCACTGATGCAGAACCCTGTGCGTACCCGAAAGCGCTCACAGTAACTGTGTACGTCCCCACGGGCACCGAAGCAAAACTGTAATGGCCACTCGAATCCGTTACTGTACTAACCCCAAGATCCGAGATTTCCACCGTTGCCTCTGCAATGCCGTTGCCGCTACTGGAGTCGGTTACGTTGCCCTCCAATGCACCCTTAGGCCCGGCAGTGCAGGTAGGGAACTTGAAGGCACCGATGCGAGTGTACCAAGTGGCACTGCTATCGGCCGGGTAATACTCTTGGGTATACCAGAAAGTACAACCATCTTGCGGGTCAACGCCCATCATGCTGTAGTCGCCCCAACGTCCGTAGCTACTACCTTGAGAGCCACCACCTGAGACAAACACGCCTTCAGGCCCCATACCCATGTGTCCGAGGGGATCTCCAGCCAGACGGCCAGTAAAGTACACGGAAGGATATACGCTTGTGCTGGACACAGAATAACCAAGCGCCATATCGCGAGAAGAATCCATCGCAATGCTTCCCATCCAGCGATGGTTGTCATCAGGTGCATAAACTCCTTCCTGCGCCATTGACCAAGTGGAACCATCCCACTTCAGTTCAAACCAGTGGATGCCAGCGTGATCACTGCCGTCCACATCCACCGTGTGGTTGGAGACCATGGAGAAAGTACCATCATCCCAAACACGGAAAGCAAGGCGGTACATCAACCGGTCAGAGATCGCGTCCAACGGAGTGCCGCCCGGCTGCGGGATACAGTTGCGGGAGTATCCACACATGTTCGGATCCACGTCACCGGTTGCCACCATGTAGTTTGGATCGTAAGACGAATTTGCCCCAAAAGTAGAACTAGAAGGATCGTCCCAGTTAATGTGAAATTCCCAAATGCGCAGAGTATCCTGCGGGTCGTTCAGCCAGGAGCTATCATCCCATTCAACAAAGTAACCCGGCGTTCCCTCAGGCGGAGCGGCACCATCCAAGTCGGCGGGTAACATGCCGCCATAATTCAGATTCTTGTCTCCGACGTTAATGTAAATCATACGTGCATTATCGCCGGTAAGCATCGCAGATCGCTCAAAAGCAAACACGCCGGCACCAGCCCAAGCCCCATTGTTATTGAGGTCGAACTGATTGGCAGTCATGTAGTAAGCATCCGGCCATACCCCGAACTTAGGATAATCGTTCATCAAGTCGCTGGGGATCTGGTATGAATAGCGGTACCAGCTGCCCGTCGGATCAGCACTAGCAGAGACAGCAATGCATTGATAGAACTTGTTGTTGTCAAAATCAAGCGCGAATTGGCTAAACAGCCATCGGTTCGCCAGATGGTCAAAGAGAACAATTGGATCACCGTCATTGTTGCTTTCGCAGATCCCACCAAACCCGTTCCACATCTCATTGTTGAGAGTAGGGGTGATCACCTGAGTAGGGCTGGAAGGATCAGTCACATCCCAGACAGCATAACCTAGATTCACAATCTGGAAGTAATACTTCTTTCCCGTATCTGGGTCATATCCGATATCACCATTGGTATCCGGGGGCAACACATGGTAAGTGTTGTATATGCCATCAAACGAAGCAGCAGGCGCCGGCATTGCCGGACCCGATGGGTTCATAGAGCTTTGAACCAGATTCGGGTCGCTACCATGCCCGCTCTGGTTAGCTGCTTTGAGCGCTTTGGGGAGCGGATGCAATCGGATCTCGTGAATTTTGGCTCGCTCCTCCTTTTCCTTAGGGGTTAATGGACGCCCTTTCATCGAGATCAACGGTGCGGACAAATCGTGTCGATCCGGATAGACCACATACAAGGGACCACCTTGATTATGCGGTCGTGTCACAATATGTTTCGGAGTTGACGAAGAATCCAGAGGAAGACTAGCGAAAGCGGGTGCGAAGACACCTAGCACCATACTAAACACGACGAACAAACCAACTACACGGAGTAACCTTTTACGGTACATTTGTCTCCCCTCCTTCCACAAGAAAAGACGGATTACCAAGGTTTAAAAATAGCACGATCACCAAAAACTTTCATAACACTTACCGGAAGATCTCACCCGACCAATGAATTCGATACAGTAGGCACCACCTCCTTTCAGACCTCTAAACCACAACCATACAACAGATGGCACGTTAACATATGGAGGTCGACCTTTACGCCGACCCCTTATCCCTTTAAAGACATTTTTCGTCTAATATCTTAAATTTTCAACCATTGTTGATTTTTCTTCCGATGATGACTCTGTAGTAGGCAAGAAGACCTGATCGGCTTATTAAACAATGTATTCAGATGATACTATACCCTCACCTTCAATTATTACAAAACAAACTCATAGAGTCAAATTCCCGAAACCGGATTGAACTTCAAAACTCAACTATTTGTTTTTGTTCAGGGCGAGGTACCAATCGATTGTTCGCTTCAAACCATCTTCAAAGGAAGTAGTCGCCTCAAAACCAAACCATTCCTTTGCGCGCGAAACATCCAATTTCCTACGCGGCTGTCCATTTGGTTTTGAAGTATCCCACAAGATCTTTCCTTTGAAGCCTGTTAGGCGAGCAATTATTCCCAACAATTCTTTAATGCTGATCTCAAAATTACTACCCAGATTTACAGGCTCGCTGCTGTTGTAACGCTCGGTAGCAAGCAAAATTCCTTCAGCTGCATCATCCACGTATAGAAACTCCCTTGTAGGCGAACCATCACCCCATGCCACGATATGGTCATCCCCTCGCTCCTTCGCCTCAACACATTTTCGAATCAAGGCAGGGATAACGTGAGACGACTCTAAATCGAAATTATCTCCAGGTCCGTATAAGTTCACCGGCAGTAAGAAAATCGAGTTAAACCCGTACTGCTTACGATACGCTTGCGACTGAACTAAGAGCATCTTTTTGGCCAAGCCATAGGGAGCGTTTGTTTCCTCAGGGTATCCATTCCATAAATATTCCTCCTTGAACGGGACGGGAGTATATTTCGGATAAGAGCACACTGTGCCAATAGCCACAAACTTCCCAACTCCCATCTTCCAAGCCTCATGAAACAGTTGAACTCCCATCATCAAGTTATCATAGAAGAATTCGGCGGGGTGTGCTCTATTGGCTCCAATACCTCCTACGCGTGCTGCCAAATGTATAATGATGTCCGCGGCTTTCCCACCTGCCGAGGTATCTTTCAGCAATCTCCGGACCGCACTTACGCTCCTCAGATCGTAATCTCTACTTCGAGGAACAAAAATCTCAGAGACTCCTCGTCTACGCAACTTATCAACCACAAAAGAACCAAGAAAACCCGACCCTCCCGTGACTATAACACGTTTGTTCCGCCAGAATTCCTTGCTATCAGGCCAACGATTTCTTGGGTTCATCATAGATCACTCTCCATTTCCTCCTTTATAAGGAAGTCCCTTGCCTACCAGGTAGTCTACCGAACCGACCCCATGCCACACACAAAAGAACTTGCAGGTGTATATTTTTCTTTCCAAGTTTGAGGCCTACTACCAGACCATGGATTTACCAGATTTGAGATGAGCACGCAAGCTCCGCCGTTCCGTTACAAGTGAACGGAATTGGCCACTATAACGAAAGATTCAACCAGCGTCGACTGCAACAGAAACTATCATACGGCCGGTCATTCGTCAAATCTATACCTATATCGTCTATTTCGCGTGCTACACGCTATATAGTATAAAAGACCACTACTCTCCAATCAATCCCGCATCCATAAGAGCAAAAGCCAACAAGTTTTAGTCGATTTTACCTCCCAGAACGGGTAATACATCGGAACTAGCCCAGGTGCGCCTGCCAACACGATTTGACAAAAAAAACCGTTTATGAAACAATTAGACGGAATCTAAAATTAAGTGGATTCTTGACAGTCAGATCGGAGGGATAGAATTTGGGGAAGACGATAACACAGTGGAAAAAGAGCTTGAAAGAACATGGCATGCGGCTTACACCGCAGCGTGACGCCATACTCGAATACCTGGAAAGCACCCGCTCCCATCCTACAGCCCAAGAAGTATATGAGGAAGTCAAGAAGCGTTTCCCCTACGTCTCCAGGGCCACCGTGTACAACACGCTCGGGACGATGACCAGACTCGGGCTTCTGGTGGAAATCAAGCGGACCGAGGGCGCAATTCGCTACGAAACAGACCCGACACCACACGCGAACGCTATCTGCCTGCGATGTGGGGCGGTTCAGGACGTTCCGCTCGTCACAGAGCCAAAAGCCGATCTCAGTTCGCTACCAGGGTTCGAAGTAGTTTCCACCCATGTTGAAATCTACGGCTACTGCGCCAGGTGCAGGCAGGAGATGGAAGAAGAGCGCAGGCAGGGAAAATCACAGAACAATTGACCAACCCTCGGAGGCTACGATGAAATTCAAAGTGACCTGTGTGGTTGAGAATAGCGTTCGTCTAAGCACCAGGCTTTGGGGAGAACACGGCGTTTCCATGCTCGTGGAGACCAAAGCTGGCAAGGTTCTGTTTGACACAGGACAAAGCGGCGATGTGCTCGAACACAATCTAAAAGAGCTCGACCTCGACATCAGCGACATAGATGCTATCGTACTGAGCCATGGGCACTACGACCACACGGGTGGGCTCGAAAAAGCCCTGGCGCTGACCGGGCCAAAAACGATCTACGCTCACCCGGACGTGTTCGAGGAACGGTTCAGCATGAGGCAGGATGGAAGCCTCAAATTGATCGGCATCCCGTTTGGAAAGAGCTACCTGGAGAGCCTCGGGGCTTCCTGGTCGCTGAGCAGGAAGCCGCAGGAAGTCATACCCGGCGTCTTCACCACCGGCGAGGTCCCGCGAGAAGAGCCGCTCGAATCCACCGGCGACAGAAGGCTCGTGGTACTTGGCACCGACGGCAACGTGCGGCAGGACTCTCTGCTGGACGACATGAGCCTGGTGATAAGCACAAACAAAGGGCTCGTTTTGCTCCTGGGCTGCTGCCACGCCGGATTGATGAACACGATTCGCCATGTGGAGAAAACCTTCGGAGGCAAAGTGGTGGCTGTCTTGGGAGGCACACACCTCGCCACCGCTTCCGACGAACGGCTCGCCGCTACCGAGACGGTGCTGGAAAAAGTGGATCGCATCGGCCTCTCCCATTGCACAGGCATCATGGTCATGGCAAGGTTCATAAACCGGTTCCGGGGAAAAGCATTCCCGTGCCAGGCAGGCACCGTGTTCGAAATCTAAGACAACCCTGGCCCAAAAACGGCCAATCAGCTTCTCCAAACACGATTTGGTTTCAACATTTCACCTGTGCTATCATCTACTTGCACTTCTTTCGTGGCAGGGTTACCGTGGAAAAGAAAGACCAGGAAGGGTCCGACCCCCTGAAAAAGTGGAGTTCGCTGGCAGAACAGCGCATCCAGGAGGCGATGGCCCGCGGCGATTTCGACAACCTCCCAGGAAAAGGAAAGCCTCTGTCCCTTTCGTGGAACCCTTTCGCCGACCCGACTCTGGAAGCAGCGTGGAAGCTCCTGCAGAACGCAGGATACAGCTTGGATTGGATCGAAGAGGACAAGGAGATCCGAGCGGAACTGCAAAGAGCGCGCGAAGAGCTGAGACGGGCATGGTCGCTGTATGTCCAATGGGTTCGTGAAGAACCGAAAAATGCAAAAGGGGCGGAGATATCGTGGAAAGAAGCGAAAGAAGCGTTCCGCACGACCGTCGCCGAGCTGAACAAGCGCATAGATGTGCTGAACCTGAAAGTCCCATCGGTCCACTTCCAGCGATTCCGCGTGCGGGCGGAAGAGGAAATCGAAAAAGTGAAGCGTGGAGGAGTCGGTGCGTAGAATCGTCACATTGCTCATCCTCGGTGTCGCTTTGATGCTTTCCTCATGTGCTTCTCCATCTGGAGCAACTGGGAACCTTTCTCCCCACCCAACTGCGACAACCGCCATCGCAAAAGCACCGCGTTCGTACTCTACGCCAACCCCCACGCCAACTGCGACCCCGACTTCCACGCCCACCAGGACGCCGACGGCAACACCTTCTCCAACCGCGCCTCCACCGACGGCTGCACCCAGCGCACGGCTCTGGAGGTTCCCGTTCATGTTCCAGACGAAAAACAACTGCGGCCCAGCCTCCGTGGCCATGATCCTTCGATATTTCGGGAAGCAGGTAACGCAAAAGCAAGTGGCAGAAGTGCTGCGTCCGAATCGGGAAGACAAATCCGTCAGACCTGACGAAATCGTGCAGTACGCGAGAGAGGCCGGATTCGGCGCAAAATACCTGGTCGACGGAGACGTCCGCACAATCACGGGGCTCGTAAGCGCGGGATTTCCGGTCATGGTGCGGCAATGGCTCAAGGAGGACTCGGACATAGCCCATTTCCGGATCGTGGTCGGATACCGGGGAAGCGGAAAGATGCTGATCTGTGACGACTCCTATCGAGGGCAATGGATTTCATGCTCCAAGGAGGAGTTCGAAAAGCTGTGGGAGCCATTTCTGTTCGAATACATCGTAGTCTACCCACCCTCCAGGGAGAAAACCGTCGCAGCGATCGTTGGAGACCACTGGGACGAAGATCTGATGAAGAAAGCGGCCCTCGAGCACGCTTCGATCGCAGTGAAAGAACATCCAGAGGATGCATTTGCGTGGTACAACCTGGGGCGGGCGTATTTTCTGGAAGGCAAAATGCCGGAGGCTGCCAGCGCTTTCGAAAAAGCCCTCGAACTCGGCCTGCCGAAAAGGTTTTTCTGGTACCAGTACGAAGCGCTGTGGGCTTTCAACCGCACCGGACGCTACCGGGAGGTACTCGAGATCTCATCCAAAGTGATCGAACAAGCGCCTTCGATAGCGGAGGTGCATTTGGCCAGGGGAGACGCGCTGTTGGGACTCGGGCAAAAGGAGGAGGCAATTGCAGAATACAGGCTTGCGCTCAAGTACCAGCCGACGCTAAGCCAGGCAAAAACCCGCCTCTTCTCCCTTGGCGCGTGCAATCCACATCACAATAGATGGTGATTCGGAGGTGTATTCAGGATGAAAGGATGCTTGCTGGTTCTGATCGGGATCGCCGTAGGAGTGGTCGGGATCGTGATCCTGCTGGTGGCGATGAAACCCAGGCTGCAAACACCGAAAAAGGTAGCACCCGGCGTGCCCGACGTCGAGGTTAAGGTTTACGAACCGTATCTCAACCGTCAGCTATCCGACGTGCTTTCCCGCCAGTTCTCGAATTACGTCGAGTCCAGTTCCCTGGACGTCAAACCGCACCGCACCATCCTGGTGACGATCCAGGCGAAGATACCGAAAGGCCTCGGCAGCAAAGGGATCGTCGGGAGCATCCTTGGCATCGTCTCTCAGGTACAGGGAGGGAAAGTCATGGTTCAGCTGGACTCGAGCGTCTCAGTATCGGGCGACAGGCTTTTGGTCAAAGTCGAGAGCATCAAACTCGGTCGCCTGCCGGTGCAGCGTGGTATGCTCGCCGGGCCGCTCGGGCAGATGCTCGGGGCAGCAGAAAAGGAGATAGACTCTCAGCTCAATTCCCGGATAAAGCAGACCGGGCTGGTTCCTACCGGAGTCGAAAGCGATGAACAATCGCTGACCATCTACCTGAAAATGAAACAAAAGTGAAAATTTCGCCTTCAAGGAGGAAAATAGTGAAAGAAAAGGGATGGGCGTTGATATCGGTTTCAGACAAGCGAGGACTTCCGGAGTTCGCCAAAGGGCTGATCGAACTTGGGTATCCGATTCTGGCCAGCGGCGGCACGGCCAAGGTACTCCGTGAATCCGGCCTGGAGGTCACAGAGGTCAGCGACGCCACGGGTTTCCCGGAAATACTCGGCGGCAGGGTCAAGACTCTGCACCCTGTGGTTCATGGAGGAATTCTCGCCAGAGGCACGGAAGAGCACTCCTCACAGCTCGAATCCCTCGGCATCCGTCCGGTGGATGTCGTGGTGGTGAACCTGTACCCGTTCCGAGAGACGGTATCCGCCCCTGACGTAACGGAAGAGAAAGCGGTGGAACAAATCGACATCGGCGGCGTGGCGTTGCTGCGTGCCGCGGCTAAGAATTTCGAGCGCGTGACCGTGGTCTGCGATCCCGATGATTACAGCAAGGTGCTTTCTCAATTGAGAGAAGGCCAAACGCCGGAACAACGGCGTGCCCTCGCCCTGAAAGCGTTCCGCCACACCGCATCTTACGACGTGGCCATCGCCAACTACCTAGCAAAAAGCGTGGAAGACGACCCGCTGCCAACGGTAGCGCTTGCATCCCTTCGGAAAGTCCAGACCCTCAGGTACGGCGAAAACCCGCACCAGCAGGCGGCGTTGTATCTGCCAGATGGAGCAAAACCGGCTTTCGTGCAGCTCCATGGCAAAGAGATGAGCTACAACAACTGGCGGGACATGGACGGCGCGTGGAACGCAATACAGGATTTCGACGAGCCGACCGTGGTGATAACGAAACACGCCAACCCGTGCGGCGTGGCCTCCGCTCAATCGCTGGTAGAGGCATACCGCGCTGCGCTCGACTCCGACCCGGTATCCGCTTTCGGCTCCGTGATCGCCGTCAATCGCCCCCTCGACCTGGACACAGCGGAGGCCATGAAGGGGCTCTTCATCGAGGTGATCGTCGCACCAGAATACGAGCCGGAAGCGTTGGCGAGGCTCAAACGGAA
>JALWAP010000123.1 GCA_027016315.1 Anaerolineae bacterium | reverse complement strand
TGCAGGCGTTGCAGAGCAGCAGCACGGATCCGGATGCTCCTGAGTACAAGCCGATATGGGATTTGATGCATGCGGTAGACGAGTACATACCGACGCCGGTGAGGGATGTAGACAAGCCGTTCCTGATGCCGATAGAGGATGTGTTTGGGATCAAAGGTAGAGGGACGGTGGTTACTGGAAGGATAGAGCGAGGGCGCGTCAAGGTAGGTGATGAGGTAGAGATAGTAGGGTTGAAGCCGACGCGGAAGACGGTGGTTACTGGGGTAGAGATGTTCCGTAAGGTGCTGGACGAAGGGATAGCAGGGGACAACGTGGGTTGTCTGTTGCGAGGCATTGAGCGGGACGAGGTAGAGCGAGGGCAGGTATTGGCAGCGCCTGGGACGATCACGCCGCACAAGGTGTTCATGGGAGAGGTGTATGTGTTGAAGAAGGAAGAGGGTGGAAGGCATACGCCGTTCTTCAATGGGTACCGGCCGCAGTTTTACATCAGGACGATGGATGTGACAGGGGAGATAGAGTTGCCGGAAGGGGTAGAGATGGTGATGCCTGGGGACAACGTGAACCTGAAGGTGAAGCTGATAGCGGCGGTGGCGTTGGAAGAAGGGCAGCGGTTTGCAATACGAGAAGGTGGACACACCGTCGGTGCTGGCGTCATCACCAAGATCATAGAGTAATTTCGATTCAGCAACGCGGCGGCATAACGCCGCCGCGTTTTACCGGAGGATATCGTGGCTAAGGGTAAGAAAGCGGTCAGGATGCTCGTAACACTGGCCTGCACAGAGTGCAAGGAGCAGAATTACCTGACGGAAAAGAACCGACGGAACGATCCGGGGCGTCTGGAGCTGATGAAATACTGCCCCAGGTGCCGTAAGCACACGTTGCACAGAGAGGTCAAGTAACTATCGACCTGGCTGGCGAAGGCGAGTAGCTCAATTGGTAGAGCAACGGTCTCCAAAACCGTAGGTTGCGGGTTCGAGTCCTGCCTCGCCTGCCTCCAGCAGTTCAAGACACCGATCTGGCTCGCCCGGGTCGGTGTCTTGAACCGTATGGGAAACGGAGGGATAGAGTGGCAAAGGGTTCCAAGAGCAAAGCGGCTAAGAAATCCAAGAAAGAAAACGCCATAATCAGGTATTTCAAAGAAACCAGGGCGGAGCTGAGAAAGGTCACGTGGCCTTCCCGGAAGGAAACCTTCAACCTGACGGTGGTGGTGTTGGTCGTGACCGTTGGGATGGCGGCGTACCTTGGTTTCGTGGATTACATCTTTACCAAGATAGTGTCATTGCTTGTTTCTTAAGGGAGCAAATATGTCTGACGAGAAGGCTCAGGAAAAGGTAGAGGAAAGAGAGGAGTTGACGCTCCAGGGGGAACCAATTGCTCCTGAAGAAGCGGAACGGGAGGGTGCTCGCGCTCCTGAGCCTGTGTCCAATGAAGAAAACGCGCCTGAAGCCACTGCTGAGGCACCTGAAGGTGGGGAAGAGCAGGAGCAGGAAGAGGAAAGAGACCCGAGGCGCAAGTGGTATGTCATCCATTGCTACTCCGGGTACGAAGGCAAAGTCAAGAAAAACCTGGAAAGCCGCATAAAGGCCATGAAGATGGAGGACTACATCTTCAACGTGGTAGTCCCCACCGAAGAGGCAATCGAGTTTAAGGACGGCAAAAAACGGGTCGTCGAAAGGCGAATATTCCCGGGGTACATTTTGGTCGATATGATCCTCACTGAGGAGTCGTGGTACGTCGTCAGAAATACTCCCGGCGTCACCGGGTTCGTCGGGATGGGGAACAAGCCTTCTCCGCTTTCCCAGGAAGAAGTCGACAAGATAATGAAGCGGCTCGAGGCAGAAGAGCCGGTGTTCCAGGTCAGCATCAAAGTTGGGGACAAGGTCCGGATTACGGAAGGGCCGTTCGCCGAATTCTCTGGCACGGTCGACGAGATATACGCCGACAAAGGCAAGGCCCGGGTGCTTGTTTCCTTCTTCAACAGAGAAACTCCTGTGGAAGTAGACCTTCTGCAGATCGAGCGGATTTAGGAGGATTTGATGGCAAAAAAGGTCAAAGCTATAGTCAAGCTGCAACTCCCGGCAGGGAAGGCGACGCCTGCTCCCCCTGTCGGCCCTGCGTTGGGCCAGCATGGGGTCAACATCATGGCGTTCTGCAAGGATTACAACGCAAGAACCGCCAACATGGCAGGGTCTATCGTCCCTGTGGAGATCACCATTTACCAGGACATGAGCTTCACTTATGTCCTGAAGACTCCCCCGGCTTCCGAGTTGCTGAAAAAAGCGGCTGGGGTGGAAAAGGGATCTTCCGAGCCGAATCGGGTGAAGGTTGGCAAGGTCACCAAAGATCAGGTACGGGAGATTGCGGAAACGAAGATGAAAGATCTCAACGCCAATTCCATTGAGGCGGCGATGAAGATTATCGAAGGCACAGCCAGGAGCATGGGAATTACCGTGGTAGACTGACCTGCCTGTATGGGAGGACGGTAAGTCCGATATCACCATAAGGAGGATTTGTTTCGATGCCTAAGAGAGGAAAGAAGTATTTAGAGGCTGCAAAGAAGGTAGACCCGACCCGGTACTATCCGGTAGACGAGGCGATCAAGCTCGTCAAAGATGTCTCTTACGCTAACTTCGATGCAACCGTGGAGGCCCATTTTCGGATGGGGTTGGATCCGAGGAAAGCGGATCAGCAGATCAGGGGCGCCGTGGTTCTGCCCAGGGGAACCGGGAAGAAGATCAAGATCCTGGTTTTCGCCGAGGGCGAGGCGGCCAAGATCGCCGAAGAAGCAGGCGCGGACTACGTGGGCGGTGACGAGTACGTCAAGAAGATTCAGGAAGGGTGGCTCGATTTCGATGTCGCTTTCGCCGTGCCGCAGATGATGGGGAAAGTCGGTAGGTTGGGACGTATCCTCGGCCCCAGGGGACTCATGCCGAGCCCTAAGGCCGGGACGGTGGTTCAGCCCGATTTCCTGCCGCAGGCCATCAAAGAGGCGAGGCAGGGGCGTGTGGAATACCGCCTCGACCGAACCGGGAACGTACACGTTGCCATCGGCAAAGTTTCGTTCCCTGACGACGCTCTGAAAGAGAACTTCCTGGCCGTTCTGGATGCCATCCTGAAGGCCAAACCGAGCGGTGCCAAGGGGCAGTACATCAGGCGATTGACGCTGGCTCCCAGCATGGGTCCGGGCGTGAAAGTCGATCTGAATCAGGCGATTTCGTTGCTTCGGTGATTTTTCACAATAGAATATGCTC
>JALWAP010000122.1 GCA_027016315.1 Anaerolineae bacterium | reverse complement strand
AGGTTCTTCTGCGCGCCCGCGTAGATCAGCCCAAACTTCTCCACCGGAATCCTCCGGCTCATGATGTCGCTGGACATGTCCGCCACGATGGGGACGCCGCCCGTGTCGGGCCAGTCGTGCCACTGGATGCCGCCGATGGTCTCGTTGGACGTGATGTGCAGGTACTCGGCGTCCGGGCTCACTTTCAGCGACTTGGGATCGGGGAGCTCGGTGTAGCCGTTTTCCTTGCCGTCGTACAGGACGTTGACCTTGCCGAACTTGACCGCGTCGTCGTAAGCCTTGCTGGCCCACCGCCCGGTGATGGTGAAATCGCAGCTCCGCTTCCCCTGAAGCAGGTTCATGGGGATCATGGCGAACTGCAGCGTGGCGCCGCCCTGGAGGAAGAGGACTTTGTAGTTGTCGGGAAGCCCCAGCAGCTCGGAGACCAGCGCCATCGCCTCGTGGTGGATTTCGTCGTAGGTCTTGCTGCGGTGGCTCATCTCCACGATGGAAAGCCCCATCCCTTTGTAGTCCACGAAATCTTCCTTGATTTGCTCCAACACCGGCAACGGCAGCGTCGCCGGGCCAGCCCCGAAATTGATCTTCCTGGTCATAGAACACCTCCGTTGACGTATTCCTGAATTATGCTGACGATCTCGTCGCCGATCCTCAGTTGGTTCTCTTTCGTGTTCGCCCCGATGTGCGGCGTCATGATGACGTTGGGAGCGTGGAGCAGCGGGTAGTCCTCCGGCGGCGGGTCGCTGGGCCACACATCGGTGGCGTAAGCCCGCAGCTTGCCGCTTTCCAGCGCCGCTTTCACCGCCTCCGCGTCCACCGTGCCGGCGCGGCCCGTGTTGATCAACACGGCCCCGTCTTTCATTGCCTCGATGGCCGACGCGTCGCTCAGCCCACGGGTCTCGTCGGTCAGAGGCAGGTGCAGGGAGACGTAATCGGCGTCCCTCAGTGCTTCTTCCAGGGTTGGCTTCACGTCGGCGAAGTCGCTGGGCTTGCCGGAGCGCCGGTAGGCGACCACGTTCATTCCAAACGCCCTGGCCCGCCTCGCCACCTCCGTGGCGATGTTGCCCATTCCCACCAGGCAAAGGGTCTTGCCGTAGAGCTCGGAGCGCTTGAGCTGCTTCTTGAGCCACTTGCCTTCCTTCATCCCCTCGTGCGCCGGGATGATGTGGCTTGCCGCCGCCAGCATCAGCCCGAAGGCCAGCTCCGCCACGGCGATCCCGGAGGCTTTCGGCGTGTTCCGGACGATTACGCCTTTCTCCTTGGCGTATTCCAGGTCGACGTTGTCCAACCCCACGCCACCTCGGATGATGAGTTTCAGGTTCTTCGCCTGATCGATCCATTCCTTCGTGCACTTGGTCTTGCTCCGGACGATCACCACGTCCGCTTCCGGGAGACGGCCTTTGTCGTCCGTCACCTCCCCAAAGCGTGCCAGCTTCTTCGGCAGCGATTCATCCAGCGCATCGGAAATCAGTATCAGCATTCGTCACCTCCTCGTGAAAGTCTTCTGACGCACATCGGTTTTCTGAAACGCAAAGACGCAAGGAAGCAAAGGCGCAAAGAAAAAAATGGTTTAAAACCCTTTGCGTCTTACGTATCTCTGCGTCTTTGCGTTAGTCTCCCTCCCGCAATGTGTGAACTACCAAGCCGGAGAGGAGCTTCGGCTCGAACCAGGTGGACTTCGGCGGCATGATGGCTCCGGCGTCGGCGATGGTCATGAGCTGCTCGATGGTTGTCGGGTAGAGCGCAAATGCCAGCCGCATGTCCTCGCGGCAGCGCCGCTCCAGTTCCCCGATGCCGCGTATGCCACCCACGAAATCGATCCGCTTGTCGGTGCGGGGATCGGTGATGCCGAGGATCGGCGCCAGCAGGTTCTCCTGCAAAACCGACACGTCCAGGCTCCTAACCGGATCGTCCTCCGGGAACGTGCCCGGTTTTGCCGTCAGACGGTACCACCTGCCGTCCAGGAACATCCCGAACCGATGCGGTGCATCCGGCTCCGGCGAATCCGTGGGCTCCACGTCGAACTTCTCCGCCACTTTCGCCATGAATTCCTCCGGCGAGAGGCCGTTCAGGTCTTTCACCACCCGGTGGTAGCCCAGAATCTGGAGCTGGTCGTGGGGGAAAATGACCGACAGGAAGAAATTGTACGGCTCGTCGCCGGTGTGGTTCGGGTTTGCAGCCCGGCGCTCCCTTGCCACCCGCGCCGCGGCAGCGCTCCGGTGGTGCCCGTCGGTGATGTAGAGAGCATCCACATCGGCGAAGAGCTCCCGCAGCTTAGCCACCAACCCCTCATCGCACACGGGCCACAGCGTGTGCTCCACGCCGCCCGGCCCCACGAAATCGTACTCCGGCTTCCGGCTTTCGCAGATGGAATCCACGAACTCGTCGATCTCACTGCGGGCTTTGTACGCCAGCATCACAGGCCCCGTCTGGGCATTAAGGGTGTTGATGTGCCGGGTGCGGTCGTCTTCTTTGTCCGGCTTGGTGTGCTCGTGCTTCTTGATGAGCCCTTTTTCGTACTCCTCCACGCTGGCCCCGGCAACGATGCCCCGCTGCCTGTGCTCTCCCATCACGAGCTGGTACACGTAGAAGCAGGGCTTTTCGTCCTGGAACAGCACGCCCTCCTCCACCATCCGGCGGAGGTTTTCGGCGCCCTTGCGATAGACCTCGTCGCTGTGGGGGTCGATGTCGTGGTCGAAATCGATCTCGGCACGGATGACGTGAAGGAAGGAATATGGATTGCCGTCGGCCATTTCCCTGGCTTCTTCGGTGTTCATCACGTCGTAGGGAAGGCTGGCGACTTTCGGTGCAAGCTCCGGCTTCGGCCTGAGCCCTCTCAAAGGTCTGATGTCTGACATCTGCACCTCCAGATTGATTCGAAATCGGTCAGTCTGAGCAACCAAATTGTAACACTTCTCTGCCCGGTTTGTCATCTTTGGGATTGAGGTTCAGACATCACAGGAATCGACTCCAGCACACGGTGCTGCTCAAACAGGGAAAACCCATCGGGAGAGAGTGGAAAGGATTGCCAAGACGCAAAGCTGCCTAAGGCGCAAAGAATTTCGAAGAGTTTTTGCGTCTCGCTCTCGTCCTTGCGCCCTTTGCATTGGCGTAACGCCTCATACCGCCCTCCTACCCCCTCGATGCGGAACGACGCAGAGAGTGCGAAAGCCGTGGCATGTCCGAATTCGTCTCCAGAGAGATGCAAGCCCGGAAAGCGCAATGCCTGACAGGCTCGAATCTGCGTGCCGCGAA
>JALWAP010000121.1 GCA_027016315.1 Anaerolineae bacterium | reverse complement strand
GACGCAGACCTGGACTTCCATGGATGTGCGCCCAACGTAGGTCACGCGTGCATCGCAAATCACCAGCGACCCGACGTAGACCGGCTTCAAGAACGACATCGAATCGATTGCGACGGTGACCGTCGTCCTCCTGGCGTGCCGAGAGGCGGCGATGCCACCCGCCTCGTCCACCAGTTTCATGATGATGCCGCCATGTACGTTCCCCAACGGGTTTGCATCGCTCGGCATCATGAGATGGGTCGTGACGGTTCGGGATTCAGAGACTCTGCGGCCTTCCATTATGCCTCCACCAGTCCAATTTTGATTGCGTATCTCGCCAGTTCGGTTCTGTCGTGCAGGTCGAGCTTCCTCATCAGGTTCGCCCTGTGGTTCTCCACCGTTTTCACGCTGATTCCGAGGTAGTCGGCGATCTCCTTGTTGGTGTGTCCTTCCGCCACCAGCTTTAGGACCTCTCGCTCTCTGGGCGTCAGCGATTCGGATGCGGTTTTTATGGTACGCACGCGGTTGACGTAATCGTCGACCAGCTTTCGGGCCACGGCGGGGTACAGGTATGCGTCGCCGCGAACCACTGCCCGGATCGCCTCGGCCAGATCCGTGGCGGCTGCCTCCTTGAGCACGTATCCTTTGGCACCGGATTTCAGCGCTTGCACCAGGTATTCTTCGTTGTCGTGCATGGTCAAGATCACGACTTTCACGTCCGGGAACGTTTCCGTAATCTCCCTGGTGACCTCGAGGCCGCCGATTTTGGGCATGGAGATGTCCATCACGACCACGTCGGGCTTCGCAGTCCTGACCTTCTCCAACGCCTGAGCGCCGTCCTCAGCCTCGGCGACTATCTCCATGTCACGTTCTCGGTTCAACAGCACCTTGATCCCCTCACGGAGGATCGTGTGGTCGTCGGCTAGCAGTATCCTGACTTTACCCATTTTCGCTCCACTGCAAAGGTATCTCCACGGACACTTTCGTTCCTTTTCCTTCTTCCGATGTTATCTCGAACCTGCCTCCGAGCAGGGTTGCCCGCTCCTCCATTCCGACGATGCCCAGGTTTCGGGTTCGTGAGGAACGAATTTCCTGCACGTCGAACCCTTTGCCATCGTCCTGGACTTCCAGGAATATCCTGGAATCCTCCCTCGAAAGCCGAACGCTCACGTTCTTCGCATCCGCGTGCCGAAGCACGTTGCTCAAGCTCTCCTGGACGATCCTGAAGACGGCTGTCTCGATCTCCGGCGGCAATCGGTCGTCGAGCCCGGACGCCTCGATCTCCACCCTGACGCCAGCCTTTTCCAGCGTGTTCCTGGCGTACCATCGAACCGCCGGAAGCAGGCCGAGGTCGTCGAGGACGGTTGGATGGAGGTTGCGGCTGAGCGCCCGGAGTTCTTCCAGGGTCTGGGTTGCCACTTTTTTCAGGAACTGGAGCTGTTGATGCCCTTCCGCTATGCTCGGCGGCATTTCCTTCAGCCCCGTGTCTATCCCGACCAGCATGATGCTGAGCGCCTGGGAGGTCTGGTCGTGCAATTCCCTGGCGAGCCTTCGGCGCTCTTCTTCCTGTGCGTTTAGAACCGCCAGCGCCATTCTTCGGAGTTGCTCCCGGTCCCGCTGGATCGTCTCTGCGTTCTGCTCGAGCCTGTCCAGCATTTCGTTGAACAGGATCGAAAAGCGCGCCAGGTCCCTGTCGCCGATCTGCTCCGTATCGACCCGCGCTTTCATGTCGCCGGTTTCCACTCTCTGGATCACGCGCTGGATCTCGCCGAGGGGGCGCAGGGCGAGTTTCAGGACGAAGAAATTCAGCGCTGTGCTGACGACTATCCCTCCCCCGACCATCGCGATGTAAAGATGGGGTGGAAGATGCCCGTTGCTCGCGGCGCGGATGACTATCCACGTGCCGAAGACCGCCCACAGTATCAGCACGATGCTGTTGGCGATCAAGAGCCTGTAGAAGAGCGGTATTCTCCTCGAAAACCAGCGCCTGACTTTGTCTAACACCTTTTCTCCAATGCCATCATTTGAGGATCACCACATCGATGATCGGGTTCCGCTCCGTTTCCCGGTAGACGAACTGGGATACCGATTCCCTGACCGCAGCTTTGATCGATTCGGTGCTGGCGTCCTTCCCGAGACCGGAAAGGGCCTGTATCGTTTGCTTTTTGATTCCGCGGTAGAGTTTGTCCCTGGGGGAAAGGCATGCAAACCCATGGGTGGCGATGGCGGGCCCGAGCTTAAGCTGCTTTTTCTTGGGATCCCAGGCGAAAGCGATGGTGATATAGCCGTGTTGGGAAAGCTGCTCTCGCTCTTTCAGCACCCGCGCTCCCACGTCTCCTACGCCCCTGCCGTCCACGAAGATGTAACCACCCGGAACCCGGCCTTCCACACGCAGCCCGTTTTCGTCCAGCACCAGCACGGTGCCGTTTTCCACCACGAAGATGTGATCCTCCGGCATCCCGAGCGATTTCGCAAGGCGGGCGTGTGCCTTCAGGTGACGTAGTTCGCCGTGCACGGGCACGAAGAATTCCGGCTTGGTGAGCGCGATGAGGAGCTTTTCCTCTTCCTGGCTCGCGTGCCCGGAGACGTGCACCGGCGCCAGCGGCGGGTAGATCACCTCTGCGCCTTTCCGGAAGAGCAGGTTGATCAACCGGCTCACTTCTTCCTCGTTGCCAGGGATCGGGGTTGCCGAAATCACCACCGTGTCCCCTTGCTTCAGTTCGATTTGTCTATGCTCTCCCCGGGCGATCCTGGCGAGCGCAGCTTCCGGCTGCCCCTGGGCGCCGGTGGCTATCAGCACGACCTTTTCCGGCGGGTACTTCTTGATGGTCTCGAGCTTCACCAGGACGCCCTTCGGCAGGTGGAGATACCCAAGCCTTCGTGCGACTTTGACGCTCTCCAGCATGCTGTAACCCACCAGAGCGACCTTCCTGCCGTTGCGATGGGCTGCTTCCGCCACCTGTTCTATCCTGGAAAGGAGCGAAGCGAACGTCGTCACGATGACGCGACCTTTGGCTTCCCTGAAGATGCGATCGAAGGTTTCGACGATGTCTTTCTCCGACGGGGTTAGCCCCGCCCTCTCCGCTCCTGTGGAATCGGACATCAAGAGCCTGATGCCTTCTTCTCCCAATTGCCCGATCCTCGAAAGGTCAGGACCGGAGCCCCGCACCGGAGTGTAATCGAACTTGAAGTCGCCGGAATGGAATACCCTCCCCACCGGCGTATCGATGGCAAGCCCCACGCCGTCTGGGATCGAATGGCTCACGGCTACGAATTCCACCG
>JALWAP010000120.1 GCA_027016315.1 Anaerolineae bacterium | reverse complement strand
GTCCACGCCTTCATCCTCGAGCAGTTTCATGTCGTAGGTGAGGCTGGTATCGCCTGCGAAGTAAATTTTCTTCCCTTCCACGGTTACCAGGAACCCGGCAGGATCGCCGCCGTAACTGCCGTCCGCCAGCCGGGAACCGTGGTGCGCCACCGTGAGTTTGACCTTGCCGAAGGGGAACTCGTGCGAACCGCCGATGTGCATGGTGTGGACGTTCTTGGCACCATGCTCCTCGAGCCAGGAGCCGACCTCGAAGTTGGCCACAACGGTGGCGTCGTTCTTGGATGCGATTTCCAGGGTATCGCCCACGTGATCCCAGTGCCCGTGGGAGACGAGGATGAAATCAGCTTTCACGTCTCCGGGTTTTACCGGCGAAAGAGGGTTTTCGCTCAGGAACGGATCGATCAAGATCGTGTATTTCTCCGTCTCGATTTTCCAGGCAGCATGGCCGAACCACGTAAGTTTGACTCCCATAGTTCACCTCCGTCGTTTAGTCTGGTAGTCGCTTAGTCCAGTAGTCCTTAGTCCGGTAGTCGTTTAGTCCGGTAGTGCAACAGCCTCTGCTCACGAAGGCTTCAGGCCAACGTGAAGCCGAGAGTGTAACCTAAACGCACCTACGTCGATCCGCGAAACCGCGGATTTGGCATCTCGCATTCCCAACAAGCAAAAAGAGGCCTTGGTCAAGGCCTCTTTTCATGCTTCGCTTTCGTTACTTCTTTTTCTTCGCCGCTCTAGCTTCCTCTTCGGCTTTGTACTGCGTCGGGCTGATCTCGGCGTAGTAGCTTACCGGCTTCAAGAGCCTTTGTTTGTCTATCAAGAGATCATCCCACCTGTCGTAGGAAGCTTTTTCGTAGTCTTTGTCCATCTTGATCGAATCGAACGGGCAGAATTCCGCACAGAGGCCGCAGGACATGCACAGCGACGTGTCGACGTAGAAGGCCGCCGGCTTTGGTTTCGGCTTGCCGGTCTTCGGATCCTTGGCACGCTCGATCCAGATGCACTGGGCGGGGCAAACGCTGGCGCATATTCCGCAAGCGGTGCACCTCTCCTCGCCGGTTTCGTCGTCGTACAGCAACATCGGGAAGAACCGGAAGGCTTCCGGTAGCTTTCTCTTTTCGTCCGGGTACTGGATCGTGAAGAGCCCTTCTTCGTCCGGTTCCTGGTGTATCAGATCTCGGCCGTGCTTGTACCTGCTGGGCACGGATTTCATGTCGTCGATATAGGTATCGATCAGATGCTTGAAGGTTATGCTCAATCCTCGGATAATCCCTGATCCAAACATCAGCGGTCCACCTCCCCGAGAACAATGTCAACGCTGCCCAGCACCACGACGGAATCCGCCACTTTGTAGCCAACCAGCATGGGCTCGAGGCTGGTCAGGTTGATGAAACTTGGTGCCCGTACGTGGTAGCGATATGGGTTGTTGGTCTTGTCGCTGACGACGTAGTAGCCGAGCTCTCCTTTCGGTGCCTCCACGCGAGCGTACGCATCGCCCATCGGAGGTCGGAAGGAGTATTTCTTCCTGCCGGTGATGATGGGCCCTTCCGGGATCTGGTCCAGCGCCTGCGCCAGGATCTTCCTGGACTCCATGATCTCCCGCAGACGAACCATGTACCGGCTGTAGACGTCGCCGCCTTCTTCGGTGACAACGTCGAAGTCGAACCGGTCGTAGATGGAGTACGGTTCTGCCCGGCGGATATCGTATTTGACGCCCGATGCCCTGAGAACCGGGCCGCTGGCGCTGTATGCTATGGCGGTTTCCCTCGGGAGCACGCCGACGCCCCTGGCCCTGTAGAGGAAGATTTCGTTCTTCGTCAGGTACCGGTCGATTTCGTCGATGACCCTCGGCAGCCGCTCGTTGACGAGTTTGCGGGCAAACGGGATGAACTCCTCTGGCACATCCCTTGCCACACCTCCGAACCGCATGTAGTTGCACATCATGCGGGAGCCGGAAGCCATCTCGAACAGGTCGAGGATCAGTTCACGTTCTTCCAACCCGTAGAGCATCGGGGTGTAGAAAGCTCCCAGGTCGTTGAAGAGGAACCCGATGGCGACGAAGTGGTTCAGGATACGTGTCAGCTCCGCCATGATTACCCGGAGATACTCGGCCCTTTCGGGAACCTTCAGCCCCATGAGCTTTTCCACCGCAAGCACATAGCCGAGGTTGTTGCTCATGGAGTTGATGTAGTCGAGCCGATCGGTGAACGGGATGTTCATTATCCACGTGTTCCGCTCACCGATTTTCTCGTGGTTCCGATGGAGGTAGCCCATCTCCGGTTCCATAGCGACGATGGTCTCGCCGTCCAGCTCCATGATCATGCGGAACACGCCATGGGTGCTTGGGTGCTGAGGCCCGACGTTCACGACGACGCGCTCGGTTTTTATTCCTTCCCTGACGTGTCCTTTCGTGGGCGGGAGGGGAACCACATGCACCGGCTCCTGCCACTGGTCAGGATCCCATCCTTCGGGCAAGACGATGTTGTCGTGCCACGGCACGCGCTCTTCGGAATGGATCGGGTGTCCTTCCGGCGAGCGGCTCTTGAACGGCTTGTGTTCCGATTCGTAATAAGCCTCGTGCCAGTCCTTCCGCATCGGGTGTCCGTTGAACCCTTCCCACAGGAGGATGCGCCTGAGGTTCGGGTGTCCGGTGAACCTGACTCCGTACAGGTCCCATATCTCACGCTCCTGGAAGTTGGCGCCAGGCCACACTGGAACGAGAGACGGGAGCTCCGGGTTCTCTTCCGGCAGCCGGACTTTCAGGACGAGCGGGCCGCCGCCACGCTCGATGGAATAGAGGTGATAAACCACCTCGAAACGATTGCTCGAATCGCGCCCGGGATAGGTCAGGTAATCGACTCCGGTAACCGATGAGAGGTAATCGTACCCGGCCTGGTCCCTGAGATACCTGCCGAAATCCACGAGTTTTTCAGGCGCTACTATGAGGGCGCCGTTTTCTTCGGAAAGGACGGCGCCTGGAACTGCTTCTTTCAGATCGACTTCCTTGGTCTTGGTAACCGCCTCGTTCATTGTCTCCCTCTCGTCATTTCGGTCTTTTTCAGGCGGATTCTGAAGCGGAATGCTCCGCCTCAGCCTGTTTTTTCTGTTCCCTGAACCTCTTCTTGAGGTCAGCGGTGATCAAATCCGGACCCAGTTCCGGCACCGGAACCTCGTCGCTCCCTTTCCTGTACCAAGGCACGTTCTTGACAGACTGACGAGAGATCTTCTCGTGAAGTTTCATGAATCCATACAGAAGAGCCTCGGGAGTTGGAGG
>JALWAP010000119.1 GCA_027016315.1 Anaerolineae bacterium | reverse complement strand
TCCCGCGCAAGCTCGATGCCGATGACGGCTCTATCGAACGGGTGTGCCGGAAGCGGCTCGTAGGGACGATGGTTCAGGAAAAGCCCAAGCCCCCTGGCCGCCGTGAAGAGGTGGTCTCTGATCGGGTCGTAGACCGCCCCGACCAGCGGCTCGTCGCCCTCGAAAAGGCCTATGGAGACGACGAAGTTGGGAATGTGGTAGGCGTAGTTGGTGGTTCCGTCCAACGGGTCTACCACCCAGCAAGGGACATCGGGGGTACATTGCACGCCGAAATTGCTCTCCTCGCCCAGGAACCCGAAGCCGGGGAAGCGCGCCTGCAGGCGTTCGAAAATGATTTTCTGGGCTTCCAGGTCCACGTCTGTCACCAGGTCCAGGTGGCCTTTCTCCCGGATTTCCAGCCGCGTGTCGAGTCTATCCCTCAAAAGCGCTCCTGCCTCGAGCGCTGCTTCCGACGCGGCGTCCAGGGCAAGGCGCAATTCGCTTCCCTTCATTCAATCCTCCACGTGCGCAAGCTTCGCTCCTTCCCGCAGGAGCACGGGAACGCGGTCCGGGGTTCTGGCTTCTGCGTATATCCTCAGCACCGGCTCCGTTCCGGATGGTCGTATGAGCAGCCAGCTATCGTCGTCCAGGATGTATTTCACACCGTCCATGCTGTTGATCTCCCGCACAGGGACTCCGGCGAGCTTTCCGGGAGCTTCCGAGACCAGCGTTTCGACCAGCTCTTTCTTGGAAAAAGGTGGCACGCGGAGGTCGTTTCGGCCGTAGTGGAATTCGCCAAATTCCTCGGCCAGCGAAGCGAGCAGTTCGTCCAGCCCCACGCCGTGGTACGCCATGATCTCAGCTATCAGCAGGCCCATAAGGATGCCGTCCCCTTCCGGAATGTGCCCTTCAATGCTTATGCCGCCGGATTCCTCCCCACCGATGAGCACGTCGTCGTTGATCATGTAATCGGCGATATAGTTGAAGCCCACAGGCGTTTCGTAAATCGGAATCCCGTACTTTCCAGCCATCACGTTCAGCGCCTGGGTGGTGGAGATCGTCTTGACCACGGCGCCTTTCTTGCCCCTTTCTTCCACCAGGTACCTGAGCGCAAGCGACATGATTCGATGGGGATCGACGAACCTGCCGGATTCGCTCACTGCCCCGATCCGGTCTGCGTCGCCGTCGTTCGCAAGCCCCAGGTCCCATCCCCCAGAAGGCACTGCGTCAATGAGTTCACCCAGGTATCTGGCGATCGGCTCCGGGTGCAATCCCCCGAACCCCGGATTCAAGCCCCCGTGGATCTCGTCTGCCTCCATCCCGGCCTCACGGAGCAGCCGCTTCAGATATCCCCTGCCAGCGCCGTACATCGGGTCTATCAGCACACGCATCCGCCGCCCGGCCAGCCGATCGAAATCGATCAACGAGGAGATGTGCTCCCGGTATGGCGGGTACGGGTCGAACCGAACGATCAGCCCGGATTCCTCCCCTTCGCCGAAGGATACCATCGCCGGTTCCCTGCCAGCCCGCTCGTTGGCGTGAAGGTACCCCACCACTTTCTCCGAATCCTCCGGGGATGCAGAACCTCCGTAGGCGGCTTTCAGCTTGATACCGTTGTAACGAGGCGGGTTATGGCTGGCGGTGATCATCACTCCGCCGTCCGCGTGCATGTGAACGACGGCGTATGAGAGCATTGGCGTTGGCACGTCCCCTTTCGAGAGGTAGACCCTTATCCCGTTCCCGGCCAGAACTTTCGCCACCTCCCTGGCGTACCGATCCGACAGGAACCTGGTGTCGAATCCTACCACCATCGTGGGCTGCGGCGATCCGCTCTTGGCGATCACCAAGTCTGCAATTGCCTGGGCGACCTTCCTGACGTTCTCGAAAGTAAATTCGTCGCTGATGACGGCCCGCCAGCCGTCCGTTCCGAACTTTATGCTCATCATCCCTCCAGGATCGTTTCCAGGTTTCTGAGAACGAGCAAGGGCTTTTCGTCTCGGAGCAACGGCAGCTTGACCCGAGCGCGCCTTATTTCCGCCAGGTCTATCTCCGCCGTCAGGAGCGCTTCCTCGAAGTACGGCGCACGGGCGACAAGCTGCCCGTCAGGCCCGAACACTGTCGAGCCGCCCCAGAAATTCAGTCCGTCCTCGAACCCAACTCGGTTCGCGTGCATCACGTAGACCGTGAAGAAATTGGCGAACATCTGATTCGCCAGTTCCACGTGTTCGCTGCTGTCCATCCTGCCCGGTTGGTGAAGCCCGCGACCGGGGCTCGATGACATCAAAAGGAGAATGTCCGCACCATCCATCCAGAGGATGTAGGGGGAGGAAAGGTGCCAGAAATCCTCGCAGATCAGCATTCCGATCCTGCCGAACCTCGTGTCGAAGGCCTGGAACCGTTCGCCGGGCGAGAAATACCTGCCTTCGTCGAAGAGGGTGTAGGTCGGGAGGTAGACCTTGCGGTGCACGTGGATGATCTCGCCTTTCGAGATGTAAGCCGAAGCGATGTGGAACCGCTTTCGGGCGGCTTCTTCCACGAACCCAACCGTCATGTCGAGCCCCAGCCTGCGCGATGCCCCCTCGAGCCTGCTCAGCGGCGACGATTCGTCCACCAGATCGATCGCGACCTCCTGCACCAAGTCTCGGAGCACGTATCCGGTCAGCGAAAGCTCTGGAAACAGGAGCAAATCGACCCCCTGCGCCGCCGCCTGCTCCATCGCTTCCAGATGCGCCTCGAGGTTCGCCTGCACGTTCCCCAGGCGTGGGGCGATCTGCGCAATCCCGACTTTCAGCCGATTTCCATCCATCGCCCTGCTCCTTCGGAATTGGCGCAAAGGCGCTGGAACGCAGATCGCGCCTTTGCGTTCTTCCCGTGATCGTCAGTCCCGCTTGAATTTGGAATAATCGGGGGATGCGTACCGGCTCGAGCCGGAGCCTTCGATGTCTATCAGAGCGCGGACTTTCATCGGCAGCCCCCAAAGCCGGATGAACCCGACTGCATCCTCCTGGTTGTAGACGTCTTCCTCGCCAAAGGTGGCGTAGTCCTCACGGTAGAGGCTAAAAGGCGATCTCCTCCCGACCACCGTGGCGCTCCCCTTGTAGAGCTTGAGTCGCACCTGTCCAGTCACCCGTTCCTGCGTGACCCGCACGAACGCATCCAGTGCCTCCCGGAGTGGGGTGAACCATTTGCCATTGTACACCAGCTCCGCGTACCGCTGAGCGACCAGGTCCTTGTAGTGGAGCGTGTCTTTGTCCAGGCAGATTTCCTCCAGCCCTTCGTGCGCACGGTAGAGGATGGTGC
>JALWAP010000118.1 GCA_027016315.1 Anaerolineae bacterium | reverse complement strand
GTCTACAGCATGGGCGAAGGCGTCTCCCCGGCCGACCTGCTGATGGAGATCGCCGAAAAGGAATTCCGGCTGGAACGGATTCAGGTGCCGGAAGGGTTCCAGGGGCGGGTTCTGCAGATGATGGACCGCAGGAGCGCGCCCAGGCGGGAGGTGCGCTGATGGGCTACACCTTTGCCGAGAAAATCCTCGGGGCGAAGTCCGGCGGCGGTCCGGCGAAAGCCGGGCAGTTCGTGGTGGTGGAGCCGGACGTGGCGCTGAGTCACGACAACACCGCCGCCATCGTGCAGATTTTCCGGAAGATCGGCATCGAGAAAGTCCGGCATCCGGAACGGCTGGCCGTGGTGCTGGATCACGCGGTGCCGCCGCCCACCACTCTGCATGCCAGGAATCACGCCGAAATCCGGCAGTTCGTGGGAGAGCAGGGAATCGTGCATTTCTATGATGCAGGGCGTGGCATCTGCCACCAGGTGCTCAGCGAGGAGGGTCTCATCCGCCCCGGCACGCTGCTCCTGGGAGCCGACAGCCACTCGACCCACTACGGCGCGCTGGGAGCGTTCAGCGCCGGTGTGGGCCGGAGCGAGATGGCGGCCATCTGGGCCACCGGCAGGCTGTGGCTGAAAGTGCCGGAGAGCATGAAAATCGTGGTTCAGGGGC
Source organism: Anaerolineae bacterium (assembly GCA_027016315.1). Taxonomy (GTDB): domain Bacteria; phylum Chloroflexota; class Anaerolineae; order S016-19; family S016-19; genus S016-19. The sequence continues at coordinate 9,955 of JALWAP010000118.1, read as the reverse complement.
GCCTGGGCGGCTGGGCCACGTCCAAGGACCTGGCGCTGCGCATCATCGGGGCGCTGGGCGCGGACGCCGCCATCTACCGATCGGTGGAGTTCCACGGCGAGGCCATCCGACGGCTCGGCATGGAAAGCCGGTTCGTGCTGACCAACATGATGGCGGAGATGGGAGCCAAGAATGCGTGGATTCCGCCGGACAATGTCACGGCGGGATGGCTGCGGGAACAGGCCGGTGTGGACACCGCTGGGACACCTTTCCTGCCGGACGAGGACGCCGATTACGTGGAAACGCATCTTTTCGATGCATCTGCGGTGGAGCCGATGGTGGCAAGGCCGGGCCGCGTGGACGATGCAATCCCCGTGAGCCAGGTTGCTGGTACCAGGGTGCAGCAGGTGTTCATCGGCACGTGCACCAACGGGCGCTTGGAGGACATAGCCACGGCGGCGGAGATTTTGCGCGGGCGGCGCGTGGCCCGGGGAACGAGGCTGCTGGTGATCCCGGCATCGTCCCGGGTGCTGAAAGCGGCGCTGGACGCAGGCCACATCCAGACGCTGGTGGACGCGGGAGCGATGATTGGCGTGCCCGGGTGCGGGCCGTGCATGGGGAACCACATGGGCATCCCGGCGCCCGGCGAGGTGACGTTGAGCACGGCGAACCGGAATTTCCGCGGGCGCATGGGGACGCCGGACGCGCCGATTTACCTGGCGAGCCCCGCCGTTGCCGCCGCCAGTGCCATCACCGGCCGGATAACGCACCCGGAGGAGGTCGCCGTAGAACGCTGAGCGCGATACACCCGACATGGCGAAACGGGCGGCGATGGGATATAATTTCAAGCGAGCGAACCCGGCAATCAGCAGGATTACCCACAAAACGAGGAGTGTCGAAATGGCAGAAAAAAACTTTGACGTCGTGGTCATCGGAGGCGGCCCCGGAGGATATCTGGCCGCCATCAGAGCATCGCAACTCGGAATGCACACTGCGCTCGTCGAAAAGGAGAGCCTCGGCGGGGTGTGCCTCAACTGGGGCTGCATCCCGACGAAAGCATTACTGCGCAATGCGGAGGTCCTCAGGCTCGTCAAGAACGCGAAGGACTACGGCATCACCACCGGCGACGTGAGCTGGAACTACGAAGCCGCGTACAAGCGAAGCCGACAGGTATCCAACAGGCTGGTGAAAGGTGTTGGATTCCTGATGCGGAAGAACCAGATCACCGTGTTCGACGGGGAAGCATCGTTCGTCGATGGGAACAGAGTCCAGGTAGCGCCTTCCGGCGAAATCCTTTCGGCGAAGAACTTCATCGTCGCCACGGGAGCCCGCCCCAGGATGCTCCCGGGCCTCGAACTGGATCACGACCGGGTCATCGGCAGCAGGGATGCCCTGGGCGCAAAGTCTCTCCCGAAAGAGGTGGTCATCGTCGGCGCAGGGGCGATTGGCGTGGAGTTCGCCACAATCTACGCCGCATACGATGTGAAAGTGACGCTTCTGGAGATGATGCCGCAAGTCCTGCCGCTGGAGGACGCAGACTCCGCCCGGGAGGTCGCCAAATCCCTCAAGAAGCAAGGCGTCGACGTGCGGGTCAACGCCAAAGTGACGAAAATCGAGCGGCTTCCGGAAAAGGCCGTGATCACCGTCGATCAGGGTGGACAAACGGCCACCATCGAGGCCGAGAAAGTGCTGGTGGCGATAGGCGTGCAGGGGAACACCGACGGCATCGGCCTGGAGAAAATCGGCGTGCGGGTCGAAAGGAGCTTCATCCCGGTGGACGATCAGATGAAGACCAATGCCCCGCACATCTACGCCATCGGGGACGTGACCGGCAAGCTCCTGCTGGCGCACGTGGCCTACGCCCACGGGAGGATCGCAGCGGAGGTGATCGCCGGAGCAGAGACCGTCACCATCGGCGACCACCGGTTCGTGCCACGGGCGGTCTACAGCTATCCGCAGGTGGCGAGCCTGGGGTTGACCGAAAAGCAGGCCAGAGAAGAGTACGGGGACGGCATCAAGGTCGGGACGTTCCCCTTCCAGGCGAACGGGAAGGCGCTGGCGCTGAACGAAAGGGAGGGATTCGTCAAGATAATCGCCCACCCGAAGAGTGGGGAAATCCTTGGGGCGCACATCGTTGGGCCGGAAGCGGCGGACTTGATCCCTGAGCTGACGCTGGCGCGGACGTGGGAACTGACCCCGGAGGAAATCGCCAGAACGATTCACGTGCACCCGTCCCTGCCGGAGGCGGTGATGGAAGCGGCAGAGGGGGTGTTCGGGAAGCCGATCCACATCTGAGGCATTTTCTGCCCAGATGTAAGTCGTATACGTACCGAACCGAGCCCTTACACACAGAAACGCCGCTGCATCTCGCAGCGGCGTTTTCGATTGCCCTGTTATTTTGATGGGGTGGGTGACGGCGCGGGCGTAGGAGAAGGTGTCGGAGTTGGCGGAGACACACTTCCTCCCCTCACCCTGAATATGTCCGACGGTAGAATGAACTGCCCGTTACCACCGACCACCGTCGGGAACTGGCCATTCCACGAGAGTATCGATTGCCACTGAAGCAGTTCCGGCGTAAGGCTTTGGGCGATGATCTTGTTTGCCTCGGCCTGAGCCTGGGCTTTGATTTTGATCGCGTCCGCCTCGGCCTTGGCTTTGACCCTGATTGCCTCCGCCTCACCTTCGGCAACACCGATTCTCTCCAGCTTAGCCCGCTCAGCCTCCGCCTGTGCCTGAGTGATGGTCCTCTGTTTCTCGTACTCAGCCTGCTCGGCGAGGTGCTTCTTGGTGATTACGTTCTCCGCCTCGATCTGCTTTTGCTCCACCGCCTGCTTGTACTCGTCGGTGAAATGTATCGATCTCAACCCGAAGAACGTGAGCTCCAGCCCATTTTTGGCGAAGTCGTCCCTCAATTTATCTGCGATTTTTTTCTGAGCCTCTTCTACGTTCCCAGAGTAAAGCTGAGACGCCTCGAATTCCTTCAGGATATTCCGAACGCGAACCCGGCTATAGGCCTTGACGACTTTCTCGACCACCCTATCTTCAGGCCCCAGGTTCCTCGCCACTTCTATCACCTTGTCCGGGTTGATGCGGAACCTCACCGTGTACCTTACCGTGATTTGCTGACCGTCGGACGTGGCGGTATCCACGGCGTAGTCCCGGTAGTCGGCCTTGGACTCCTTGGGATTGGCAGACGTCTCGTAGACGATTTCCTGGGTTCTGTAGACCACCGTATGCTGGACGAACGGTTTCTTCATGTGGAGGCCCGGGTTGAATACGCCTACAATCTTCCCGAACTCTGTCACGACCGCCACAGTGCCATAATCCACCTGCACGAAGGCATCCTTGGAAGCGATGAAAGCGAATGTAGCCACAAATACGACCAGGGAAGCCAACAAAGCCTTGCCGAAGTGTACGGCTTTCGACTGCTTGCTGGTAATAAGCAAGATCAAGCCAAAGACGGTAAAGGCAAGAGTAAAGCTCACAGTGATTGCAGATGTCAGTGATCCCATAAATAAACCTCCTATCGTTATGTCACTGCACCGTTATGGTATTCGTAACCTTTGACCTACGTAGATCAGGTTAGGATTCGCAAGGTGGTTGGCGATCTGAAGCGCCTGCAAGTTGACCCCGTACTTCTGGGATATCGACACCAAGGTTTCTCCAGGTTTCACCACGTGGTAGACTGGCTTTCCCATCACCGGCATAGTGCTTCCTTTGGTTGGGATTATTAAGCGCTGGCCGACGAAGAGCAAATTTGGGTTCGAGATGTGATTGGCCGCAATCAATGCAGAGGTAGTGACGTGATGAGTGAGGGCGATGGAGTAAAGCGTATCCCCAGGTTTTACGGTGTAGCTCACGTACCCAACTGGGACTTTTAAGCTCTGCCCAACGTAGATTGTATAAGATTTGAGCCCGTTTACCCTCATTACCTCGGCTACGGTTGTCCCATACGCGGCAGCTATAGAGAAAAGGGTATCTCCGGGTTTCACTTTATACGTGATGTACTGTGCTTCAGCTTTAGGTGTCTGCGTTGGAGCGGTTGTAGGAGCTACCGTCGGCGGAGCGGTCGGATTGGGCTGCGTCGCCTTAGAAGTTGGCACCGTGGTGGGCCTGGGCGTTGGTTTTTTCGTGGGCAGTGGAGTGGCTGTGGGTGTCGGCGTCGGTGCATTGGTTGCGGTTGGAGCGACCGCTTTAGGTTGTTTCGAACCGGACACGTCCACGAGTGGGGTAGGTGTAGGGAATATAGGCCCACCTTGCTCCACGGAGACAACTGTTGGGGCAGAAGGACTAGGAATCGACAGCAAATCTTCGTCCGGGTGTTCTTTGCGGGTGCAACCGGCTGCAAACAGCAGCAGTATGGCCCCGACTATCAAGACAAGTGCCAAATATTTTCTCATGATAGCGGCCTCCTCCTTTCTTCACACGGCAAGTGACGGAATCGCATACATGTACATAATAACACGGTTTATCGCGGAGGTCAACTATCGGGATTGGGGCAAATAAGTCTATAAGGCAGGCTATTGAGTCTTATCGGATGTTCCTTAGTTACCCTGACGCTCTTTCCGATTGGATCACGCTCTGTCGCCTCCGACCAGACCTGCAGATCTTACTCCGGGAAGACTTTCCCGGGATTCATGATGCCATGAGGGTCGAAGACTTGTTTGATTGCCTTCATCCTGGTGACGACATTGTCCGGCAGAGCCAACGGAATGTAGTCCCGCTTCAGCATCCCGATCCCATGCTCGCCGGAGAGAGTACCTCCCAGTTCTATGGCCGCCTTGAAAATGTCCTCGGCAGCGCCTTCTACCCGCTTCATTTCCTCCGGATCCCGTCTGTCGCAGGCAAGCGTTGGATGCAGATTCCCGTCGCCGATGTGCCCGTATACCGGAATCACCAGCCCCCACTTCCTTCCGATTTCCTGCACCCTGCGTACCATGTCGGGGACCTTGCTCCGGGGCACAGCGATGTCCTCGCCCAGTTTGTGAGGTCGTAGCCTCCCAAGCGCCGGGGAAACCGAACGTCGGGCTTTCCAGAGTTTTTCCTCTTCCTCAGGTGTATCGGCAAGGCTTACCCCCGTTGCCCCCTGACGGCGGCAAATCTCCGCAACTTCCTCTGCCTGCCGCTTCACCGATTCTGGCTCGCCGTCTACGGAGATTAGCAACATTGCCTCGGCATTCCGGGGTAGCCCCAGGTGCAGGAAATCCTCCACCACGCCGATGGAGACTTTGTCCAGCAATTCCGTGGTCAGCGGCAGGATTCCCGAAGTGACCACTTTCACCACAGTTTCTGCGGCTACGTCTAAATTGTCGAAGAAAGCGGAGACAGTGGCCCTGGCGGGCGGTCTGGGCAGAAGTTTGAGAATCGCCTCGGTGACGACACCCAATGTTCCTTCGGAGCCGACGAACAGGTGCACTAAGTCGTATCCTGTGACGTTCTTGATGGATCGCCCGCCCAGGCGCAAGACTTCGCCTCCCGGGATGACAACTTCCAGCCCCAGGACGTAGTCGGATGTGACGCCGTATTTGAGGCATCGTGGGCCTCCGGCGTTCTCGGCGATGTTTCCACCGATGGTGGAGATGTCCAGGCTGGCAGGATCTGGCGGGTAGAAAAGGCCATAGGGCTCGGCGGCTTTCTGCAAATCCAGGTTCACCACACCGGGTTGCACCACGGCGACTAGGTCCTCCGGCGAGATTTCGAAGATCTTCCGCATTGGGGTCAGGCTGAGGGCGATGCCGCCACGCTCCGGCACCGATCCGCCGGAGAGCCCGCTGGCGGCGCCCCGCGGCACCACAGGCACCCGTTCCTCGTCGGCGATCCGCAGAACCGCAGCCACATCCTCGGTGGAATGCGCCAGAACTACCGCATCCGGCCATGCTTCGCCCCAGGTGCCATCGTAGGCGTATGCTGCACGGTTCTCTGGGGATGTCAGAACTTTTCCCTTTAATGTCTGTTGGAGCCTTTGTACCCAGTCCGTGTCCTCGTCTATAGTCATGTTTCCCGCCCGTCCTATCAATCTTTTGTGCTGAGTGGATTATACCACTGTCATTTTGGCTCACAGCGTCTTAATTACAAATCGAGGCTGGGGCAGAACGCAACGACAGTGTCTCCCTCAGCCTCTAGATCAAACACTCACAACATCAACGGATAGAATCGCCTACCGATGTCTCCACACTCTGCTGTTCCTTTTCGCATACATCAACATCAGTGCCATACCGGCAGCCCCAAGAAGGATGGTGGATGGCTCCGGCACATTTACTGGCCCAGGCTTTTGTTCTACTGCCCCGCTGACGGCAGGGGAATCTGAACTCACATTAGGGTCCCTGGAATCGATCACACCGTCCCTGTTTTGATCCCAGTAAGCATATGCCTCGTTGGAAAATTCTTCTTGATTTGGATCAGTAGCTTTCGCGTCGAACGTTATGACCACTTCATTTTGTGCTTCATACTCCGTTGAGTGGCCTGCGTCAGGTCCTAAGGTACCTTCCCAAACCACTGACTTCTGAATCGGATCATACTCACAGAACTCCGTCACAGAGCTCCCTCGCGCTTCGCAAGAAAGGTTTCCGTAATATTCCATGCCAGGTTTTATGGGATCGACAATGCGGACAGCCATGGCCTGCGTGTTAGGATTGATCCACACTTGCCGCCACCGAATTAGCGGAAAAGCGGAAACCGCTCCCACTTTGTTACCCGTAGGCGGATCGAATGGAGGCAATGTTGGAACAGGAGCCGGTGTAGCTGTAGGTGTCGGTATAGGAGTGTTTGTTGCTGTAGGCGCAGGTGTTCCGGTTGGCGTGGCTGTTGGCGTGTTAGTTGGTGTAGGCGTGCTGGTTGGCGTGGCTGTTGGCGTGTTGGTTGGTGTAGGCGTGCTGGTTGGCGTGGCTGTTGGCGTGTTGGTTGGCGTAGGCGTACTGGTTGGCGTGGCTGTTGGCGTGTTGGTTGGTGTAGGCGTACTGGTTGGCGTGGCTGTTGGCGTGTTAGTTGGTGTAGGCGTGCTGGTTGGCGTGGCTGTTGGCGTGTTGGTTGGTGTAGGCGTGCTGGTTGGCGTGGCTGTTGGCGTGTTAGTTGGTGTAGGCGTACTGGTTGGCGTGGCTGTTGGCGTGTTAGTTGCTGTCGGAGTAGGTGTTGGCTGAACACATGGGCCGTTCCCATAAGCTATGAGGAAGCCCTTCGGTGCCGAAGCATTGGTGCCGCGTTTACCTCCAAGCATATACAAATTACTACAAGAATCTATGGCAATTTCCCCTTCTACATCTCCTGCATCATCGTAACCAGCATCGCTGGAAGGATCTATTTCCCATAATAAGTTGCCTTCTTTGTCAAATGCAAATATCTGAGCATCATGGTCCATTACAATTACGCGCCCGCCTGAATCTATAACCGGCGACGTCATGTTCTTTCTACCAACCGCTGCGCTCCAGAGTTCCTGACCTTCACCATTGAGTGCATACAAGTGAGAATTACTGCTATTATAGGTAATGAAATAAATGATAGTTTCACTTCCATTTACATAAATCGCCGGAGAACTGCGGATCTTATCACTTGCATTAAAACTCCAAATCTGGTGCCCATCAGCGGAATCTATCGCATACAGGTTGCCATCGTCTGAACCGAAGTATATGCGGCTACCTTGTATCGCGGCGGAGCTCTTCACGTTCCCTCCTGTGGAGAACGACCAATTCTTCGTACCGGTACCGGCATCAAGTGAATATAGTTTATCGTAATTCGAGCCAGCAATCACAGCATCGTGCGCGGAATCGTAAGCTGGTGAACTCCAAACGGAGCCCTTGAGCGACTTACTCCATTGTTTACTGAAGGAGACCGATGTCACCTCACCACCAGAAACTGTCTTGGTGACAATCCATCCGTACACTTTGGACCCACATGAGGAGTACAACCAGTCCTGGCCGTCGCGCTTAACTAGCAGGGGCCCCTCTTTTGCCGTATTGTGACACACTCCGTCTTCGCCCACTATAGTGCCATCACTGGCTCGTACAGCATAAATGCCAGAATCATCCGAGTCATCGTTCATCACCGGGACATAGAGTACATCGTCTCCAGCGTCTGCTGTCCCATTGCCATCAATGGCGGGAATACCTCGTATGTAGTCGCCATCGTCATCGAGGGCTACATGCCACTTCTCCGAACCGTCGGGATTGACGGCATATAAAGTGTTATTAATTCCCATGTAAATGGTACCATCCACGCCTACAGAAGGGGATCCCGGAAAATTAGGCGCTTGGTTAGCTTCCGGAAATTTCCACAGTTGAGGAGGCTTGGCGGTAGGCACAGAATATGGAGAGAGTCCCAAATGTTGCAATCCATAACGCCACATGGGTTTGGGTGAATCCGCCAGTTGAGCACTGGCCAGCAGGGATGCTAAAGAAGCTAACATCGCTATCAAAGTCACTACACCCGCCGCCTTTTTCAATAGAGATCTCCACTTCACGTACATCAGCATACTGACCTCCTTTCGGCTTGGCCGAACAAGAAACTGGGCGTTTCTCGACGTTCTGGCTGCTCAGCTTTGGGCGCGTGGGGTGCTTTTAGAAAGGGCTGGGTCGGACGAGTTTAGGTTCTTTGGACGGTCGACGTCCCCGTTGCCGAAGCTTCTTTGCGCATAAGGTGTTAGGCAGAATTATAACACGCATCCGGGGGTTTTCATCGGCTACCAGCGAACGCGCTCAGCAATATGTCTTACATCCCGCTTGACGCGTGACTGTACGTGGAGAGCTGGGCTGTGAACTCTGGAAAGGCCAAATGCCCGGTATACGCGTCGCCTACACCCTCAGCCGAGGCAAGCACAACGGTTGGAAGCCCTTCACTTTACAATCACTTTTCACCGATTACCATTTCTCTACTCACTCCAATGCCCAGAATTAACCCAATAAAGGGTTCGACTTATTAAGTCTACTACTTCAGTCCAATTTGAGTCAAATATCTGTAGATCGGTTTTGAGAGGGTTCGGCTCTTTACTAAGATGAGAGAAAACACTCGGGCGCATTAGAGTCGCTTGCATCGGGTGGGTAGCTCTGCTAGGAGAACCTTGTGGTGGTGGGGTTATGTCAACGCAGAGGTGTGAAGACGAGCGAGGCGCAAAGACTTCTCGAGAATCTTTGCGCCTCGCGCAGCATTGCGTCTAGGCGTTCCCTTTTAGTCTCTCCCGACAGATTTTCCTCCTGTTTGAGCAGCGCCAACCGCTGTGGGCTTACTCAGAAGGTCTCGCGTGCGCACCTGAAGTGTGCGTTTTGGAGAGTGCAAGCATGTTTCCGATTTCTTTTCGACTGTGCGGAGCAAGATTACTCCACCAGTTTCTTCGCGATTTCGTTGTGCTTTCGGATCACGGGAGCGGGGTCGAAATTCACGAACTCGCCGTCCTCTATGACCACGTTCCCGTTTATGACCGAGAAACTGACGTTTTGCGGGGTGCAGAAGGTGAGCGCCGCCAGGGGATCGTGCAGGCAGCCCGCGTACTCGAGCCGCTCCAGGTCGTAGGCGATCACGTCGGCGGCCATGCCCGGGGCGAGGTAGCCTACGTCGTCCCGTCCTAGCACCCGCGCGCTCCCGCGTGTGGCGAGCCAGATTGCTTCTTCTGCCGTCAGCCCCGCGGGGTTACCGGAGACCCGTTGCAGCAGCATCGCCAGCCGGGCTTCGGCGAGCAGGTGGCCGCTGTCGTTGCTGGCGCTACCGTCCACTGCCAGCCCAACAGGCACCCCGGCGTCTATGTACTTCCTCACCGGGGCGATGCCGGACGCAAGCCGCATGTTCGAGCCGGGGCAATGCGCGATCCCGGTGCCGGTTTCGGCCAGCAGCTTGATCTCCTCGTCGTTGATGTGGACGCCGTGCGCGAACCAGACGTCCGGCCCCAGCCACCCGAGGCTCTCCACGTAAGCCACAGGCCTCTTGCCGAACTTCTCCAGGCAGAACCGCTCTTCGTCTTTGGTTTCTGCGAGATGTGTGTGCAAGCGCACGC
>JALWAP010000117.1 GCA_027016315.1 Anaerolineae bacterium | reverse complement strand
GACAATTGGGAAACCTTTGACGCCGCTCTGAAGAAAATCAAAGAAGCCCATGACAAGGGTGAAGTGGAGTGCTACCCGATCGGTTTCCCCGGGAAGAACGACTGGAACGTTCTGCACAACTTCGCTCCGTGGGTCTGGGAGGCCGGCGGAGATATGCTTAACAAAGGCAACACTGCCGCCGTGTTCAACAGTCCACAGGCGATCAAAGGAGTGAAATTCTACGCAAGCCTCTACACCAAAGGCTATGCGCCCAAGGATGTGCTCGAGCTGAACAGCGCTCAGGTAGAGGGGCTGTTCACTTCCGGGAAGATCTGCACTATAATATCCGGGCCGTGGATGGTGAAAGGTGCTCGGACGCCGAAGGACAAAGGTGGCTGGGCGGATAGCGTCGCAGCGAAGAACATGGCCGTGCACGAGATCCCTGCCGGGCCTGCAGGCCGCTACACGTTCGTAGGCGGTTCCGATCTGACCGTGTGGCGCTCCAGCAAACATCAGAAAGAGGCTGTCGATTTTGTGAAATATCTGGTGAGCAAGGAGTCTCAGATCCGGTACGGACTCAACATCGGTATGCTTCCGGCCGTGAAGGCGGCCTTGAACGATCCAAAGTTCAAGGATGATCCGGATTACGGTGTGTTCGTCAAGGCCGTATCCCATGGCAAATCCTACCCGGCGATCGCTGCGTGGGGGCCTATCGAGTCCGCGATGGTCAAGAATCTCGGATCGCTGTGGGATGATGTTGCCGGTGTAAACGGTCCTTTCGATCCCGATACCATGATCAAGAAGCGTCTGGACGCAGCGGCCAAGGAGGTCGATGCGATCCTCGCTGCTGGAGGACAGTGATTGGGAATGCACGGGAGCGCGGCTCAGGCCGCGCTCCTATTTTAGCAAACTTGTGGGGTTGAACATGACCAAGACCTGGCGCAAGTACAAAATGGCCTATCTGTTCATTCTGCCTACGATAGTGGCAATGACTTTCATCCACTTCGTACCGACAGTAATGGCCATTTACATGTCTTTCCTGAAACTCAACCAGTTCACCTTGGGGAAGTTCCTGCACGCTCCTTTCGTCGGACTGCATAACTATCGCACTATTTTCGGCGGAGCTGCTGGCAACGCTCTCGTGGCAGGGATACAGTATGCTGCCCGCAACACAATTCTCTATTCGATTGCCGTCAACGTCGGCACGATAGGAGTCGGCATGGTGCTCGCCATGTTGCTCAATCGTGAGTTCAAAGGGAGGGGCATTGCCCGCACTTTGATGCTTTTGCCGTGGGTCGTGCCGACATACGTGGTCGGCTTGCTTTGGGGTATGATGTGGCTCAGAGATCAGGGGATAATCAACGTGATACTCGTCGATTGGCTTCACCTCTTCCACACCAAGCCTTTCTGGCTTTTGGGAAGGAATACGCTGATAGCAATCATCGTGCCAACCATCTGGCGTCAGCTTCCTTTCAACACCATCATGCTCTTGTCCGGGTTGCAGTTGGTACCGCAGGAGCTGTACGATGCCGCTTCTATCGATGGCGCCTCTGGCTGGAAGCGCTTTGCGTACGTGACCGTACCTGTAATGAAGCCAGTCCTTGCCATAATCATCCTTTGGGGAACCATCTTCACCATGTTTGGTTACAACATCGTGGTGATGATGTTTGGGAACGGCGGTGGTTATCCTGGCGAGTGGGGCGATTTGTTGATGCCCGCGATCCAGCGGCAATCCTTCGGGTACTGGATGTTCGGCCTTGGGTCGGCGGTATCGGTGTTGATGATGCTTGGGATGATGGTTTTCGTATGGCTTTGGTATAGGGCCTTCAAAGTGTCTCTGATACAGGAGTGAGATATGCAAGCCACGGTGAACGTCTACAGGGTGAGAAAGAAGCTGGCCACGTGGGGAGCATACTTGTTGCTTGTCGTCATCCTCGCGATGATCCTGTTCCCCATCTTTTGGATGGTTATCACTTCCTTCAAAACAAATCAGGAGATAGTAAGCAACGTCGACATCCTACCAAAGCACTGGCAGTGGCGGAATTACATAGACTTATGGCGCCAGGTCAACTTCGGCATGTATTTTAAGAATAGCATGATTATCTGTAGCGTCGTGACGATGATCGTCACTGTTCTGGCAATGTTCTCCGGGTATGCCCTTGCCCGCTACCGGTTCCCGGGGGCGGACACTTTCGGCCTGGCGGTACTGGCGACCCAGCTCATCCCAGGGATACTGTTCCTTTTGCCCTTGTATCAGGTCTTCGTGACGATCAAGAGGAAGACCGGTATACCGATGATAGGGTCCAATCTCGGAGCGATTGTTCTCTACATTGCCTTCTACCTGCCGCTTAGCCTCTGGATTTTGAGGAGTTTTTTCGCTTCTATTCCAAGAGACCTGGAGGAAGCGGCTATGATAGACGGGTGCAGTGAATTCCAGGCTTTTCTGAAAGTGGCCGTGCCGCTCGCTGCCCCCGGCATAGTGGCTACAGCGATTTACGTTTTCCTGACTGCTTGGGACGAGTTGATGTTCGCCTGGGTGTTAAACGTGAAAACCATACCGGTCGGAATCAGGCTTTACGTTGGTCAGTACCAGAACAGGTTCGACCTGATGAGCGCTGCATCCGTCGTGGTGACTATCCCAGTACTGATCACTTTCTTCCTGTTCCAAAAGCAGATGATCAGCGGGCTGACCGCAGGAGCGGTCAAGGAGTAGCCCTTCATGTCAATGAGAGTTCCTTTCGTTGGGCTCCTTGTGGCTATAGCCGTGGCGATTTGGATTTCAGGTTGTTCTTCACTCCCTGCCAGCCCATCAGGACAAGAGACGGGTACGACGAGTGTTTCAGTTACACCATCTTTGACGATTACCTCAACCATCCAGGAACCATCTCCCACCCTGACCCCAGTGACCGGCAAAGTGTTTGTGGATGTGCGAACGGAGGTTGGGAAGATTTCCCCCTTGGTTTATGGAACGAATGTGGGACCGTGGCAGAACATTACCAGGAGCATGCGGCCATTCCTGACGAAAGCGGGATTTGCGCTTTTTCGTTTTCCCGGCGGCAATTGGGGGGATGAGTATCTGCTGACCCACCAACAGTTGGATAAATTTGTAGCCTTTTGCCAGGAGGAGCACGCTGTACCGCTGGTGCAGGTCAATCTATTCCAAGGCTCGCCAGAGGAAGCGGCCGAGTTGGTCAGGTATGCCAACGTGGTGCGTGGCTACGGGATTCAGTACTGGAACATCGGGAATGAGCCGGATCTCTACGCCGTAACGCGCGGGGAAGTTGACTACACGACCTCCAAGTTCAACG
>JALWAP010000116.1 GCA_027016315.1 Anaerolineae bacterium | reverse complement strand
GCCTTGAACTCTCACGGCGACTGGAGCCTTTTCCGCTGCCGACGAACCGCCAAACGATTGTTTTCTCCGCTCTATCACCTCCTGTTTGAATTCAGGTCTTCCTCGACCCTACTTCTATTTTACCACAAGAGGGGGGATTTTTTCCTACGTTTCGTCGACTGGAAACACCTTCCGCGGTGCTTACCATTTCCCGTAAACGACGTTGTCCTCTGATGGACTGGTATGTGGGATATTGAATGCGATCATGAGGCGCATCTTTGCTGGCATCAGAGGACTTGTAGTGGCTGTGGAGCTCCAGGAAAAGGTTATAAGCGGAAGCTCGGGGATCCGTTTTGGCGCATCTCTCATGCGGTGCCCGGAGCGTGGTTGTTAGACTCTCTAATGAATGCCAGGGAAAATGTTGAGCGGGGCCTTTTGAGCCCCGCTCCTATCTTAAAAAAGGAGGAGAAGAAGAAATTTGCCCACCAACCCCTGCACCAACTCTCCGATTATAAGTTTAACCTATTGGCGCCGGGATTTCAGGACGATTTCCATACGCTTTCCCTACGCTTTTTCGACGATCATTCGTTTTCGGAGGATTGGCAAAGCGGGAGAATCAGCTCCCGGGCCTTCCTCAGCCTTTCCAGCGTGCGTTCCCTCCCAAGCGCTTCCAGACTTCCGAAGAGGGGAGGAGCAACTTTCTTGCCCGTGGTCGCCACGCGGATCACCCCGAAGACTTCCCTCGCTTTCATCCCCAGCTCGTCTACGAGCGCCCGGAGCCGCTGCTCGAGGGTCTCAGAGTCGAAATCTGGCACTTCCTCCAGCGCTTCGATGGTCCTGTCGAGCACTTTGAGGGTGCTCTCCGGGGGCATTTTCTTCTGGATCAGCATCTCCGGCGGATACTCGATTTCGTCCTTGAAGGCAAAATCGATCAGCCCGGCTGCCTCGTCGAGTCGCTTTATCCTCTCCTGGATTATCGGCACGAGCACGTCGAGTTCTTTGCGCTTCCGGAGCTCCTCTTCTGGGATCCCCATATCGCGGCTAAGGAACGGTATCAGCCTCTCCTTCAGTTCATCCGCGCTCAGCTTTCGGATGTACACCCCATTGATCCAGTCGAGCTTGGTATACGGCATGGCGGCCGGAGCGGGGTTTATGTCCCTGATGTCGAACCGGGCGATTGCTTCTTCTCGGGTGAAGATCTCCGTGCTTCCATCGAACGACCATCCGATGTTCGCCAAGAAATTGAAAAGCGCCTCGGGCAGGTACCCTGCTTCTCTGAATTCCTTGACGAAGACGAGCAGCTCTTGCCCTGCGACCCTCTTCTTCCGCTTGCTGAGCTTGCCTTTCCCGCTGGGATCGAGAATGAGGGGAAGGTGCGCCAGCTTCGGCGGTTCCCAACCGAACGCCTGGTAGAGCAGAATGTGTTTGGGGGCGCTGGAGATCCATTCGTCGCCCCGCATGATGTGGGAAATCTCCATGAAATGGTCGTCTATGACGTTGGCGAGATGGTAGGTTGGAAATCCGTCCGATTTGAGCAGTATGAAATCGTCCAGGTTCTTGTGATCGAAAGTGATTTCTCCCCTGATGAGGTCTGTGAAAGTGGTGTGTCCTGTTAAAGGACTCTTGAACCGAATTACGTACGGTTTCCCGGCTTTTTCGTTTGCCTCGACCTCCTCCGGCGTGAGGAACCGGCATTTCCTGTCGTACCGAGGCGGTTCCCCCCTGGCGACTTGCTCTTTCCTCATCCGCTCGAGCCGTTCGGGGGTGCAGAAGCACTTGTAGGCGTGACCATGCTCCACCAGCCAGTGCGCCCACTTTCTGTAGAGCTCGGTTCGTTCCGACTGGAAATAAGGCCCATAGGGACCGCCTACCTCCGGTCCTTCGTCCCAGTCGAGCCCGAGCCATCGGAGCCCTGAGGTGATGTCTTCCAGGGCATCGGGCACGTACCGTTTTCTGTCGGTGTCCTCTATCCTGAGTATGAACTTCCCGCCGTGGTGACGGGCGAAAAGCCAGTTGAACAGCGCCGTCCTGGCCCCGCCGATGTGCAGGTATCCGGTTGGACTTGGCGCGAATCTTACCCTTACCGGTTTCTCTGGCATCCTTTCCTCCACTCCAGACATGAATTGGCCCGCTGATTTTACAACATTACAGTGGGGGAGAGCCAATTCCGCCAGGGGATAACGTGCATGCTTTCTAGTGGCTTGTCAAGCGAGAGATTGTGAACAATGTCTCTTGTGCACAGGGACACTATGCGTCATTCTGAGCCAAGGCAGTAGAGCTCAGCGCTGCTGAGCTCAATGCCGAGGCGAAGAATCTTGCAACACTCTGGATAAGCCAGGGGCGTTCGGCAAAAGAGCGTTCAAGATTCTTCGTCGCTGACGCTCCTCAGAATGACTAAAAGTGTGTGGCAGATAGTGAAGTGATCTGCCTTGAAAAGGGCGAAACATCGCCCCGCCTATCCGCCACCAACTGAGAATGCTTGACAGCCCGCTAGGGATTTGTCTGGAATCGGCCATCTGGTGGAGTTCCCGCCCGTGTGCTATACTGCTTACCGCACAAGTACCAATTGGCGAGGCTCGGGTTTGATGAGAGAAAGCGCAACAGGGCTGGACGTCGGGGTCGTGATCGTGAACTACAACACGAAGGTGTTGCTGGAGCAATGCCTGCAGTCCCTTTACGACAGCGACCAGGGCGACGTTCGGTTCGATGTGGTCATAGTGGACAACAACTCGACGGATGGGAGTGCCGCCATGGTGAGGGAGAAGTTCCCGGAGGCCACGCTTATCGTCAGCGAAGTGAACGGCGGCTATGCTTACGCTAACAACATAGGCCTCCGGCATTTCGGTTTCCCAGATGCCGAGGGGGCTGCCCCGAGGTACGCTTTGCTCCTGAACCCCGACACTGTGTTGCCCCCTGGGACGCTCGAGAAGATGGTGGCTTTCATGGATGAGCACCCGGATGCTGGGGTCGCAGGGCCGAAACTCGTGCGTCCAGATGGATCGCTGGACAAAGCCTGCAAGCGCGGGTTCCCGACCCCGCAGGCGTCGTTCTACAAGATAACCGGCTTGAGCACCCTGTTTCCTCGCAGCAAGCGGTTCGGCAGGTACAACCTGACCTACCTCGATCCGAATCGGACGGCGCAGGTGGATTCCGTGGTGGGAGCGTTCATGATGGTGCGTCGGGAAGCGATCCGGCAGGCGGGGCTCCTGGACGAAGAGTTCTTCATGTATGGCGAAGACCTGGATTGGGCGTACAGGATAAAATCCAATGGATGGGAAGTGTGGTATTACCCGGAAGTTACCGTCCTCCATGTCAAGAGGGCTTCCAGCAGGC
>JALWAP010000115.1 GCA_027016315.1 Anaerolineae bacterium | reverse complement strand
GGGTGCTTCATGAGGGCGAAGGCGATCTGCTCTGCCGCCAGCACCAGCCCGCCGGGCGTGTGGAGTATCAGATCGATCGGCATGTTGTCGGGCGTCATCCGGATAGCCCTAAGGAGCGCCTCGGAATCCTCGATGTTGATGTACTTCGCAAAGGCAAACCCGAGGAAGCTCCACGATTCCTGACGGTGGATCAGGGTGATGACCCTGGATTTCCGCTTCTTCTCCAGGGCCTGCATCATCTTGACCCTGTGATATTCGAGCATCCTCTGCTTGATCCACGGCTGAAAGCTCGCCAGCAAGATCACCAACCAGAAAAAGTCCATGAAGCTCATTTCGATCCCTCCTTCGATCTTTTGGCTTCTACATCTCCTCAGGGGCCGAAACCCCCATCAGTCCCAGTACCTTTTCCAACACAACTTCAATTGCCTGCATCAACTTGAGCCGTGCGAGGCTCACGGGCATGTCCTCGGGCGATCCGGGCAGTACCCGGCAATCCCTGTACAACGCGTGGAAGAGCGAGGCCAGGTCCATCGCGTAGAACGGCAGATGATGAGGGGCCAGGTTGGAAACGCAAAGGTCGATGATCTCCTCCAGCTTGAGCATGTGCCTGATGACTGCCATCTCGGCGGGATGGGTCAGCAAGTGGACATCTCCGGTCTCGATCTCTTCCTCTCCGATGCCCATCTCCCTGGCCTTTCGCAAAATGCTCGCGATCCTTGCATGGGCGTACTGGACGTAGTAGACCGGGTTCTCGCTCGATTGTTTTACGGCGAGCTCCAGATCGAAATCGATGGTGCTTTCCGCCGACCTGGTGAGGAGCATGAACCGCACAGCATCGGAGCCTACCTCTTCCACCACCTCCCGGAGGGTGATTATGTCGCCGGAACGTTTGGATATCTTGACTTCCTGGCCGCCGCGCTTGAGCCTGACCAGGCCGTACAGGAGGATCGTGAGCCGCTCCGGATCGAGCCCCAAGGCTTTCATTACCAGCTTCATCCTGGGGACATGCCCCTGGTGATCCACAGCCCAAACATCCACGACCCGATCGAACTTCCTGATGACGAATTTGTCGTAGTGATACGCTATGTCCGACGCGAAATAGCCGGGAGTGCCATCCGAGCGGATGAGCACCTCGTCCTTCTGCCCGCCAAGCTTGGTCGCGAGGAACCATACGGCGCTATCTCTGAAGCCGAGCAAATCGTTTTCCCGCAGGATGGTCATCACCTTGTCGAAAGTACCGTTTTCGTATAGGCTCTTTTCGGAAAACCACCTGTCGAACACCACTCCGAGCAGCTTGAGGTCGCTCTCCATGGTGCTCAGGGCTTTCTTGAGGCCGAGCTCGGTGATCGCTTTCAGCGCTTCTTCTTTCGGCATTTCGAGGAATTTCCTGCCGTGTTCGCTGGCGATCTCCCGGCCCCACTCGACCATGTACTCGCCCCTGTAGCCTTCCTCCGGCACCGGCATGTCGACGCCAAGGGCCTGTGCATAGCGGGCGAAGAGGGTCTCGCCGAACAGTTTCATCTGGGTTCCGGCGTCGTTGACGTAGTACTCACGCTGAACCTTGTAGCCGCCTGCTTCCAGGAGGTTGGCGACGGTATCTCCCAGGACGGCGTTCCTTGCCCCGCCGAAGTGGAGCGGCCCTGTCGGGTTGGCGCTTACGTATTCGACCTGCACTGAGCGGCCTTTGCCACGGTTCACGTTACCCCATTCGAGCCCCTTTCCCCTGATCACATCGACCTGCTCTGCCACCCACACGTCGTTCAGCCTGAAATTGATGAACCCGGGGTGGGCTATCGAGACCTCGCCGATGAACTCCGCCTTTTTCATGTTCTTTACGATGGCTTCGGCGATCTTCATCGGGGCCATCCTGGCGAACCGGGCGCTGGCCATCGCCACGGAGACGGCGTAGTCGCCGTATTCCGGGTGTTTTGGGCTTTCCACCACGATCGGCGGGACATCAAAGGCGGGCAGTTCCCCCCGCTTCTGAGCCTTTTTCACTGCCGAAGAGACAAGGTCAGCGATTTCCTCGGTAATCATGTTGCCTCCTAACGGTATTGAGCCTGATTATACCAGAGCGATTAACCAGGGCAAAACAGCGCTCTCCATCAGGGATCCCCCGCTAACCATGTCACACTGCTCCGACGTATAAGTCGGGCCGATCTCCAGGACATCTCAAAATAGCAAGAACCAAGGTTGTCCTGTAAAGGGGCTGTAAGTTATAATTGGGCAAAACCTGAGAAGAGGGATACATCGATGCGAGCACTGGTCACGGGTAGCGGGGGCTTTGCCGGGAGCCATCTGTTGGACTACCTGCTCTCCAACACCGATACAGAAGTCTACGGCACGCTTTACTACGGCATCGATCCGGTCGAGAGCCATGTTGGGCGCGTGAGATTCCTGGAAGCCGACCTGCTGGAACCGGAGCACGCTCGCAGAGTCATTTCCGAATCGAAGCCGGATATGCTCTTCCACCTGGCCGGGCACGCGGGCGTGGGGGATTCCTGGGGAAAACCATGGTCCACGTTCGAATCCAACGTGAAGATGACCCTGAACCTGTTCCTCGCCATCAAAGAGGCCGGGTTGAAGACCAGGGTACTCGTGGTTGGTTCCAACGAGGAGTACGGCAGCGTAAGGCCGGAAGACCTGCCGCAATCTGAAGACACACCATTTCGACCGCTGAACCCATACGGGGTAAGCAAAATCGCCCAGGACATGCTCGCGCTCCAATTCTTCCAGAGCGAAAAGATGGACGTGGTGCGCGTCAGGCCGTTCAACCACATCGGGCCGCGCCAGCGCCCTGGATTCGTGGTCTCGGCTTTCGCATATCAGATAGCCAGGATCGAGGCTGGTATCCAGCCGCCGGAAATTCGCGTTGGGGACCTGACAACCCGCAGGGACTTCACGGACGTTCGAGACATGGTCCGGGGGTACTGGCTCGCTATGACGGAGGGCATTTCCGGCGACGTTTACAACATCGGGTCCGGCAAATCGCACCCGATTCGGGAAGTTCTCGACATCCTCATCGATGCGTGCAAGGTGAAAGTGAACGTGGTAACCGACCCGGACAGGTTCCGTCCGGCGGAGGTGCAGGAAACTCTCTGCGACGCCACCAAGTTCAGAAGACTGACCGGATGGAAACCGAAGATACCGTTCCGACAGAGCGTTCTCGATACGCTGGACTACTGGCGCAGACAAATCGAAACCGAAAGCGGTTGAATTTTCTAATTCAGGGAGAGAAAATGACGAAGAAACGAGCGTTGATAACCGGAATCACAGGGCAAGATGGCTCCTACCTGGCCGAATTCCTGCTCGAACAGGGCTA
>JALWAP010000114.1 GCA_027016315.1 Anaerolineae bacterium | reverse complement strand
GCTCGAGCCTATCATGAACGTCCGCATCGTCGTGCCGGAGAACTTCATGGGCGATGTGCTTGGTGATCTGAACACCAAGCGAGCGCGAGTGCAAGGGATGGAGCAGGAAAAAGGCAAGAGCGTCATAACGGCGCAGGTGCCGCTGGCCGAGATGCTCCATTACGCCACGGAACTCCGATCCCTGACCCAGGGGCGCGGCGTCTACACCATGGAGCTTTCTCACTACGAAATCGTCCCTGCCCATATCGCCGAGCAGGTGATAGAAAAGCTCAAGCGAGAGCAGGAAGAGCAAGAATAGCAACCGCCATCGGTTGTTGAGATCACGAAAGCGGGGGACATGCTTCCCCCGCTTTTTCAAACGAGGGAAATCATGCCTTCCGAACGAAACAGCGGTTCGATCAGCAGACTCGTGGCGGTGGCAATGGTGCTGGTGACCGTGGGGATTTGGGCGTTTTCCTTCGTGCTGATCAATCTCTTGCTACAGGAAGTCCCGCCGATAACCATCACTGCCATCCGCTTCCTCATAGCGTTTGCAGCGCTTCAGGCGGCGAGGATGCTCACAGGGCAACGGTTCCTCCCCAGGCTTTCTGCTAAAGCGTGGGGACTACTGGCGGCGTCGGGACTTCTGACCTACACTTTCGGCAATACAGCGTCCATCTGGAGTCAGCTCTATCTTCCACCGGTAACCGTGGCGTTCCTGTTCAATTTCATCCCGGTTTTCGTAGTGCTGATGGGCATCGTCACGTTGGGAGAGATGCCGTCGGCCATCCAGTGGGTTGGGATGGGGATAATGATCGTAGGAGCGTACGTTTTCTTTTCTGCGCCAAGAGCATTCTCCCCGGTGTGGGCGGTGCTCCTGGTCGTGGCCGCGGACATAGGCTTCGCCGCTTTCAGCATCATCGGCAGGCCGTTTGCCCGGGACAAATCGTTGGACACATTGACCCTTTCGGCGATTCCGATGGGCATCGGCAGCCTGGCGCTGGTCCCAATCGGGGCTTACGTGGAAGGAATGCCGCATCTTTCGGCAAACTCGATTTACGCGCTTCTTTTCCTTGGCGTGGTTACGTCGGCACTCGCATACTGGCTCTGGAACAAGGCGCTCGGAGTGTTGAAGGCTTTCGAGGTAAACACGCTGGCGAACCTGGTACCATTTGGGACGGCGCTCACGAGTTGGGTATGGCTCGGGCAGACGATAACCGTGGTGCAGCTCGTCGGGATGACTGTATCGATCCTGGGGATCTCACTGGTAGGCATGGGCGGGGACAAGGAGCCGGAAGTCGAGGAGCTGATCCTACACTCGGATTGAAACCCATTTGCCTACCCGGAACCAGAACAGGTAGGCGATGCCCCGGACGCCAAAATCGGAAACGATGGCGATCCAGACCCCCAGCAAGCCCAATCCAAGGATGTGACCGAGCAGATACGCTCCGCCGAGGCGTATCACCCATATGGATGTGCTGGTTATCACCATAGGGGAAGAAGTATCCCCTGCCCCACGCAAGGATCTCGAGAACACGATCTGGCTGGCGTACAGCGGTTGAATGATTCCCAACAACTGAAGGGGCAACCTCCCAAGCCTTATCACCGTTGCGTCGTGGGTGAAAATGCCGATGATGTAACTGGGGAAGAGGATGAACAGCAGCCCGACCAGGCTCATCACGATTGCAGCAAGGACAGCGGACAGGTAGGCGCTTCGTCTGGCGCGCTTTGGTTTGCTTGCTCCCAGGGCCTGGCCTACCAGAGACGCAGCGCCTATTCCGAATCCGGTTCCGATCAACCCGGTGATGGAGCCGGTTACCGAAACGATCTTGTACGCAGCGTACGCCTTCGAGCCAAGGCTCGCTATCACCCCAGTGAGAACAAGGAAAGCCCCTATCATCAACCCGGTTTCTATGCCCGCAGGCCATCCCACTTTGAGAACCCGAGATAGGAGCGACAGGTCCGGCAGCAGTTCGATGCGTCTCAATCGCAGCTTGGCTTTCCCGCTGATGAGGATGCCGATGGTTATCACGAACCCTACGAGCAGTCCGATCACGCTGCCTATGGCGATACCGACCACACCGGTTTTGGGGACGATGCCAAATCCGAAGACGAACAACACCTCCGCCACAATGGTGACCACATTCAAGATCGTCATTATGACGAACGGCGTCTTCGTATCGCCCGCACCGCGCATCACCGAATTCCCGACTAACATCGCGCCCCAGAGCGGAAAACCGATCGATATGACCCGCAGGTACTTCCTGGAGGCCATCACCGATTCCTTGGGCGTTTGAAGCAGCTTCACCAACAAGAAGTCCAGGTCCCACACCAGGATTGCGCTTATCGCCCCTATGATGAACCCGTACAGGAGCGCCTGTGAGAGGATATGGTTGCTGAACTCGAGGTCTCCAGCGCCGACGCTTCTGGCTACAAGAGCAACGGAGCCGGCGTTCAATATCACGAAGAGTACCATGACCAGTTGAGTCCACTGCTGGGATATGCCCATGGCAGTCACGGAGGCTGCATCCAGGTGCCCGGCGAGATAGACATCGACGAGGTTGACGGCCAGGTTGACCACTTGTTCGCCAACCGCCGGTAACGCCAGCGCGAGGACGCTCCAAACCAGAACGTTGTACGGTCTTGTCGAAGGGAACTTCTCGTCGATTCTATGGATTACCCGTGATGCGAAGTTTGACACGCTCGTCTACCCCATCAAAAGAAGATATCTGAATCAACGCCCCCAAGGCTCCAGGCACTTGTCGCCCCGCGAGCACATTCCCCGGCGCTCAAGACGAAGCGACTCCTTGGACGCATGACAGCCAGATAAATACAGACACCCCTGCCGCAGCTACACGGCTTCGCCTGAACGCATAAAACCCGTTCCCGTCGGGGAGAGATTTCCTCTGGCGAGGCGACGCTATACTGCTCGCCCTACTCTTCCCGAAAAAACCTCGAGTCACACTCCTTTGACTCGAGCGGCGATCCTGATCATCTCGACGAACTCTGACGCCCTCAGGCTTGCGCCCCCGACCAAAGCACCGTCTATTTCCGGCACGGACATGAAGCTTTCGATGTTTGCGGCTTTGGTGCTTCCTCCGTACTGCACGCGTACCGACCTGGCGGCACTTTCCCCGAAGAGCCCAGCAATCGTGCCTCTAATGTCCTCGCGGATGACTTTTTCAGCGTACTCCGGGGTGGCGGCCTTCCCGGTGCCTATCGCCCAGATCGGCTCGTAGGCGATCACGAGGCCAGAAACCTGATCCGCGGTCAGGCCATCCAGGTCTGCTGCAATCTGAGACCTGACCACCTGGGAAGTGAGGCCCTTTTCCTTTTGCTCCAGATTCTCGCCGACGCAGATTATGGGCGTCAGCCCGTGTGCCAGCGCCGATTTCGCTTTCAGGTTCACCATTTCGTCGGTTTCCCCGAAGTACTTACGCCGCTCTGAATGTCCAAGTATCACATAGTCGCACAGACCCTGGAGCATCAGCGGAGAAATCTCCCCGGTAAAAGCTCCTTTTTCCTCCCAGTGCATGTTTTGCGCCCCCACCCGCACGCTGGTGCCGCGAAGGATCTCAGCTACCACGGGTAGATCCACGAACGGCGGACAAACCGCCTTTTCGATCCCGGATATCTCCTCCAATCCCGGCAGCATTTCCTCGACGAGGGATTTTGCTTCCGGGATGGTCATGTGCATTTTCCAGTTTCCTGCTATGAAAGGTGTTCTCAATTTGCACCTCCTGCGACGATGGAATTGATATGAGAAGAAACCGGGGGTGTGGTCAATCCGAATCCGGTTGTTCCAGTTTCTCTATAACCCTCAGTACATCCGCCTGGCTGACTATTCCGACGAGCTTACCTTCGTCGTCCACGACCGGGACAGGGTTCACTCTTTTCTCCACCATCAACGTCGCCAGCTCTTCGAGATCGGCGTCCGGGGAGATGGTAACCACTTTCCTGGTCATTATGTCCTTCGCGGTGGTGCCGAGGATCCTTCGGAGCATCTCCTTGTATTCCTTTGGGTTCTCGAGAGGGATCATGGCGTCGAGAAATGGGAGGTATCGGGGATAATGGATCCTGGCGTGCCGCGCTATCAGGTCTATCCCGGTTACGATTCCAATGATGTTTCCATCGGCATCCAGCACCGGCGCTCCGGAAATGTTGTGTTCTCTAAAAATCCTTGCGATTTCCTGCACCGGGGTATCGGGGTTCAAAGATACGACGTTCGGACTCATAATTTCTTTGACAAGCATGTTCACCGCCTTTTCGAGCAATAAAATAGGGGGGCTGCCTTTTGATTTACACTCTCACAGTTCAGGGAATGAAGAGCAACGCCCTCGCGCGCTCCAAAATCAATCCAGGCTAGCCCCTTGTAGTGGGCCCCCTGGGACTCGAACCCAGACTCAGCGGTTTATGAGACCGCTGCTTTGACCGATTAAGCTAGGGGCCCGTTCAAAAGCGGGTGAGGGGAATCGAACCCCCACGACCAGCTTGGAAGGCTGGGGCTCTACCATTGAGCTACACCCGCGCACTGCTTGTTAAGATTGGTCGGGGCGAGAGGACTCGAACCTCCGACTTCAGCGTCCCAAACGCTGCGCGCTAGCCAACTGCGCCACGCCCCGAATCACCCCCTTAGTATAGCCGGGGTCGTTGCTTTCGTCAAGCTCGGGCCACCCGGTTTTACTCGCGGGCGATCTGACGTGCTATGACAAGCCGCTGGATTTCGCTTGTCCCCTCTCCGATGGTCATCAGCCGCGCGTCTCTGTAGATCCTCTCGACCGGGTATTCCCGGCTGTAACCGTAGCCACCGTGTATTTGAATTGCCTGATAAGCGACCCATTCGGCCATTTCCGTGGCGAAGAGTTTCGCCATGCCGGCTTCCTTCGTGTACGGTCGTCCCTGCTCTTTGAGCCAGGCTGCGTGAAGCACTCCGAGCCTCGCAAGGTGGATTTTGGTCGCCATGTCCGCCAGTTTGAACTGGATCGCCTGGTGCTCGATGAGCTTTTTACCGAAAGTCATCCGTTCCCTGGCATAGCTCAGAGCCGCTTCGTATGCTCCCTGTGCAAGCCCAACGCTCAGCGCACCGATGCCGATCCTGCCGCCGTCCAGCACGTGCAACGCCTGATGGATTCCCCGCCCTTCCTCGCCCAGCAAATTGTCGAGCGGCACGCGCACGTCCTCCAGACTTACGGCGTGGCTCCAGCACCCGTGCAGCCCCATCTTTTTCTCCGGCGGGTCGACGTGTAACCCGGGCGTGTCTTTTGGCACGATGAATTCGCTGAGGCTATGCGATCCACCCCTGGGGTCCGTTCGGGCGAGCACGACGATGACGCCCGCGACGCCTGCGTTCGTGGTCCACATCTTGCTCCCGTTCAGGACCCACTCATTGCCGTCGCGATGGGCTGTGGTTTTTGACTCCACCTACCAGGTCCGAGCCAGCGCCTGGCTCGGTCAGGGAAAGGGCACCAAGCATATGGCCTTGTGCAAGCGGCACCAGGTACTTTCGCTTCTGTTCCTCCGTGCCAAAATCCGCTATGGAAGCAGAAGCAAGGCAGATGTGCGCTTCCGTTATGAGCCCGGTGGAGCCGCAGCCTCTCCCCAGCTCTTCCAACAGAATGGCCAGGCTTATCTTGTCTCCACCTGCGCCTCCGTATTCCTCCGGCATGTTGATGCCAAGGAAGCCAAGCGGCCCCATCTTACGGATGGTCTCCCATGGGAACTGGCCTGTTTCGTCTACCTCTCTGGCACGCGGTTTGACTTCCCGTTCCACGAATTCGCGGACTGCCTGCCTGACCATTCGCTGCTCTTCGTCGAGCTCGAAATCCATTTTTTCGACCTCCTCTTTGAGGTTCTGTGTTTTTGCGAAGCCGGAGACGATGCAAGAAATACAAACGCGAAGAAATGGCCGTGCACCCCTCTCTCGAACCGGTGGTACCGCCTTACCCTGGTTAGCCAGCTCCGGCCAGGCACCCCCGCGTCGCCCAGGCTACACCGCTTATGGCTGCTTCCTTCCGGACCTGACCAGGTTCACGGCTGCCTGCCGCGCGGGACCCAACCTTCCACACCGCTTGACCAGGGCAGACTCGACACCACCGGCCCTCAAGAGGGGAATTAAGCCCCGCTTGAGCGGATTTCGGGTACAGGGCACCGCTAGCTCCCCGCTTAGCACGGCCAAGGCTATGTTACACGAAAGGAACCCGTTTGTCAACGATTGGACTCCAAACCTCCTTAGTCCAGCGGGCGCTGTATCGAGAACCCAAACACCACCCAACCCTGTGTGCACACGTGTTCACATTGACTGCGTCTAGCTTCGGCTGTATACTCTCGTTGGATTTCGCACGATCTTTCCAAAAACCGGTGATCAGGAGGTGGCCTCATGAGCACAGTTAATTTGGGACTGATAGGCGCAGGCAGAATCGGCAGGGTGCACGCTGAAACCATCACCAGGAGCATTCCTGAAGCCAGGATCGTTTCCGTAGCGGATGTGTTCGTCAAAGCAGCCGCAGAAGCCTCTGAACTGTATGGAATCCCTAAGTACACGGAAGACCCGGAAGACATTTTCTCCGACCCCGGCATCGATGCGGTGTTGATCTGCTCCAGCACCGATACGCACGCTGATTTCATCGAGCGGGCGGCACGGGCTGGAAAGCACGTCTTCTGTGAAAAGCCAATAAGCCACGACCTGAGCGCAATCGATAGGGCTCTGGATGCTGTCGAAAGTGCCGGGGTCAAACTGCAGATTGGGTTTCAGCGCCGTTTCGACCCGAACTTCAGACGCGTGAGAGAACTCATCGAGAACGGAAGCATCGGCAAGCCGTACCTGGTGCACATCATCAGCCGCGATCCGGCACCTCCGCCGATCGATTACATCAAAGTATCCGGCGGCATCTTCCTTGATATGACGATCCACGATTTCGACATGGCACGGTTTCTGCTCGGAGAGGAAGTGCAGGAGATATACGCCATCGGCGGCACTCTGGTCGATCCAACCATCTCGGAAGCGGGCGACATCGACACGGCGCTGATCACGTTCGAGTACGAAAGCGGCGCGATGGGCACGATCGACAACTGCCGGAAGGCGGTGTACGGGTACGATCAGCGGGTCGAGGTGTTCGGGTCCGGTGGCAGAGCGATGGCACACAACGAAACGCCTACACGGACGACGTTCATGGATGGAAGCGGGCTGCACAGCGACAAGCTTTTGCACTTCTTCCTCGATCGATACAGGGTTGCCTATGCGGAAGAAATGCGGGCATTCGTGCGGAGCATCGTGGAAGACACCGAACCGCCCGTCACTGGCATCGATGGGAAGATACCCGTCGTGATGGGGCTGGCGGCGTGGAAATCGTTGAAAGAGCGCCGGCCTGTGCGGCTCGAGGAAATCACGGCCGAAGAATGAACCCGGCAGGCCGAATTTGTTCACAGCGGTTCGGTATTGTAAACTTCGGTAGATTCGAATCTTTGAAGAAGGAGTGGTGGAAATGCAGGTCATACTTCTGAAAGACGTGCCGAACCTCGGCAAGGCTGGCGAAATCAAGAACGTGTCCGACGGATTTGCGCGCAATTATCTGATCCCAAAGGGGCTGGCGAAAATGGCCACCAAGAGCGCCATCGCCGAGGCGAAGCAGAGAATGGAAGCGGAAAAGCGCAGGCTACAGAAAGAACTCGCCACGGCGGAGGAGCTTGCGGAGAAGATCAAGTCCGTGAAACTGGAGTTCAAAGCGAAAGCCGGGGAAACGGGCACCCTGTACGGTTCGATAACCAACGCCGACATCGCGGAGAAGCTCAGCGAAGCGCTTGGACAGGAGATCGACAAGCGCAAGATCGTGCTCAAGCGCCCCATCCACGAACTTGGCGATTACACCGTGCCGGTCAAGCTGGCAGCAAGCGTGACAGCAGAAGTTGCTGTGTCCGTGGTAGCGGATCAGGAAGAAGCACAAGAAGACTGAACCTCACCCTGTGAAGGCGACCGGCTCCCACGTCTCCTGACGGAGGAGCCGGTCTTTCTTTTTCCCTCCAATCTTCTCGCATTGCCTCCGTGGTATGATGCAATTGCTTTATCCGCAAATTCGAAACCCCGTGCCTGGACAGGGTCGGTTCCAGGTGGTAACCTCTAAGGCGGTTCTTCGGTTTGGAAGAAGGAGGTGTTACGATGGACCAATCGCTGCCGTATCCGGCATCACGCGCTGAAGATAAATTTTACGAAATGAAACGGAAGGGGAAAATACAGGGCTGGTGGGCCCGCATCCTCGGCAAGCAAAACGATCTTCTGCCGTTCTATGAAGTCCAAAAGCTCGTCAGGGGCAACAGGTTGCAGCACAAAGGGTTGCAGGACGTGCCAATCGACAAAATCGTCGGAAGCGAGGGCCGCTATCAGGACTTCACCCGAGCGTTCTTCCCGAAGGACAACGCGGACAAAGAACGGTGGAAACGGCTGGACAGGGCTTTGAACAGGCTGGAGAACATCCCTCCGGTTGAGCTGTACAAAATCGGGGACGTGTACTTCGTCCGGGACGGCCACCATCGCATTTCCGTCGCCAGGGCCAACGGGCTCAAGGAGATCGCAGCCTACGTCTACGAAATCGATTCCGACATCGACATCACGCCGGATAGCGACCTGGGCGAGATCGCGCTTGCTGCCGGTAAGAAGAGGTTCCTGGAGAAGACCAGGATCGACGAACTGATACCGGAAGCCAAAATCGAGCTTTCGGAGCCAGACCTGTACCATCGGCTCCTCGAACACATCGACGTGCATCGGTATTACCTTGGGATCGAGCAGGACAGGGAAATCCCCTACGACGAGGCGGTCAAGAGCTGGTACTACAACGTGTATCTGCCTTTCGTGGAGGCGGTAAGGAAATCAGGCATTTTGAAGCATTTCCCGGGGCGCACGGAAGCAGACCTCTACATCTGGGTCATAGAGAACAGGGGGAAGCTGCAGGAAGCGGCTGGCAGGACGCTATCTCCGGAGGAAACGGTCAAAGCGTTCGCCGAAAGGATGGAAGTGTCGCCTTTGCAACAAGTGATCGCTACGCTGAAATCAAGATTGGGGATCGGCGGGAAACCCGCTCCGCCTGAGATCGCCTGAATCTTCCTCCCGGAATACGGACGGAAGGGTGAAAATCCCCTCGTCGGAAAGCTTCCAGGCGGAAGCCACTACAGAACCCACAAGGAGGGAGAACGCAGCTCCGTAGACCATGAGACGGTGAGATTTCAGGCTGCTCCCAGATTTGATGATCCCCAGAACCACGATCCAAATCCCTGCAAGGTAGAGGAGGGTGGCAAGCGCCTTCCAGTGCCTTCGCCAGCGGAACGGGACCGCCTCCAGAGTCTCACGCAGCATGGTCAGGCCTAACACGGCAACCTCGATGCCCACGCCGCGCTCCCAAAGTCCCATGGAGCCGAAAGTTCCAGTCTGGAGGAAAAGCGTCCAGGTCGCCAGGACGGCGTACCCGAGCACCCTGCCGGGCGATCTCTGCCAGAACCCGGCAGCCGCAACCAGGATCAGCGTGCCCAGAAGCGACAGTTCTACCCACGAAGTCCATCGGGAAGCGTGCCACCACGTCAGGCTCTGGTGCATCTTCAATACCACAGACCACACAGCTGCAGGCCATAGCATGAACCACACGAACCCCGCAGGCGGATTCGCTTCTTCGCCGATTGCCGGAAAAGCGCCGTGGAACGGGAAGATCATCAAAGAAAGGAAAATCGCGGCGCTGATCAGCATAGACGCCCTGAACAGGACATGCCCATCCTCAGGGTTCAACGGCGCCTGCGAGGCATACCACATTGCAATCAATACCAGTGGATAGGAGAGGCTTGGGAACAGCATTGCCCGCCAACCGCCCCTCGCGTGCGGTTTTCCGGCCACGCCGATGGCTCCCAGTGACGAGGCCAAGACGAGCAAAAAGAACACCCCTCCCACCCCGGTAGCTTCCCAAAGCGCTGAGAGCGCCGAAGCCCAGACAAAAGCCCAAACAAGTGCCTTGCGATACGAATCGAAGGCAAGTGCCAGGATTCCCACGGAAGCAAGCACTGCATAGGCCAGCAAGAGTTCCTTTCTCGCAACAGTGACGATAAACGTCCCACCCGAAAAGCGCCACGGTTCCGTCGCGGATAGCCGATAGCCGAACACCCAGAAATCCCCAGCGGGCCACGCTCTGACCAGCCACAACGCCATCAGGGAGCAAAGGGAGGCAATGGCGCCGGAAAGCCACTTTTTTCTGAACGGATAAACCAGCACTGCGGTGACCAGCGGCCAGGCGATGATCCAGAAGGCGAAGCTGTGCATCACGCGAATCCCTCTTCCCGGGAGTTTTCCACCAGCGCCAGATAAGCAATCGACAGGCCGAGCACGATTTCCGCCACGTAGAGTCCAAGCATCGCCGTCTCAGGCGGTAAGACCATCGCTATAGCGACCATGAATCCCTCCCAGGCCAGCAGCAGCCCGATCCCGGACGATAGTCTGTCGTCTCCCACCAGGATCTCAAGCGCTGCCACCGTAGCCAGGGATAGCAGGTAAACGTTGTTGTGCCACGGGGTGGGGATGTATCCCCCAAGCCACCACACGACAACGGCCACCAGAGGCAGGAAACCGATCCTCCAGAGCCAGACGGTCGGGAGATTGGAGTTAGTCTGCTTCCCTCTGAGGGATAGCGCGAGCATCAGTGCGATCAAACCTGCCACGAAAACCTGCGCGATCGCCCATGGCAGCGGGAGATAGGGGCGCAGAAGCATCGCCACGGGGACGCTTTGGAGCGCCCAGAGGAGAACCAGCCAGCGCCAGTCGCGCAGCACGGCGAGAAGCACCAGGATTACCACGAGCACCGTGCCGAGAGGCATTGCAGATATCGATTTCAGGAGCACGTACACTCTGCCATCTCCTCGCTTAGACGGTCGAAGCCAGACCGACGGATACCGGAAGATTTTAGCACGACGGCTGTGCGCACCCAAATCGGCGCCGGGCGCGCGGCCCGACGCCGGTGGTCAACGATGCCTTATCGAAGCAGCCGAGCGGTTCGACTTCACCTCACTCCGCAACCCGTATCACAGCGTTCCCTTTGATGCGGCTGTGCCGGACGGCTATCAACGCTTCGGGAACCTGGGAGAACGGGAAGACCTCGATATTCAGCTTGATGTTAACCTCGTCCGCGATTTTCACGAACTCTTCCCCGTCCCTGCGGGTCACGTTGGCAAGGCTGATGATGGATCGCTCGTGCCATATCAGGTTGAAATCGTCGATCACTATGGGACTCATGGTCACAGGCCCGAGCACCAGCCGCCCGTTGCTGTCCATCTGCCCCAGGGCGAATTTCACCAACTCGCCCACCGGGGGGAAGATGATCCCGCCGTCCAGCTTCACTGGCATTTCGTCGTCATATCCGCCGACCCATTCCGCTCCCAATTCCCTTGCGGCCTGTTTGTTCTTCTCGCTCCGGGTCACCACGAACACTTCCAGGCCTTTCGCGTGTGCGATTTGCAGAACGTAAGCCGCAGTCGGCCCGAAGCCGTAGAGTCCCAGCCTGTCCCCGGCCTTTAGCTCGGTGAGCCTGAACGCCCTGTAACCGGCCACTCCGGGGCACATCCATGGGGCAAGCTCTTCGAATGGGCGGCGATCAGGCAGATGCAGGGCGAAGTTCGCATCCACGATTGTGTACTCGGCGTATCCACCATCGGCGTCCCAGCCGGTGAATCGGGCGTGGGGACACAGGTTTTCCTTGCCCATTTTGCAGAACTTGCATTCGCCGCACGCCCAATTCAGCCATGTCACGCCCGCGCGGTCTCCCAGTTTGAACCTGTCCACACCTTCGCCCACTTCGTCCACCACGCCGACTATCTCGTGGCCGAGCACCAGCGGGCTCTTGTGCAGCGGCAGGTCGCCTTCGGCGATGTGGGCATCGGTTCGGCACACGCCGCAGGCCATCACCTTGATCCTGATCTGCCCGGGCCCCGCGTGCGGGGTTGGGATTTCCGCCAGCCTAAGCGGCCGTTGCTCGACCGGGGCTTGTTTCTCCAGCAACCATGCTTTCATGTCACCGCCTCCGTTTCCTCAGATCACCCAAAGGCTGTAGTAGAAATTCTC
The DNA here is from genome assembly GCA_027016315.1 of Anaerolineae bacterium. Taxonomy (GTDB): domain Bacteria; phylum Chloroflexota; class Anaerolineae; order S016-19; family S016-19; genus S016-19. Next base: position 21,822 of record JALWAP010000114.1, on the reverse strand, counting down.
GACGATGTCCTCGTAATTCTCCCTGTAAGCGTCTATCGCTTCCGGTAGAAACGCCAGGATGTCTCCGGCGACCATCCCGTCCTCTCCGATGGAAACAGCAGCCATGTCGCCAGCAAATCCGTGGATGAAGACTCCCATCCTGACAGCGTCCGGAAAGTCGAACTTGGCCGCCGCGTACATGGCCGCGATGGTGCCGGTCAGCACGTCGCCGCTTCCGGCAGTGGCCATCCCCGCATTGCCGCTCAGGTTTATGTAGACCGTGCCGTCCGGGTGACCGATGAGGGAATGCGAGCCTTTGAGGACGATGTAGGAGTTCCATTTCTTCGTCGCTTCCCTGAGCACGCCGATGCGGTCTGCCTGCACATCCGACACGGTGATGCCCATCAGCCGCGCCATCTCGCCAGGATGAGGCGTCAGCACAGTCGGAGCGGTACGCCTGCTCACGACTGCGGGGTGTTCCGCAACGGCGGTGAGCCCATCTCCATCGATCAACAAAGGCTTGTCCAGGGATTCGCTCAGCCTCCGAGCCAGCTCCTGCGGCTCTTCGTCCAGGGAGATACCCGGGCCAAGCACCACCATGTCCATCCCCTTGGAAAGCTCCAGCAGTTCGTCGAGGTTTTCCAGTGCGAGACTGCCGGAAGGCGTTTCCTTTTGAGGCAGGAACACGATTTCGCTTCCTTTGTTTGCGATGAACGGTGCCGCCGATCTCGGCGTGGCAAGATACGAAAGGCCACCCCCTGCTTTGAGGAACGACATGGCGGAGAAGTACGGAGCGCCCATGTACCTGGCGGAGCCGGATACGAACATCACCTTGCCGAATGCACCTTTGTGGGAATCCATCGGCCTTTCGGGAAGCGGGAGGAGCCTCGTCAGCTCGGTGCGGATCGCCGGGTCATTGTAATTTTCTGGAGGGAACGAAATGTGCGTCACGTAAAGTTTGCCGCACAGCTCGAAACCAGGGAAAAGCATCGTTCCGGTTTTGGGAAGTCCGTAAGTGATGGTGTAATCGGCGCGCACTGCGACACCCATGACCTGCCCCGTATCGCCGTGAACGCCGGACGGTATGTCGATGCTGAAGACCGTTTTGCCGCTTTCGTTAATGATTTGGATCGCCTTCCGATACCGTCCACGCACCTCCCGGCTGATTCCCGTGCCGAAAATTGCATCGACGATTGCATCGGCTTCCGACACGTATTTTCGGGAAATCTCTTCCACGTTCTCGTCGTTCAGCAGGACGAAAGGAATGCCTGCTTTCTCGACCATTTCGTAGTGGAATCGCACCGTGTCATCGAATTTCTGCGGAGAACTCAGGCACAGGACGACCACCTGCCCGCCGGTGGAGTTGATCTTCCTGGCAACGACCAACCCATCGCCTCCATTGTGCCCTGAACCGCAGAACACGACGAATTTCCTGCCTTTCACGCCGAACTCCTCGAGGATGACGTAGTAAGCCGCTTCTCCAGCATTTTCCATGAGAATATAGCCGGGGATTTTGTACTGCTCGATGGCTCGTCTATCGAGGCTGTGCATCTGCTGAACCGTGGAAACCTTCATCGTAGCGACCTCCTTGTCTTTGGCAACCACCCCAGGCTCCCGGCGGGATACCTGCAGGTGCCAATTTTTGGTCTGCCTTCATAAAAATCATACCTCACAAGCCGATTTTGCTCAACTTCGGGAGCCTACAAGTTTTCCGAAGCTGAGACCTCTCCAATCTTTTGCGCGGCTACACGAAGCCTCTCGTCTGGTTGCTCTATGCCAGGCTGAAGGATATAATTTTCGCGTACGAGTAGTGTAAATCTCTATGGCAGAGGGGAAATGGGAACATACTATTTGACAAGGCGTATCTACTACGACAACCCGTACATCAAGACCTTTCGGGCCAGGGTTTTGCAATGGAACGAGATCGATGGTCGCCCTGCCCTGCTGCTCGACGCCACGGCCTTCTATCCAGGCGGGGGCGGGCAACCGCCGGACAGGGGCACGCTCAACGGCGTCGCGGTGGTGGGGTTCGAAGTAGACGAAAGAGGCGGCGTGTGGCATTTGCTGAAAAGGCCGGTCAAGACGCGTGAAGTGGTTGGGAGGGTAGAGTGGAACCGGCGGTTCGATCACATGCAGCAGCACACGGGTCAGCACATCCTTTCGGCAGCGCTTGCTCAGATGCTGGAAGCCAACACTGTGGGATTCCACTTAGGCGCCGAAGAAGTGACGATCGACGTGGACAAACCGGACCTTACCGCAACGGAAATTTCCTCAGCGGAATGGCTTGCCAACCGAATCATCACCGACAATCGCAAAGTGGAAGCCCGGTTCGTGAGCAAAGGCGAGCTTTCGCTGCTTCCACTGCGCAAGCAGCCGTCTGTTCAGGGCCCGATCAGAATCGTGGAGATCGCAGGATTCGACGTGACCCCCTGCGGAGGCACCCACGTCACGCATACCGGCGAAGTTGGGCTAGTCAAAGTCACCGGGCTCGACCGGCGGGGCGACAAGCTGAGGATCTCGTTCCTGTGTGGGTGGCGTGCGCTCAAGGATTACGCGCGAACCAGGGAGACGCTGGACGCAATCAGCAGGCACCTGACGACGGGCTACGAAGAAATACTGCCGGTAATTCAGAAGCTTCAAAAGCGACTTCGTGAAGAACAGAAACTGCGGGAGAACGCAGAGAAAGCCTTGCTCGAGGCAAAAGTCGATGCACTCCGTAGAGAAGCCGGTGTCAACGGGGGCAGGCTGGTCAAGCACCTGGCAGGAAACAGGCAGGAAGCCCAGTTCGTCGCTTCCCGCCTTGCAGGTGACGGCCTTGCGGCGGTCGTCGGCTGGGTCGAAAACGGGCGCCCCCAGATGATCCTCGCCAGGGGCGATGGAGTGGACGCGGACATGGCGTCGCTGATCAAGGAGATTGCGGAAAAGTTCGGTGGGCGAGGCGGCGGACGCCCAGAACGGGCGCAGTGCGGCCTTCCCGAGGGGATCGATATCGAGAAAGCGATGGATTTTGCTGCAGAGAAAATCGTCAACGAGGTGGGGTGAAAATGATAGAAGAAATTGCTCCGGGAGTAATCATCGACCGATCGTTCGAAGGAGCGAACGTAGGTGCGATAATCAGCAAGAAAGGCGTTGTCTTCGTGGATACGCCGCGGATACCGTCGCAGGCAAAAGCGTGGCTTCAGGAAGTCAGGGAATACGTGGGGCCGGACATTCCGTTCCTTTACCTGATCAACACCGATCACCACAAAGGGCATTGCCTGGGGAACAAATACTTCGGCGTTCCGGTCATCGCCCACGAGCAGGCGTGGAAGCACATGCGAGGGTACCGGGAGAATTTCAAGCAGCGTTTGATAAATTCGTACAAGAAAAAACGACCGGAGGTGGCAAAAGAGTTCGAGGATTGGGAAGTGCTTCCTCCGCAGATAACTTTCCAGCGCCGTATGACCATCGTCAAAGGCGACAAAGTGATCAGGCTGATCCACGTCGGCGGGCATACACCGGCAACCAGCCTGATATACCTGCCCAAGCAGAAAGTGTTGTTCGCAGGGGATTGCGTCCTTGCCGAGCAACACCCGTTCATGGCCCAGGCCAACTCCAAGGAATGGCTGGAAGCCCTCACGGCCATACGGCGTCTCGGGGACGAAATCAAGATCGTGCCGGGACATGGCCCGGTGACGAATCGCCATGCCACCGAGGCGCTTTCGGAGTACATCAGAACGCTGCGGGCGAAAGTGCGTCAGTGTTATCACCAGGGGATGACCAAGCAGGAAACGGCGGTCGCCCTGGCAAAGGAGTTCATTGCCTGGTTCCCCATACCGCCAGAGCGGCGTTCCAAGATCGAATCACAGGTGAAACAGGGGATCAGAAGGGTCTACCGGGAAGTGGAAATTTACGAGAGCAAGAAGAACAAGGAAAAGGGAAGCGAGGATGACGAAGGGTAAGCGATGGCTCATTACGTAGATTCTACCCCTCACACCCCAGCGGAAGAGCTGCGTTCCGCCCTGGACGAAATCGAGCACCTTCTTGCCAGCATCGGCACGCCGGAAAGCGATGCAAGGGCATTGCTCCACACGCTGGACAAAGCGCAGGAGATGGCCGAATCCCTGCAGGCAGAGGGTGTGGAGGTACAGCCAGAGCTTGTGCGTATGCAATCGCTCCACGGGCTGGTTCGCAGGAAAGGGGCAGCTCTGCTGCGGGACCTGAAGCCCGCCGGAGGGCTGGCTCTGCTCAGGAGCCAGGTGAAGCCAGATGAAAGCCATTGGTGGTGGTTTCTGGATAGAGAGATCGCTGCCAAACGGCGCAAACTGCTTATGAAGGCGATACTGATCCCTGCCATTGCCGTGCTCGTGCTCGCAATAGGGATCAGGCTGTTCGAATACGCTTTTCCGCCGGACAAAAACGCTGTGAAAGTCACCCAGTTGGAGGACGATGCAGCCGCAGCAATTCAAAAGGGCGATCTCCGGACGGCGCTTCGGAAATACGAGGACGCAGCGGAGGTTGCGCCGGATGACGGCACGATACAGGTGTGGATAGGGGCCCTTGCGATGGAACTCGGAGACGCACAGAAGAGCAAAGAAGCGTTTGCCAGAGCACAAAAGCTGCTAAAACCTTCCGAGTTTCACCTTTCCAAGGGCTACGTTTATTTTTATCTGGGCAAGCCGGAAGCGGCAGACCAGGAACTCCAGCGTGCAATCGAACTTGACCCGAACAATGGAATGGCGTATTATTTGCGGGGCAACGTGCTGGCTGCTCAGCGGCGCTTCGGCGAGGCGAAACAGATGTACATCCTCGCGGCTCAAGCGGCGGATCGTGCCGGGGATCACCGGCTGGAGGCAATGGCGAGGATTCAGATGGCCAACGTGGTTCAGAAAGAAAGCGGCCTGGGCGCGCCTTCGTTGCCACGCTAAACCGACCTTCTCGAGGAGGGCAAAATGGGACAGGAACAAAAATACTACACTGTGGAGATATGCGGCATCAAGCGCGATCTGCCTCTTTTCCAGGTCGCTCCAGGTGTGAAGATAGCCATTTTCAACATGCTTGGCGATACGGAAGTGGTGCAAGCGGCGGCCAAAGAGCTGGCCAAGCGAATTCCAGTCGACGAAGGCGATGTGCTGGTGACGCCGGAGGTCAAGAGCATCCCGCTTGCGCACGCTCTGTCCGTCGAAACCGGACTTCCTTACGTGGTGCTGAGGAAAATCCGCAAGCCCTACATGCTCAACGCCCTGAAGGCGGAAGTGATTTCGATCACCACAGGCGCTCCGCAGACGCTTTGGCTCGACGGGAAGGACAGGGGCCTGATCGATGGAAAGAACGCTATTCTGGTCGACGACGTGATCAGCACTGGCAGCACTCTCCAGGGGATGCGCAAGCTGGTGGCCGAAGCAGGCGGCAAGGTCATCGCCGAAGCAGCCGTTTTTACCGAAGGTGATCCCGCCAAGTGGGCCAACATCATTTCGTTGGGACATCTGCCCGTGTTCACCGACTGACATCATACCTGCACGACGCTGAAACGGCGGCCTGCGAACATCGGCCGCCGTTTTCATGATCGCATCTTCGAAGGAAAACGGAATGTACGAAAAGCTCGAACAGGTCGAGAAGCGATACGAAAAGCTACAACAGGAAATGACCGACCCCGAAGTGGTCGGAAACCACCAGAGGATGAGCGAGCTGGCCAGGGAAGCGGCGGAACTCGAGCCGTTGGTGAGCGCGTACAGGGAGTACCGCTCTGTGAAGGAGCAGGTACGGGAAACGAAGGAACTGCTCGAGCACGAAAGCGATCCTGAGATGCAGGACCTGGCCGAATCCGAGCTGGAAGAGCTGCGGTCCAGGCTCGCCGAGTTGGAGGAGCGAATCCACGAGCTCTTGCTACCGAAGGATCCAAACGATCAGCGTGACGTGATCGTGGAAATCAGGGCTGGAACCGGCGGCGAGGAAGCCGCGCTCTTCGCCGCAGACCTCTACCGGATGTACACCCGCTACGCCGAATCGAAGGGTTGGAAAACCACGGTCATGAGCGCCAACGAGACCGGCATCGGCGGGTTCAAGGAGATAATCTTCGAGGTCAAAGGCAAAGGCGCTTACTCCCGGCTGAAGTACGAGAGCGGCGTGCATCGGGTCCAGCGGGTTCCACAGACCGAATCCCAGGGGAGGATTCACACCTCGACAGCGACGGTGGCGGTTTTGCCGAAAATGGAGGACGTGGAAGTGGAGATCAAGCCGGAGGAGATCCGGATCGACGTTTTCCGCGCCACCGGCCCAGGAGGGCAAAGCGTCAACACCACCGACTCCGCCGTACGGATCACCCATCTGCCCACCGGGATAGTGGTCTCTTGCCAGGACGAAAAGTCTCAGCTCAAGAACCGCGCCAAGGCCATGACGATCCTCCGTTCCCGGCTGTACGCTTTGGAGGAGGAGAAGCGCAGGCGCGAACTCGGCGAGAAGAGGCTGAGCCAAATCGGAACGGGCGAGAGGAGCGAGAAAATCCGTACGTACAATTTCCCCCAGAACCGGGTGACCGACCACAGGATCGGGAAGACGGTCTATCGGCTCCAGGAGATCCTCGACGGCGACCTGGACGAATTCATCGACGAACTTGCGGCCAAAGAGAAAGCAGACCTGTTGGCTTCTGAAAAGTCCGGGTGAATCAGGGCTATCGAGCATCGTTGAGGGATTGCCAAAAACTCACAGGAGGAAATGAGCTTTGTCCAAAGCAACCACCATCGCAATAGACGGGCCTGCGGCGTCTGGGAAGAGCACCATTGGACAGCTGCTGGCCGAAAAGCTCGGTTATCTGTACCTGGATACAGGAGCAATGTACAGGGCGGTCGCACTGGCGGCGCTGAAGCGCGGGATCGACATCGACGATGAGGAAAGCGTAAGCCGACTGGCCGAGGCAATCGACCTGGAAATACTGCCCGTGCACTCTGACTCCGATGGGAGACAGTACACCGTGATGCTCGATGGGGAGGACGTCACCTGGCAGATTCGATCGCCGGAGGTGAACTCCGTGGTGTCCCATGTGGCGGCATATCGTAAGGTCAGGGAAGCCATGACGAGGCTGCAGAGGGCTATCGGCAGGAGAGGGAAAGTGGTGATGGTCGGCCGTGACATCGGCACGGTGGTGATGCCGGATGCCGACCTGAAGATCTACCTGGATGCTTCCGTGGAAGAGCGCGCCAGGCGGCGGTACAGGGAGCTTTTGGAAAGAGGCGAGTCTGTCAGATTCGGCGAAGTGGTGGATCAGATCAGGAAGCGGGATTCCCTCGATTCCAGGCGGTCGCTGGCCCCCCTCCGCCCTGCCGACGACGCGGTGATTATCGATACCACTGACATGGACATTGAAGACGTCCTGGACAGAGCTTTGGAGCTTGCCCTCGATCCATGAAAGCGCCGCACTTCGACGATAGCTACTACAAGTCGCTTGCCGTCCCACATGGACAAAGGATTCCGGCGGGGCACGTGTTCTTCAGGTGGGTACTCTACGTGTTGAGCAAAGTCCTGGCGCACGTGGAGACGCCGGGAATGGAGTGCATGCCTCGGGAAGGGCCACTGATCCTGGCCTTCAACCATATCCACTACCTCGACCCGTACATCCTGGCCGGTATCCTTCCGAGGTACAACGTCCCCATCTCCAAAATCGAGAACTTCGAGATTCCGGTGATCGGGTGGACGATGATCAAGTACGGGGTGATCCCGGTGCGCCGTGGCGAGGTCGACAGAAAGGCAATCCGGACGGCGCTCGAGGTACTGAGAGCAGGGAATGTGTTTGTCATTGCGCCGGAGGGAACGCGGAGCAAAGATCACCGGTTACAGCGTCCGAAGGGCGGAATCGGCTACATAGCAGCGAAGTCCGGAGCTCCGATTCAACCGGTGGGCGTGATCGGCACGCCCGAGTTCCCGGGCGCGTACAAAAGGCTCCGGCGCCCGCATGTGGTGTACAGGTTCGGGCCTGTGTTCAGACTAAGGGAACTTCCGGGCAGACTCTCGCCCGAAGTGCTGGAACAGATTGGGGACGAGGTGATGATCGAAATCGCTCGCCTGCTTCCGGAGGAAATGCGGGGCGTTTACGCGAACGCGCTCCATCGAGAGATGCGATGGTTGGTAAATCAGAAGGATTGCGGACGGAATTTATCAGATGACGCCGATCTCCTTTAACACATCCAAGGCTGGAGGGAGTGGGTCTTGCCAGAACCATTCGGCTTTCACCCACAACCCGCTCAGCACGCTGCTTTCGTACTTGCCTTCGTGCTCCATGAACGCCAGCCGATACCGGCCATTTTTCTCCATCACGTACACTTCGAGTACCTCGCGCTGCGGGTCTACAAGCCAGTACTCGGGGACTCCGGCCTCTTCGTACTCGTAGAATTTTTCGCCGCGGTCGCGGCCGACGCTCTCCGGCGAGATTATCTCGACCACAAGATCAGGCGGGCCGTCAAGGTACGTAGGCTTTAACCTGTCTTCGTGCTCGCGGGCGACAAAGAGGATGTCTGGCTCCCGGAAGCTTCGACTCAGCTTGACCATGAAAGGAGCACTTATTGCAGTTCCGGCTCCGTGTGCCTGGGCAAGTACCCTCATGATCACAAGCAAAAAGCCGCTTATTTCCTGGTGCTTCTTAGATGCAGGCGTTGCCATGATCACCTCCCCCTCTTTCCACTCCGCCAGCGTGTCCTCATCTACCCAGTCCAGGAATTCCTCCGCCGTCAGTTTGCGGGGAGGCTTTTTCTTCGTTAGAGTTTTCGGTTCGACCAGATTAGGAGCAGTTTCCGTTTCCATGATTCACACCCCTCGCTTCATTCCCATCCCGTGGCTTTGCGAAGAAAGGCTGCGGTGAAGGGCACTATCGTCCTTATTGTACCTCTCAAGGGCGAGTGTTGCCAAGCACTGAGGTTGTCATAGCAGGATTCATTTGGAGGAATGCCCCCAAGGGGATTCGAACCCCTGTTACCGGCTTGAAAGGCCGGTGTCCTAGTCCTCTAGACGATGGGGGCAAGGACGCTCCAATTCTATCAGAGCGTCTCTTGTGTGTCAATTAACGAGGCCCGCGTAAATCGCTCGCCTTGACAGGACAACCCTCTACAGTGGGTAAGCGAAGGCACTGCCTTCGTTTACCCACCATCAAACGAAATATGCTTGACGAGCCAATACTTCAGCTGTGTCTCTCGAGCATCTCTTTGGCTTTGGAGTATGGGTCGGTATCTCTGGCAGCGACGGATTTCACCGCCTCGCTCCACTCCGACTCTGTGATATGAGAGAGCAGGTTTTCCAGGAAAAGGTTCTGCAATGCGTTGGTTATATCCGCTTGCGTGCGCTTGAGCTCTCTTTCTTCGAGTTGCCCGCTTTTCCTGAGGTACTCAGCATGTCTCTCGATGAGGTCTACCAGTTCCTTCGTTCCTTCGTTTCGGATCGCCACCGTTTTGACTATTGGCGGTGTCCAGCCTTCTTTCGGCAGGGTGGCATCACCCGTCTTCATCACCTTGCCATGGTGCGCCACTGTCTTTGGCGAAAGTCCAAGCATCATCTTAAGCGCCATGACGGTATGATCTGCGCCTTCCCGGTCGGCTTTGTTAACCACGAAAATGTCGGCGATTTCGAGAATGCCCGCCTTTATCGCCTGGATTTCGTCGCCGAGGCCGGGGCTTTCAACGACGATCGTGGTGTGCGCTTCGCTCGCGATATCCACCTCGGCTTGACCGACCCCTACGGTCTCCACGATGATTCGATCGTAACCTGCTGCATCCATCACCATGATCACGTCTGAGGTTGCCTTGGCAAGCCCACCAAGGCTTCCCCTGGTCGCCATGCTGCGGATGAAGATACCCGGATCGCCGGAGAGGTCTTTCATCCGTACACGGTCACCCAACAGCGCACCACCAGAAAACGGGCTTGTGGGGTCAATTGCGATTATCCCGACGCGCAATCCCCGCTTTCGGTACTCCTTGGCCATGTTGTTGACCAAAGTGGATTTGCCCGTGCCGGGCGCGCCGGTCACGCCGATAACGTAACCGCGCCCTGTGTGAGGGTAAAGCGCCATCAGCAGTTCCCTCGCGTCTTCACCATCGTCCTCTACGATCGATATCGCCCGCGCCAGCGCTCGCCTATCACCGTCCAGAACGCGTCGCACCAGTTCGTCCATTAGCGAAGCCCTCACGCTGGCTGCGGCTCTTCGAGGCCGAGCTCTTTGTAAATGAAATCGACGATTTCCTGCGTCAAAGTTCCGGGGCCGAAAACCCCTTTGAAGCCGAGCGCCTTCAACTTTTCCACGTCCTCGTCCGGAATGATGCCACCGATGAGCAAGAGCACGTTATCCATTCCTTCCTTCTTCAGGAGCTCCACCACTTTTGGCGCAAGGGCCATGTGTGCCCCTGAGAGCACCGAAAGCCCCACCACATCCACGTCTTCCTGTAACGCTGCTTCGGCGATCATCTCGGGAGTCTGTCGAATGCCCGTGTAAATCACTTCCATGCCTGCATCCCGCAGTGTCCGTGCAACCACTTTCGCTCCCCTATCGTGACCATCGAGTCCAGGTTTTGCTATCAAGACCCGGATCTTTTTTCGCTTGCGTGGCATGTTTGGCCTCCTTTTTGGGTTGTTTGGTTGGTGTTTTGGTGTAGTTGCCTCACTACACGAAATATCTGTCGTTCAAATGCACTCGAGGCAGGATCAGAAGAATACCGGTTCCTGGTACTCCCCGAAAATGTCTCGGAACACTCCCATGATCTCGCCAAGAGTGGCGTAGGCATGCGCTGCGTCGATGAGGTAAGGCATCACATTCTCGCCTTCTTTGGTAGCTTTCTCGAGCGCCAGAAGCGCCTTTCCAACTTTCTCGTTGTCGCGCTCCTTCCGAACCCGTTCCAGCCTGGCAACCTGTCGCTCGTAGCCTTTCGGATCCATTTCCAGCAGAGGAATCTCGATGGGAGATTCGTCGACAAACTCGTTAACGCCGACGACGATCCGCTTCTTCTCGTCTATCTCCTGCTGATACCGGAACGCCGATTCGGCCAGTTCTCGCTGGAAGAATCCGTTTTCGATCCCGGCTATCACCCCTCCCATGGCTTCGATCTTCTCGAAATATGCGTTGGCTTCTTCTTCCATGCGGTTGGTCAGCGCTTCCACGAAGAACGACCCGGCCAGCGGGTCGACAGTGTTCGCAACGCCGCTCTCGTAGGCGATGATCTGCTGCGTCCGGAGGGCGATGGTGACCGCTTTCTCGCTGGGCAGCGCCAGCGCCTCGTCCATGGAGTTGGTGTGGAGGCTCTGGGTGCCGCCCAGAACCGCCGCCAGCGCCTGGATGGTCGTCCGGATGATGTTGTTTTCCGGCTGCTGGGCCGTCAGCGAGCACCCAGCCGTCTGAGTGTGGAACCGCAGGAGCCAGGAGCGCGGATTCTTGGCGCCGTATTTGTCACGCATCGCCTTTGCCCAGATGCGCCGGGCAGCCCGGAACTTGGCAATCTCCTCGAAGAAATCGTTGTGGGAGTTGAAGAAGAACGAAAGCCGTGGTGCGAACGAATCGATCTCAAGTCCGCGGGCCAGTGCGTGCTCTACGTAGGTGAACCCGTCGGCCAGGGTGAAAGCCAGTTCCTGCACCGCCGTGGCCCCCGCCTCCCGGATGTGATAGCCGGAGATGCTGATGGTGTTCCAAAGGGGCATCTCCTTGCTGCCGAACTCGATGGTGTCCGTCACCAAGCGCATGGAGGGCTCCGGCGGGAAGAGGAACTCTTTCTGTGCGATGTACTCCTTCAGGATGTCATTCTGGATGGTGCCAGCCAGCTTGCTCCGGTGGATGCCTTTGTTCTCCGCCGCGGCGATGTAGAAAGCCCAAATGACCGCCGCAGGGCTGTTGATGGTCATGGACGTGCTGATCTTGTCCATTGGGATGCCGTCCATGAGCACTTCCATGTCCTTCAGCGAGGAGACAGCCACGCCGCATTTGCCGAACTCCCCCACCGCCCGCGGGTCGTCGGTGTCGAGGCCGTAGAGGGTTGGCATGTCGAAAGCGATGGAAAGGCCGGTCTCCCCCTGGGAAAGCAGATACTTGAAGCGGGCGTTGGTTTCCTCCGCCGTGCCGAATCCGGCGAACATCCGCATGGTCCAGAGCTTGCCCCGGTACATGGTGGCGTGAACGCCGCGGGTAAATGGAAATTCGCCAGGGAACCCGATATCGCGCTCGTAATCAAGGTCGGCGACGTCGTCTGGGGTGTACAGGCGTTCCACAGGGGCGCTGGAGGTGGTTACGAACTCTTCCTGTCGTTCTGGGAAACGAGAAATCGACTTCTGAAGCGTGGTTTTCTCCCACTCTTCCTTGTGCTCGCGGATGCGTTTTAACTTCTCTCTATCGTACATTTTCCCCTCCTTTGCGGAAAACAAGCGGTCTCGATTCAACGTGCTATGCGAATACGCAACGCATCGTTCACTATCCAGCCACCTGGAGAGGTAACATGCCACCTTCTTCCGGTGTTCGGATCATAGATTCCGATTTCGATGGCCTCTCCTGGTGCCGATCTCGCCCCGATTTCCACCGTATCGACAAGGTATTCTCCCTCGATCCAGGCTGAAGGCGGTATTCCATCAGGGTGACGGATGAACGAATCATTTTGCGCAACGACCTTGCCGCTTTCGTCCAGAACGTGAACGAACCTTTTCGGCTGAATCGCAGGGCGAGCAAGGACTTTCCAATACAACACAAGTTTAACTCTCCCATCGGATGGGTGCAAGTCATACCCCACGAGCTCCAAAACCCCACCGAAAGCAGCGTTGGCGCCATATTCAGGCTGTCTCCCAAGCTGCATTTGCCAATGGGGAGATATCAGCTCGATACCAGAAACGCTCCCGCATCCGCCGGGCTCGCCATCCACATGTGCACACAGGCGCAGCGTGACTGAAACCGGCTCACCGGGGCTCACGTCGGGAGTGAACGAATGCGTCAGCCTGTACACCCGCCCTCGAGGCCAGTTGGACGGCGCATTGGACGCAGCGTTTCCACTCCAGATTACCTCACCATCTCCGGAAAGAAGCTGAGTAGTAAAGCTTACGTTGCGGATGTCTCGTTTCGGCACCCATGAGGCTTTCAGCGAAACAGGTACCCCGGCTACCACCTCCTTGGGCCTGTGCCAAAGTCCGAGCGGCATCGGATTTCCGGCTTCAACGGAATCAAACCGAGCAGGCGGGGTCGGCGGTTTTTCGCTACCACCGACGCCCGGCGGCACGGTCACCTCAGCAACGCGAGGAGGAACGCCAAGATAATTTCCGCCAGAGATCATGGGAAGCAATTTGCCGGGAACCGCGTACAACCCCACGCGCACGTCGTACCGATCCGGAGGCATGTCCGCGGGCAGTCGAATTCTGGTGAACTGGACGAATTCGTCACCATGGCGCCAGTCCTGGTAAGCAAACCCAAGCAAATCGTCCCGATGGGCCCAGACGAACGTTCCGTCGGCATCGAGAACGCCTACGGAGATACGCGGGGGTTCGTGCTCGGGCCACCTCCCCACCACCTGCCAAAGCGTCATCACCTCCGCTTCGCCGTTGTCGTCCACATGCGCCGCGCCGGAGAGCAATCGCACCGACTTATCGAACGAGACGGGCTCCGATAAAGGCGGCATCCCCAGCCGAGCCGGCACCGATTCTTTTCCCGAACGCGAGGTGGTACACGCTTTTGCAACAACCAGATCACCGTAGAAAGCTTTCACGTCCCAGGCAGACCCCGCACAAACCGTATCTGTGATCACCACTTGGGAACCGGGAGAGGAAATCGTGAAGAAGTAAGTCGCCGCGCTGTCGGACAAAGGCAATGCCAGCTCGGCATTGAACCAGCCCACGTTCCTGCGACGTGGCTTGTAGAGGAGATAAGTTTGTTGATCTATGTCCATCCAGTAATCGGTGCTCACGAAGACCCGGTTCGCTGTTTTCTCTTTCGGAACCATCGCTACTGCACGCAGGTCTCCGTTGTAAATCTCGTAGGTCTCAGGCGCTTTCGCCCAAAGATCGAAATAGGCATGGCCGGAATCCCACAAATGCCACGCGAACAGCGCAATCATCAGGAAAGCAGCAGCTATCTTCCATCGCCTTCCGCGTCTTTCCAGCATGGCGATCAACCAGTCGCTCCCTTTGCCAACCAGCAGAAACACATACGGGAGCGAGATGATCCCTCGCAGGTAGAGCGGCCCTCCCGTGGTGAGCAAATCCGGCGCCAAGCCCAGCACCAGCATGGTCAAGAGAACGAACCCGCTTCCGCCCAGAGGCTCGCGCAAGGCCAGGATCAGCCCGATTACCCAGAGCACCGCCAGTGGCACCTGTAGCGCGGGCCTGAAAGGAAGATTGTATTGGAAATGTGGAACATCCTTCCCTTTCCACAGCAGGCTCTCCAGGGTCTCGGCGGAGCTCCGAAGCGCGGGGCCGAAGTGTCCGTGCCTGGCAGCAGTCAACGCATACCCCAGCTCGCCGATACGCCGATCCATGGGATGAGACATACCGTATGCGAACAGCGGAAGTGCAATTGCTGCCATCAGAACGAGCGCAGTCAAAGCGCCAAACGCGTCGCGCAGAAAGTTTCCCCTCTTTCGCCACACCCAGTAAGCACCGAACACCAGCGGGACAGCAAACAGCGCCCTCGACGCCAGGTAAGTGTAAACGCTGACACCTCCGAAAGCGCCTGCAACGGCAAGTGCCCAGGATTTCGCATCTTCGAAACCTCGGATCAGGAAATACACCAGCCCCTCGGAAAAAAGAAGAAGCGAAATTGCCCTGAGCCCGACCCTTGCGGTGAAAAGGAACCAGAAAGAGGCTCCCATAAGCCAAAGAGCGATAACCGCCGTCCGTTTGCCCTCGATCCTTACCGCCAGCGGGACGAACAGCGATAGGCCAAGAAACGCCCACAAGACGCCTGCAAACCGAAGGTCCCAGATGAAATGAAGCCCGGTCAGGTACTTCACGACGAAAACCACAGAATAAATGAAAAGCGGCTCTCGTCCGAAGTTCGCGGGAAAGTAGAGGGGATGATGCCCGTTCAGAACCGAGATCACGTCCAGCAGGTTGAAGGTCTCGTCATGCTGAAGCCCTACCGGAACTATCGTTAGCCTGTACAGCAGCAGACCCCAGACAACCAGCAACGTGGCGATCACCGCTGGTCGGAACCATTTATCAGCCCGGCTTTCGCCCACGGTCACTTCCATCGCCCGGTTATGGCTGCTTCCAGGCATTGTTCCAGCGAACCATACCGGACAGCAACGCCGGAATGGGAAGGCGCGTACCAGGCGGTCTTCGCAGCGTTCGTCGCCATCGTCTTGACCCCGATAGCGTTGATAGGGGCCACTACCGTACAGGTATCCGCCACGATCCGCCCACCGGCTTCCTCGATAATCGACGCAAGCCCGAAACGCTTTGCGAGATCCTTCACGTGTCTGGACGTGGTTATCCACAACCTCGTCCTGACACGCTTCCCTTTCAGGTAGTCCGCGACGAGCTTAACTTCCGCTAGGCTCGCGTGAGGACACCCGATGCTGACCAGATCGATTCGATCCACATCCTTGCTTCTGTCCAGGAAATCATACGCCTCCCGAAGAGAATCGATCTCGACAAGCCCCGCCTCGGAGCGGACGATGCTTTCCCCAGCCTCTTTGGCCTCCGGCGTGACTCCGGCAATGTGGTACAGGGCGATGGAACCGCTGGCCGCCATGGCCGCTCCCATCGTCTTCAGACGATCTATTGCAGCACCTCCCTCCGAAAGATCGTCAGGAAGCGGCGGAAGCTGCTCGCCCAGGTCCTCGAAGTACGGAACGCCGTCCTGCACAGCCTTTCCCACCAGGTACCCAAGTGCGCCGAAGTCGGCCATCGTTTCGAGCCTTGCCCGAACCCGCACGCGGTGCGTGGCCAGCCGGTTCTCCGGAACGTGATACCCGTACCTGGCCGTGCGCCCTACGATGGCAGCGGCAAGCGCTCCAGGCCCGCCCTCCCGGTTCGTGTAAGCCCCGACCACCGAATTCACAAAGACAACCGCCGAGGACTCGGCCCAGGCCACATGATCGCCGCGGTGTGGAAGTCCCTGGGGGATGAAGTACGGCGTGCAGCTCAACGTCGGCTGAATTCCCATGCTCTCGAAGGCCCTTACGACCTCCATTTGCGGCAACGCGAACGATTCGGGTATGCCGAGTTCCCGCCAGGAAGCTTCCTCCATCCCCATGGGATTGAGCATGGTGGGCACCCGTACCCGGGCACCTTCGCCGGCCCACCGGCGCAAGAATTCTACCCCGGCCTTCCCCAGGTTCTTGTAACTCACCCCGGATACCTGAACGTGGGAAACGGGCACGAGATCCAGTGCGCCGTAGATCCTTCCCAGCGTCACGACGATCTCCATCGCACGCCGGACTCCGGGCCCCATTTCTCCGGAAAGCATCGCCTGTTCGAGATCAGTCAAGTGAATTTCCACAGTTACAGACCCTCATGTTGGTTCTCGGGTGATTTTAACATAGCAGAGCAGGCATGTCTACCGCTGACATGCTTGTCCACTTTGTTCCTAAAGCAAAACCTTCTTGAAATCTATGACGCATTGCGTTATAATGTAATTGAATCGGATAACGCAGTGCGTTATCTATCATGCATCGGGAGGTGGGAAATGGCCAGGAAAGCGGATCGGAAACGCGAAGAAAAAGACATGCTCGACATGACCGGCGTGGTCAAGCGGTTGATACTTGCAGGGATCGGGGCAATGGCTCTGACCAAGGACGAAGTCGATGAATTCCTCGACAAGCTCGTAGAGCGTGGGGAGATTGCGGAAAAGGACGCAAAGTCGATTCTCAAGGAAGCGATGGAGCGGCAACGAGAGAAAGCCGGGGAAGTAGGAGGGAAGCTCAAGCTGGAGGAAAAGATCGAAGAAGTCCTCGACCGGATGAACCTGCCAAAGAAAGAGGACATCGAAGAGTTGGAGAACCGGATCGGAGAGCTTTCTCGTAAGCTGGATGCGATCAGAGCGGAGCAGAAAAAGGGCTCACAGCCGGATGAAGAAACGTTGGCTGCGATACAACAGCAAATCCAGGAGCTTTCGAAACAGGTCGAAGCGATGATAGGTGAAAGCAAAGGATGAGGAAGATCAAGCGATACGGAAACCGCAAGTTCTACGACGCTGCCGCAAAGCGGTACGTGACACTCTCCGACATCGCCGATATCGTCCGATCGGGAGAGGAAGTACAAGTGATAGACCATGCCACCGGCAGGGACATCACAGCGCAGGTTATGGTGCAAATACTGACGAAAGCAAGCCGCAGCACTCCCCTCCCCCTGTCATTGCTGACCGCAATGGTCAGGGGCAGCGAGGGAATTCTCCTCGATGCGGTCGGCGCATCCGTGGAAAAGGTGCTCAAGCGCCTCGGCCTCCCCACCCAGGAGGACATCGAGAGGCTCCGAGAAGCAGTCGACGAGCTGGAGGAGCGGGTCCAGAAGCTACAGGAATGAAATGCAGCAGGGACAGTCCACAGTCTGTCCCCGCTGCATTGGTGTGATTTCGCAAAGATAGAGGTTCCGTGGTTTTGGTTGTGTAGCCTCCTGACTACACGAAGTGCGCCACCGTCAGTCCTATCCCCATCAACAATGGCGTCAGGATGTTTATCAACACGTTTTTTGCCAGGAAGGGCATGAGTTTCTCCATGTCATCCGCGTTCCGATAAACGCCAATCGCCGTCGGAACCGCCAGGATCAGGGTCAACAGCCCTAACAAAGCAAGCCACGGCAACTCGCCCACCGCCACGCCAACCAGCAGGGAAAGGTAAGCGAGGGCAAGGAAAGTCCCGTAGATGAGGCTGCTCTTCCGCCTGCCGAGCACCATGGGATAGTGACGCCTGCCCACGGTTCGATCAGCTTCCACATCCGGGAACTGGTTCAGCAAAAGCAAATCGCTCACCAGGAAAAACGGCACAAGCGAAGCCCAGAATGCGGGCCACGCATATCGCCCGGTGATGACAAAGTGGGTGCCGATCACCATCAACGTCCCGAAGCCAAGCCCGGGAGCTATCAGACAGACCAACGGGCTGCGGGTGATCCAGGGAGTGTAGGCCACGACGACAAGCAGCCCGAGAACTCCTATCGGTACGATCCCCCACCCCCACACCCACAGGAAATACAGCCCAATGAGCACGTCGACTACCGCCGCGACCACGGCCAGAACCAGCGCGTGTTGCGCAAGCTCAGGGCGCTCGGGCAAAGTTCCACTTCCGCCGCTGAAAGGCGTGCGTTGGGTGTGGAAATCCAAACCGCTCTTGAAATCAAAATACTCGTTGAACGCGTTCACGCTGATATGGGCAGCCAGCCCACCTATCAGCGCCAGCAAGAAATAGAACAAATTGGCGTGTCCGGTGCTCCACAAAGCAGTGCCAAATCCGACGAAAACGCACGCGGGCGTAAGGATCAGAAACGGCAAACGCATCGGTCCAAGCAGATACTTGAAATCGCTCAATTTTCACCTCCCAAGAATGAGATAATATCGCATAGCTCGATCATTTCATCGGCGATCCAAACATACTCGTGCCGGCAACGGCAAGCAAAATCCCGCCCCCGATCAAAGCAACGCCAATCGTCGGGAGAAAACCGCCGCGCCCAGCGCCTCGACCTGGCGTAGGCGTGGGCAATGGCGTCATGGTGGGCTCAGGGGTATCGGTAGCCGTCGGCGACGGAGATGGCGTGAAAGTCGGCGTGGCGGTTGCGGCTGCGGTAGCGGTAGCCGTAGGCGTCGCACTCGGCGTCGGCGATGGCGTGAAAGTGGCTGTCGGCGTGGGTGTAGGCGTTCTGGTGGGCCTTGGCGTAGCCGTCGGGGGCACAGGGGTACTGGTTGCAAGCGGCGGGGCGCTTTCGTCAGGGTAAAGAGCAATGGCATCGACGAAAATCAGGTTGTTCCCTGTGCTGCGATTGTGATCCACCAGGAAGAACACCGTCATCGTGTCGCCAATTGCCCTGGACTTGACATCGATGTTGAAATCTGGCAGGTTGAACATCTTTCCAGGCCCCCAGTGAATCGGGCCCCAAATCACTGTCGGCGCGTTTGGGTCCGTTCCACCGGTAGGGTCGAGGCCGAGCCGACGCCCGAAAGTCTCCGGAGCGTTCGGACCTGCCCACCCGACCGTCGCCCGGTACCCTGCTCCGGGCGTGACGTGAACCTGCGTGTATATCCCTGCCTTGAAAGTACCGCCGTCGCTCCACATGCATAGGCTCGGCGCGCCCCAATACGTATCGATGGCTTGCTTGAACGTGAGATCGCCGCTAAGAACAAAGGCTGTCCAGCCCTGCGGAATCTGCCTGGGCGGAGAACCGTAGAAATAGTCGAAATCACAGACGTGAGGGTCGATTACGTTGGGCGGCTTACACACGTCGGAAGTGGCGCGAGCGCGCCTGACGCCCAACGTAACCAGAGCCAACGCCAGCGCGACGGAAAGCCAGAGGATGATTCGCCTCATCCGCTACTTCCTCGGCGGCAGGTAGTCGAGAGGGTTGAGGTGCACGTAATGTCCCTTCCTGATCTCGAAATGGAGGTGCGGGCCGGAAGAATTCCCGGTGCTCCCGGAACTCCCGATCAGCTGCCCCTGCCGCACGCGGTCGCCTTTGTGCACCCAGTAGCTACTCAGGTGGGCGTAGTAAGTCCGCATTCCATCCGGGTGCTGCAGGATCAAAAGGTACCCGTACCCGCTCTTTTCCCATCCAAGGTAGACCACGCGCCCAGCCCTCGACGCGTACACCGGCGAGCCGTAAGGAAGACCGATGTCGATAGCCCGGTGCCCCGACCAATACCCCTGCGTGATCGGGCCGATGGCAGGCCACATGAACTTGTAGCCCGGAACTGGCGTCGGCCTGGGAGGCCGGTAGAGGTGCAGCCTACCTCCTGGCACCATGAGTTTCTGGCCTGGCTCGAGATCGAATGGAAGCTCGAGGTGGTTGCCCGGAAACGACTCGATGGCTTGCGGAGACACCCCGAACTTCTTCGCAATCCGCCTGACCGTATCGCCTTTCTTCACCGTGTAATACACGCCCCTCACCGGCGGGATCACCAGCACCTGCTTCGTGGAGAGCCTGTCAGGGTTCCTTTCGATGGCCGGATTTGCCCAGCGGAGCGTGTTCACGTCAAGACCGAACTTCCTGGCAATGCTCCAGACTGTGTCTCCGTGCTGAACCGTGTACGTGATCACCTCCGTCCGCTCCGGTAGACTTTCCTCTTCCACGATATCTTCGTCCGGAGTGCAAAGCGGAGGGTACGGGAGGCCAGAGTTCATGAGATATTGGATTCGCATCAACTCGGCGAAAAAGTTCTCCTGGCGCGGCGAACCTTCGTTCTGCGGCGACTGCGCCCACAACGCCGCAGAAAGCAGCAAACCAAACGCCAACGAAACCAACACGGACGCGAAGATTTTCTTCATTTCCCGACCGTTATCTTGTCCTTGATTTTGTCGAAAGTGCTCTGCCCAATTCCAGGCACCCTCATTATATCCTCGATGGAGCTGTAAGGCCTATTTTGTACGATCCTTTTCGCCAGCGACGGCCCAATCCGCGGTAGCGCTTCCAACTCCTGAAGAGATGCCGTGTTTATGTCCACAGGAAAGACCACCGTGGGCGTGGGAGTCTTGCGTAACCTCGAGGTCCTCTGTGCTGGCGTGGCCTCGCCGATGCGCGGGACGTATATCTTCTCTCCATCCGCCGGTTTCGCCGCCAGGTCGATGGCATCGAGATCGGCATCCGGCAACGCTCCCCCAGCGGCACGGATTGCATCCTCAACCCTGTCTCCCGGAGAAAGCATGTAGACACCCGGAGAATGTACGTCGCCGCTCACGTGGACGTAGAGCGGCGAAGGGGTGAACGTCGGCGCTGGGGTGACGGTTGGAGGAGGCGGAACCAGGGCAACCTCGCTTCGGGGAGGGCGATCGAACAACCTGTACACAAAGATCACACCAACCCACGCAAGCGAGGCCAACACGAACCCTTCCAGAAACGGCTTCCAGCCTCCAGGACTATCCGACATTTTCGTGCTCTTGCTGCTCCTCCGATGCCAGCACCTGCCCGATTCCATCGAGCGCATCCGGGAGTTCCTCGAGCGAGCTTATCTCCGTCAAAACGGTGGTGGTCTTCTGCACCTCTCGCAAAACACGAAAGACCCTACCTCCACTCTTTACCCTCTGCCCGCGCGGAATATCTCCAGGCATGGTCACAACCACCCGGATGCGCCCAGCCCTGTCCATGTAAAGCGTCCAGACTCCCTGCACGCCGTCCCTGCGGCCGGAGATCTCTCCATCGCCGATCACCACGTCGAACCCCTGCCCGCGCAGCACCTCGGCGGCTTTCTTCAAATCGATCCCCTTCATTTCACCACCTGAATCTCCGAAGGATCGTTTATTATCATTTCCGGCCAGCCTCTGTAAACCTTGATCAAGCCATGGACGCGGATCGTCTTCCCTTTGTAGTAAACGTCCGGCGTCTCCGGCCACTTGCTCCAGACGCTGGGGAATATCACCACTTTGAAATTGGAATCGATGTCGGAATCCGGCATGAGCCATATCACCCTTCCGCTGTTATAAGTCTCATTGACCGGCATCTGGACGGTGACTTTCTGGAACAGGAATTTACGGGCGTCTTTGTAGGAAATGTAGCCGCACTGCGGGGTAACGAACCCGCTCTTCGGAAACGCCTCTGTGGTAGCTTTCGACCAATCCTTCTCAAACTGATCCTCGAGCCGCCGGATTATGTCGG
Source organism: Anaerolineae bacterium (assembly GCA_027016315.1). GTDB lineage: Bacteria > Chloroflexota > Anaerolineae > S016-19 > S016-19 > S016-19. The sequence continues at coordinate 132 of JALWAP010000114.1, read as the reverse complement.
CCTGAGTAACGGCAATGCCCAGCTCCCGGTTGAAATCGAGGGAGTTGGTGGAGAAGTTTTCCGAACCGACGAATGCAAGCCTGTGGTCAACCACGAACATCTTGGCGTGCACGAACGGATCGACCATGTACC
>JALWAP010000113.1 GCA_027016315.1 Anaerolineae bacterium | reverse complement strand
CGTACGAATCTGCCACAGCAATTATCCTCGCCCCAAGAGGGATATCCTTGCCTTTCAGGCCTTCTGGGTAGCCTTTCCCATCCCATCGTTCATGGTGGTATCTAACGTACTGGGTGCCATCCTTGAAATTGGGGAAGTTCTTCAGTATTTCCGCACCGAGCACGGGGTGCTGCTTTATTTTGTCCCAGTCAGAATCGCTGAGCTTTCCCTGCTTTTCTAGAACGACGATGTCCACAGCAAGCTTCCCCAGGTCATGTACCCTTGCTGCCGTGGCTATTCTTTCTATCTCTTCGTACTCGAGGTTCATGGCACTGGCTATCTTTCGGGACATATCCGACACGCGTTTGGAGTGTTCCGCCGTATAAGGATCTCGACTATCGATGATGTCCGCCATCTGAATGACCGCTTCTTTAGTGAGGTCTCTGATCCTTATGGAGTTCATTAATGAGAGGTATACCATTCCAATCGGTATAACGAACAGTAGTAACGTCCAAGGTGCTATTTCAACAGAGATCGCCATCAACAGACCTATCAGGTATAGTGCAACGTGCTCGAGTGCTGTATTTCTAATTAAAGAATACATAACTTTTACAGGATTTTGCTTTGTCTGAAGAGATATTACTTCGCTTGGAATCCCTATGGAAACGACCACATGAAGAGTTGACGTAATAAGAAACGGAAACACTAGCTTTAGTAAGCTCAACTTAGTCACTACAGGTACTGTCCCACCTGAAATCATAAACACCCACGAAGCCGCAAGCGCTGCGAACGCTCTACCTGACGCGTTGAAAATGCACTGATACCATACATACTTTTTCCAAAACTGTCCCAGAAGTATTCCCCAGAATACCACATGAATGACTACGGGGGTGGGTAACAGCAGCACTGCCGTAATTTCCACTGCGGTACTTACATCCACGAGTATCCCTGGAGAGAGCAATAGTTCGAATTTCTCCCCGAATGCCAGCAAGAGCATTAAGGAGAGCGCTAGCAAGGTGTCGTTTGGTGTAAGACTGTGTGAATAGATAATAAAATAAATGCCCCATACAAGAAACGGAATGGGAAGCAAGACCACCACGACAAAGTAATACCTTACCAACTTAGGCAATCGGCTCAGCATTTCGATTTGTGCTCCTTTGTATGCCTCGATGGACTCATATTACTCATTAAACATTATAACATGAAGGTTTAAAATCTCATAAATTTATTGAGGTTCAAATAAGAGTTCGTATTATATAGTTTTGGCTTTTTGTGCAAGATACCGCAAAAGAGAGATGCCCCTTTTAGGAGGGTGGTAGCCTTGCCGATTCTGGTGCGTCCTTTATTTGTTCTGGGGTGCAGTCGAGAGAGGGCCTTTCTTTCCCCCCCCGTTTGTTCCGCCAATTCGAGGATACCAGTACCACAAACGTACAGAGATTTCAGGTGAGCCCGCACTTTGCGTTCCGGCTGGCACTTTCGCGTGAGCCGAAGGCGTGCAAGGCCGCTGCGTCACCCGTACCCCAAAATCCCCTGCTTTGGCATAGGGTTCGTCACGCCGAGCCTCTGCCGTCTCGGCGCAGAATGACGCAAACGCTGTGCCCCGTGAGAAAGGGCCACAAGCTACGCCTTATCCAAACCCATGTCCGAAGGTAAGTGCTCCTCCTTGACGTACCCGGATGATTAAGGCAGAATAGCTTTGCCAACGTGCGGCATTGGCCGCGTGAGCTTTCATGCGACGCCAAGGCATTTAGGGACTTGATCGATGGAGGTGAGGTTTGCACGGATACGAACAAAAACTGGTGGAATTTCTGCAGCAACTGTTCCACACCATAGGATGGCCTGGTGTGGTCGTGATAATGACGTTGGAGAGCGCCAACATCCCGATTCCCAGCGAGGTTACGATGCCGTTGGCCGGGTGGATGCTCGCACCCACCAAAACGGCGGCGATCCTGTGGGGCGGGTTCTACGGTGCCCTTGGATGTACGATAGGCTCGGTGATTTCCTATGCCATAGGCGCTTTTGGCGGTCGACCGTTCCTCGAGAAGTACGGGCGTTACGTTCTTGTAACTCCACACGACATCGACAGAGCGGACGAATGGTTCGCCAAGTGGGGCGACGCAACGGCTTTCGTTTCGAGGATGCTCCCCATCGTGCGGACTTTCATATCACTGCCCGCGGGCGTGGCAAAGATGAGGTTCTGGACCTTCACCCTGTACACTTTCGTTGGGTCGTTCATCTGGGCAGGGGTGCTCGCATTTGCTGGATTCGAGTTCGGAGCGAGGTGGGAGCGGATACGTGAGATCATGCGCCCGTTCGACATCCCCATAGCGATCGTGCTGGTGGTGGGGTTTGCGTTCTACGTCTGGCACCACGTGCGGCACGCACAGAAATACTATCGGGAGCAAGAAGCGGCTGAGAAATGATCCCGCGCGGCCGGAGTGTCCCTTACTACGTGTTCCAGTCTCTGGATTCGTATCCGGAGCTTCTCCACGCAGTCACCACGAGGCGGGGCGGGGTTAGCGCAGGACATTTTGCCAGCCTGAATCTGGGACATACGGTCGGAGATGCTCCGGAGGCGGTAGAGGAAAACCATCGCAGACTGGCGGAAGAGCTGGGCATTCCCAAAGACTTTTTCGTTTCCCCTCGGCAGGTGCACGGGAACCACGTAGCCATCGCCACGAAAGCCTCTCGCGGTTCGGTCGTTCCCGACACCGACGCCTTGATAACCAATGATCGGATGGTGCCGCTGCTCTTGCGGTTCGCAGATTGCACCCCTATCCTCGTGTACGACCCGAGGCGCCACGCCATCGGGCTGGGGCACGCCGGGTGGCGTGGAACCGTGGCAAGGATGGCCGAGGCTCTGGTGCGTGCGATGTCCGAAGCCTTCGGCAGCGATCCGGCGGACATGATTGCAGCGGTTGGGCCTGCCATCGGGCCTTGCTGCTACGAGGTCGGACCGGAAGTCGTTTCCCGGGTAGAACAGGAGCTTGGCCCGGAGTTTCTGTCGAACAGGAAAGCCGACGGGCACGCGTATTTCGACCTGTGGGCGGCCAACGAGCGGCAGCTTCGAGACTCCGGGGTCGGGAAAGTGGAAGTGGCAGGCGTTTGCACAGCCTGCCACAAAGACGAATTCTTCTCCCACCGTGGCGATCACGGCAGAACGGGAAGGTTTGGTGTCGTGATGATGCTTCGGTGAACGCAACGGCCGTCCGGCCGCTCCCTTCGCCGTTTCAGTCGTCCCCGAAGAATGTGCTGAAATGAATTCCTCCTCCCCCGCCACCGCCCTTCGTGCGTGGCAGGTATTGCAGCATCTTGAGGGCCAGGTTCTTCATCGGCATGCTCTGAAGCCAGACTTTGCCCGGCCCTTTGAGGGTGGCGAGGAACAACCCTTCCCCACCGAACAGGATGTTCTTGAACCCTTTCATCATCTTGACATTGAAAGAGACGCTGCTTTCCAGTAGAGCGACATGCCCCGTATCCACCAGCAATTCCTCTCCGTCGGCCAGTTCGTGCTCGACGATGTCTCCGTCGAGTTCGAAGAACACAAGCCCAGGCCCGGTGAGTTTTTCCATGATGAACCCCTCTCCACCGAAGAGCCCGGCAGAGAATTTCTTCTGGAAGAAAATGTCCAGGTCCACCGATTTCTCAGCACACATGAAGGCATCCTTCTGCGCGATGATCGTCTCTCCATCTTTCAGCTCCCTGGCGATGATCCGACCGGGGAACTCGGAAGCGAATGCAAGCAGCCCACGGTCGCCTCCTTTAAGGCTGAAATCCGTTATGAACAGACTTTCGCCGCTCAACGCGCGCTTGAACATCTTGCCGAGCCCGCCCCCGGACCTGGTCTTCATTTCGACGTTGTTGCTCATCCACGACATCGCCCCTGTCTCCGAATAGATTATTTCCCCCGGTTTGAGGACGATTTCCAGGTACGGTAGTCCCCCACCCTTGATCTGATACTCCAGTGCCATTCTCAATCTCCTTTTTCGTTTCGAATTTTACCAAACTTCTCCAACAAACTCACGACTTCTTCATCACTTACCTGTCTGAAATCCCCGTAGTAAGCACCGACTGCCCAGAAAGATGCCGGCACCAGCAGTACCACGACCTCATCGGCTTCCTTCATCACCCTTTTCTCCGCTTCCATGGGGGCAACGGGGACGGCTACTATCAGCTTCCTGGGCTCCAGCCTTTTCAAGGCTCGCAACGACGCGACCATGGTCGACCCAGTCGCTATTCCGTCGTCGACCACTATCACGACCTTGTCCTCGATCGGTAGCGGATCACGGCCTTGACGATAGTACCGCAGTTTCTTTTCGAGTTCCTGGCGCTGCCTTTCTATTTCGGCATCCAGGTAGGACTCCGGTACGTTCAAGAGGGAGAGCAGCTCGTCGTCCAGCACGATCAGCCCCGTGCTCGTGATTGCGCCAATGGCCAGTTCAGGGTTGCCGGGTGCGCCTATCTTGTGGCTTATCACCACATCCAGTGGAGCGCCCAGTTCCTCCGCCACTTTGGCGGCCACCACCACGCCGCCGCGAGGTATCCCGAGCACCACGACGTCGGGATTCCCTTTGTATCGTTCCAGGGCTTCGGCGAGCGCCCTGCCTGCTTCCTCTCGATTGGAGAAGAACCCCGGCTTCATCTTACCACCTCCAGCACAAGTTCCACTGCGGCACGAGGGGTCTCAGCGTAGATTATCCCCTGGTCGCTTTCGTCGTTCCACCTGTGAAGCCGCCACGTCTTCAGGCCGATCACCGTTTTCCCTGCCTTGAGCGCCAGCGCTATCTCGGAAAGCGTCCCGTATTCGCCGCCTACAGCGATCACCGCTTCGCCCGCAGCCACCACCAGTGCATTCCTTGCCTCTCCCATCCCGGTTGGGATGGCGATATCGACCCACGGGTTGGCTTCAGCCGACGAGCTTCCAGGGAGTATGCCCACCGTCGTGCCTCCGACGGATTTGGCTCCACGGCAGACGGCTTCCATCACCCCGCCTCGCCCGCCACAGACGATCCCGTAGCCGGAAGATGCCACGAGTCTCCCGACTTCCTCCGCCAGCCGATATTCTTCGTCGGTGGCGGCGCTGCTGCCGATCACACTGATGAGCCTTATCATCGGAACCCAGCCCTGTAGATCAATTCGTACCTGGCGCCCTGAGGGGAAAGGACGCTTTTCATCAGTACCACGGAGGATACCGGAACTACCCCCAGGTTCCCGACTTCCTCCGAAGAGATCACTTTGCCGATGTGGGCGATCTCCGTGCTCACGAGCCCCTTTCGAACCCGTCCCAGGGTCAGATGCGGGCTGAAAGGCCGCTTTTCCGGCTCCCACCCCAGCGCCTCCATCTCTGATTCAATACGGCTTTGCAATGCGGAGAGCTCCCCGCTTTCATCCTCCACCCCAACCCACACGACCCGCGGGCGCCTGCAGTTCGGGAAACATCCAATCCCGCTTACACGAAACTCAAAAGGTGCGATCCCCTGGACAGCCCTTTCCATCCCGTTCTCCACCTTCTCCAGCATCGAGATGCGCGTCGCGCCCAGGAATTTCAGCGTCAGGTGTATCGAATCTGTGGCTACCCATTTGACGAAGCTCCTCGGGATGCGGTGGATGAGCCTATCCTGCAGTTCGCCCAGCGCGTGGTGGGTAATCCCATCTATTTCAACGGCGATGAAGCTTCTCAACGTGTCGTCTCTTCTTTCCATCTTGCGCCTTTGCTCCTGCTCGATTGGTATGGCTACAGGCCTCAAAACCTTATCAGACGCCTGAAGTCGTCCTTGTTCGATGCTCCTGCTGGGCTGTCCCATGGTATCGTCGCGTCGAGGACCATCTTCGCTCCCCTGCTTTTCTTCCCCGGGATATGCCTCGCGGACGGATCGAGTGAGCTGGAAGGCATATCTGACAGCACCACCAGGTCTTTGTCAGCTTGAAACCGGGTTGCGATAGCCCACTCGACGTCCTCCGGCGAGAAGATGTTCACATCCTCTTCGACAACAACCACGTGCTTCAGGGAAGGATGCCCTTCGAAAGCTGCCATGCCAGCCCCCTTTCCATCGTCCTGCGCATGTTTCTCTATCTGCACCACTGCATGGAGCCAGGAGCACCCTCCGGGCGTGATGTAGACGTTTAGACACTTAGCCACTTTCGAAACGGCATCGAAAATGGTCGGCTCGCGAGGCATCCCCATCAAGAGCCTGTGCTCCCTCATCCCGGGCAGCAGCGCCTGGTAAATCGGGTCTCTTCTGTGGAAGATCGCATCCACTTCAATGACCGGTTGCATCCGAACGATGTCCATCGTGCCTGTCAGGTCGACGAACGGCCCTTCTTTCTCCAGCTTGTGGGTGAGCCTTCCTTCGATGACGATTTCCGATGCGACCGGAACGGGGATGTGTGCGATGGGGGATTCGGCGAGCGGGGTGGGGGAAAGGGAATTGGCGAGAAGCATCTCGAACAGGCCCTCCGGCGGCGACATGGATGCCGCCAGGAGTATGTGAGGTGGCAGGCCTATCGAGATCGCAACCGGTATGTCTTCTTCCGTATCGGTCCAGGCTCTATGGGCACTTCTCCCTTCGACCAACCTGGCCACCATGTGCCTTCCATCGATTTTCAACAGGCGGTGGAAACTGGCGTTTTCCCCCTCGGGCGTCATCAAAAACATTATGGAAGCCGTGGCGTAAGCACCGCCATCCCCAGGCCAGTGCCAGAGGAACGGAATGTCGTCCAGGCTCTCCGCTCTTTCTTCCATCCAGGGGGCTTCCGAGTGCATCTCCGGCTGCTTTGGGTGCTCGAGGGCATCCTTCAGGGCAAACAGGAGTCTGTCGGAGGAAATTCCCAAAGCCAGGGCGAAATATTCTCGCTTCGAACCGATCCCACCCAGCACCCGGAAGCCAGGATGGCCTTTCACATTGGTGAACAGCATCGGCGTGCCGTCCCTTTCGGCGAGCATGGAAGCGATTTCGAAGCGTGTGCTCACAGGCTTGTCGATTTCGACGAGCAAGCCCTCGCTTTTCAGTAACTCCAAGAACGAGCGCAAATCCTGGTGATCCACTACCTGTTGGCCTCTATCGTGGTTTCGAAAATCTCTTTGGCACCGGCCCTCCTGAGGGCATCGCGAACGTTTTTCACCTTGTCCGGCATCGCCAGGGCTATGATGACTCCACCTTTCCCAGCGCCTGTCAGTTTCGCTCCGATAGCTCCAGCGTTCCTTGCGGCGTTCACCAGCCGGTCCAGGTGGTTCGAGGACACCCCCATCGCTTTCAGCAGCTCATGGTTTTTGTTCATCAAAGCGCCGATTTCGGAGATGTTCCCGGTTTCCACAGCTTTTCTTCCGCGTCTGACGACCGCTGCGATTTCGTCGAAGAGGGTTTCGAATTTCTCCGGTTCGCTCTTCCATCGGTAACGGACCATGTTCACCACATCTTTGGTACGGCTCGGGCGTCCTGAGTTCCCGAGGACAATGGTGAACGGTCTCGCAACACGCAGCACCTCCGGCGGCTCTCCCTGGATGAACCAAACCGGCTTTTCCATGGTTATGACCGTGTTGTCGATCCCGCTTGGAGACCCGTGGTAGAGCATTTCCGTTTCGTAGACCAGGCCGGACAGCTCCCGTGGGGTCAGGTTCCTGCCCAGCGCGGACGCCATTGCCTTGATGATCGCCGCTGCCACGGCAGCACTGCTCCCCATGCCGCTCCCGATTGGTATCGTGGATGTGACTTCCACTTTCCACCGGAAGTCTTCGAGCTCGAAAAGTGCCACGATCTTCCTGAGGAGTCTCGCCAGGGCCGACCTGTTTTCCGTGTCTGAGAACTCTACCCGGCGGTCGATGTCCCGGGCATAGAGCACGCCCGGGTCGTCGGTCTCCGTGTAAACGAACGCCTGCGCTTTGACGCATTTCACCGGAATGGCGATGGCCGGGCGGGCGTAGACCACAGAATGCTCGCCGAACAGGATTGCTTTTCCGCAGGCTTCGCCAGAGAACACTTTGGTTTCGTCGTTGGGTGCATCTACTTCCACAGGTTCACCTCTTCCACGTTGCGAAATTTGGCTACAGAGTCACCCTTTCATGCCGGAAAGCTCGGAAGCGCTTCCCTCAGCGTGCACTAAGCAAGGCTTAGCAAGTTGAGATCAGTATAGCACATGTTTTGCTTTCATGGAAGCTCCTGTGGAGGGTTGTCTTGGTTGTAGGCCTGTCTTGATGCACCCTTTTGGATCACTTTGCTTGAAGACAAGTGCTTTTGATAAGATGCGCACATTTATCCATACAAAACCAGAGTTTTTTGATTGACACCTACGGACACTAGTGTTAAAATTTCAATGGCCGGGTAGTTCCAAATTACACAAACTCAAAGAGGAGGTTCCGATGTTAAGCGATCTTGAAATCGCCCAGGCGGCAGAGATAAAACCAATCATAGAAATCGCGGAATCCGTCGGTTTGACCGAGGACGACCTCGAGCTCTACGGAAAGTACAAAGCGAAAGTGCACTTGGACGTTCTCGACAGGTTTAAAGACCGCCCCAACGGGAAGTATATCGACGTCACGGCCATTACCCCAACCCCACTTGGCGAAGGCAAGACCACGACCACGGTAGGGCTTAGCCAGGCTATTGGCAGGCTCGGGAAGAAAGTCTTCACGGTGATACGCCAGCCATCTATGGGACCGACTTTTGGGATCAAGGGAGGTGCGGCTGGAGGCGGATATTCCCAGATCATCCCGATGGAGGACTTCAACCTCCACCTCACCGGCGACATACACGCCGTTGGAGCAGCCCACAACCTTCTGGCGGCGGCAATCGATGCCCGAATTTACCATGAAAGCAGGCTCAGCGACGAGAAGTTGGCCGCCATTGGGCTGAGAAGGCTCGACATAGATCCGTACAGCATCACGTGGAACCGCGTGGTGGACATAAACGACCGACAGCTCAGGCATATCGTCTCCGGTCTCGGTGCGAAGACCGATGGTCGCCCGCGGGAGACCGGTTACGACATCACCGTCGCGTCGGAGCTTATGGCGATCCTGGCGCTTACCACCAGCCTGAAGGATATGCGCGAGCGTATAGGCAGGATAGTGATCGGCACGGACAAGCACAAGAACCCCATCACCGCTGAGGACCTGGGCGTGGCCGGGGCGATGACCGTGCTGATGAAGGACACCATCATGCCTAACCTGATGCAGACGCTCGAACATACGCCTGCGTTCGTACACGCCGGGCCTTTCGCCAACATTGCCCACGGCAACTCGTCTGTGATCGCCGACCAAATCGCCATCAAGCTTGCGGATTACGTTGTGACGGAATCCGGGTTCGGCGCAGATATCGGCATGGAGAAGTTCATGGATATCAAGTGCCGGGTCTCTGGCCTCGTGCCAAACGCAGTGGTCATGGTGGCCACGCTCAGGGCATTGAAGATGCACGGCGGCGCCGGAAAAGTGGTCGCTGGCAAGCCTCTTCCGAAAGAGCTGGTGGAGGAAAACATCCCGGCGCTGGAAAAAGGTGCTGCAAACCTGATCAAGCAGATAGAAAACGCCAAGCTCTTTGGCGTGCCTGTGGTGGTCGCCATAAACAGGTTTACCACCGATTCCGACAAGGAGATCGAGGTGGTGAAGAAGATCGCCGTGGAAGCCGGGGCAGAGGGAGCGTTCGTTTCCGAGGTTTGGGCCAAAGGCGGTGCCGGGGCGATCGAGCTTGCAGAAGCAGTCATGGACGCCGCCAACAAGCCCAGCAATTTCAGGTTCCTCTACCCGCTTGACATTCCGATCAAAGAGAAAATCGAGATCATCGCTACCAAGGTCTATGGGGCGGACGGCGTGGAGTATACCCCGACCGCGGAGAAACGGATCGCCATGTACGAAAAGCTTGGTTACGGCAACATGCCGATCTGCATGGCGAAGACCCACCTTTCGCTTTCGCACGACCCAAAGCTGAAGGGCGCGCCGAAGGGATGGACTTTGCCGGTGAAAGACATCAGAGCCTCGGTTGGTGCGGGATTCCTCTACCCGCTGTGCGGCGACATAAGGACGATGCCCGGACTCGGGAGCAAACCGGCGTTCCTGAACGTAGATATCGACGAGAACGGCAAGGTCGTGGGGCTGTTCTGATACAGAGCAATTGGTTCGTCAGCCAGGGGCGGCCTGAGGTCCGCCCCGTTTCTTTCGGTCAAGCGGCTTCCCTGGCGTCCGTCAGGTCGGCTGTGCAATACGGGCACTTTGTCGCCTGGATCGGAATCGTGGAGTAGCAGTAGGGGCAGGTCTTGGTCGTAGGCTCCGCTTCGGCTTTTTCCTCTTCCTTTTTCTGCATCTGATTTATGGCTTTTACAACCAGGAACATGGCAAATGCAACGATGATGAAGGTGACTATGGTGTTGATGAACACGCCGTAGTTCAGCGTCACGGCCCCTACGGCTTTCGCTTCGGCCAGCGAAGGATAAGGCGGGGGTGCTTTGGGGCTTGCTTTCAGCACCAGGAACAGGTTCGCGAAGTCCACGTTACCCAACAGCAGCCCTATCGGCGGCATGAGTATGTCATCGACAAGTGACTTGACGATTGCCCCGAACGCCGCACCGATGACGATGCCGATGGCCATGTCCAGGACGTTCCCTTTCATGGCGAATTCCTTGAATTCCTTCCACATTTCCACCACCTCCCATGATGAACTGAACGAATGTACACCGTTGTAGGCGCATTTTAGCATAAGTCGGAACAAATTCATACTGGGAGGATCGCTCAGCTGTTGGATCTCGCAAAGCCGTCAGGGAAAGCGAACTCGACGGCCAAAATCGCCGTCGAGTTAGTCGCACAACAATCGCAGGAAGCCTCCATCACGTGGTCTTGACCACCACGTCCGAGATCACGTTCGCTGCTTCATCCCCCCGGTCCGCAGCATTGCTGAGGTGCCGGTACACCTCCCTGTACTTCAACATCTCCACCACGTGATGTATGTCCTCAGG
>JALWAP010000112.1 GCA_027016315.1 Anaerolineae bacterium | reverse complement strand
AGCCTGCACCTTGGGTGGTTCATGATGTCGTAGATCTCAGAAGAGGTGCTCCCGACGACTTCCGCCAGCCTTTTCACACTGAGGAAGTCATCGGCAGTCAGTTTTTTCAGCACCTCGGTTTCTGCTGAATCGAGGAAATGGCTCCTGGCGATCTCCTCCGGCGATTGCAGAAGCTTCCGCCTGCAATCGCTGCACTGCCAGGCATGCCCAACGATTATCAAAAGCTCTTCCGATGCCATCAGCGGCGCTCCTTCAGGGCTTCCTGGACGATTTTCACCCCAGCGCTCGCGCCAATCCTGGTGGCTCCAGCCTCGATCATGGCGAGAGCCTTCTCCAGCGTCCTGATTCCGCCAGCGGCTTTCACGCCCATGGAAGGCCCCACTGTCGCCCGCATCAGTTCCACGTCTTCCACGGTGGCACCTCCCGGTCCAAAACCAGTCGATGTCTTGACGTAATCAGCGCCTGCCCTTTTGGCGATCAGACACGCCTTGACTTTTTCCTCGTTGGTCAGAAGCGCGGCCTCGATGATCACTTTGACCAGTGCGTCGCGCTCGTGCGCCACCTCGACAACCGCCTCGATGTCCTTGCTGACCAGTTCCTCGTCTCCGGATTTCAGAGCGCCGATGTTTATGACCATGTCGATTTCCTGTGCGCCAAGCTCTATTGCCTTCCGGGTCTCGAACGCCTTGACCTCCGGCAACGTCGCTCCGAGCGGGAATCCGACCACGCTGCAGGTCTTGACGTCGCTGCCGGAAAGCTCCCTGGCCACAAGCTCGACGTACGACGGATTTACGCACACGCTGGCGAAATGGTACTGAAGCGCCTCCCGGCAGACCTGCTTTATCTGCTCCGACGTCGCCTCCGGTTTCAAGAGCGTGTGATCTATGTATCTTGCGAGTTCCTCCGGTGTGAGTTCCATGATCACCTCCACGAATCCGCGGGCACTCAGCCCGCTCCTTCCTCAAGCCACCCGAGCCCCAGTTCCTCGAGCGTCTCCGGCCTGGGGATGCCGTTCTCGTCCCAACCAGCCATCTCGTAGTACCGCTTCACGGCCTGGGCGATCTCCTCCTCGTCCAGCTTCAGGCCATCGGTGGGGCCGCCCACCAGCGCCTTGAACATCCGGCGCGAGAGTTTGTCCTCCTCTGGCCCGATGCCGTGGCGGACGTTGAAAATCCGCATCATGTTGACCCGCCGGGCACCCAGCTTCATCAATTCGTCCACCGTCACGTCCCAGCCGGTGGTCGCACGGGCGAAATCCACCAAGTCCCTCGGCCCGAACGGCTGATCCCCGACGCCGAACACGAACTGGCAGACGTTCAGCGTGTCCATCGCGCTGTAGAAATACTGCGTCCGCAGGGCGAACCGGATTTTCTCGTCGTTCAGGACGTTCACCGGCTGTGGCTTCGTGAGGCCAAGTTCCGCCAGCCGTTCCATCCGCTCCTGTTTTAGCCCCGGACGGTAGGACGGATCGTGGGCCGAGGAATTGTGGTCGGCACCGAAGGCGTTCACGGCGTAGATCACGCCCAGGGATCGCTTGATCTGGGGCATGTGCGCCGGAATGTCCTGCTTCTTCGCCTCCGCCAGAAGCTCCTCGGCCTCCGGGCCGATGGCCTTTGCAGCGCGGGCCGCCCCTTCCGCCAGCAAATCGCCTATCCCCTCGCGGGTCAAGATGAGCGCCGTCAGCCGGAGCATGGACGCCGTATCGCCGAAATGCGGGCGAAGCCGCTCCAGCCCGTCCTCCAGCTTCCGCTGGATGATCCCTCGCTGGTACGCTTCCATAGCCCACGCCACCGTCGCACCGCACGAAATCGTGTCCACGCCGTACTTGGAGCAAAGCTCGTTGGCCTTGGCGATGGCTTCCAGGTCGCTGACGCCGCAGTAGGAGCCGAATGCCGCCAGGGTCTCGTACTCCGGCCCGCCGTAGCGTGGGTCGACTTTCCACGGGCCGCCTTCCACTTTCACCACGGGCTTGCAGGCGATGGGGCAGGCGAAGCAGGTCTCCATCCCCTGGAGAATCGTCTCCTTCATCCGCTCGCCGGAAATCGCATCCGCCTCTGGAAAGTACCCGCTGGAGTAGTTGTTGGTCGGCAGCCCACCGATCTGGTTCTGGTAGCTCAGGGTTCCGGCGGTGCCGTACACGCCCAGGGACTGCGCCCATCGGGAGTTCTTTATCCGCTCCATGGTGATGGAGATGAGCCGTTTGATGCCTTCCGGGTCGGCCACGTCCGGCTTGCCGTGCCCCCGCACGGCGATGGCTTTCAGCCGCTTGCTCCCCATGACTGCGCCGAGCCCGGTCCGCCCATTGGCCCGGTTCGCCATGTGCATGATGGCGGCGAACCGCACCAGCTTCTCCCCCGCCGGGCCGATTTCGGCTATCTGGATTTGCGGATCGCCCAGTTCCCGGCGGATGATGTCCTCCGCGTCAGCGGTGACCTTGCCCCAGATGTGCTTCGCCTGGCGAAGCTCCGCCTCGCCGTCGTGGAGCCAGAGGTAGACCGGTTCCGGCGATTGTCCCCGGACGACGACGGCATCGAATCCGGCGAATTTCATCTCAGCGGGCAGGAACCCGCCGCTCTGGGAATCGCCGATGGCGCTGGTGAGGGGAGAGAGCGCCGTGACCGTCAGGCGGCTGTTCCCGGCCACCGGCACGCCGGTCAGCGGGCTGATGGCGAAAATCAGGACGTTCTCCGGCCCCAGCGGGTCGGCGTCCGGCGGGATGAGCTTCAGGGCGTAGTAGACGCCCAGCGCGCTGCCGCCCCAGTAAGCGCGGTAGAACTCCTCCGGCGGTTCCTCCGTCCAGAGCCGGCCGTCGGTCAGGTCCACGTGCAGAATGCGCCCGGCGTACCCTCTACCCGACATGGGCCGACCTCAATCCATCCGCTCCCGGCGGTCCTGCAGCGTCCCTTCGACGAACGCCCGAACCACCTGGTTGATGTCGCCGAGTTCCGTGAGGATCACCCGGATTCCCGATGCTTCCATGGCCTGGACTGCGCCGGTGCCCATCCCTCCGGCGATCAGCACGTCGCAATCCCGGATCGCCTCGGCCATGGCCGCGTGGCGGCGCATGGCATCCGGGCCGGTGCCGTGGGGCTGCCCCGGAGCGTGGGTTTCGCCATGACCGGCTCCGCCGGAATGGTGCGGCGTGAACCGCGGCCGAAGCTCCCGGTCCACTTCTTCCTTCCCATCCACTTCCACGACGAGATAAAAGCGCGCCCTCCCGAAATGCTGCGATACGGTGAGCCCGTCGTTCGTAACGATGGCAAGCTTCATAAGGCCTCCTTAGAATGCACGGTTTACCCAAGTGTATCCGCTCACGGCTTCCCAGTCAAACAATCTATTGGAAGAACAGACAAATGCACCAAACACAAAAATGTCAGAAAAACTTTTGCGATGCCGCCGGCATTCCCACAATACCAGTGAAATTCC
>JALWAP010000111.1 GCA_027016315.1 Anaerolineae bacterium | reverse complement strand
TCAATGACATCGTGGACGCCGACAAGGACAGGCTTCACCCCAAGAAGAAGAATCGTCCGATCGCTTCAGGGAAGCTTCCCGTTTCTGTGGCTTCGCCTGCGGCTGCGGTGTTGCTGGTTGTGGCGCTTGTCCTGAGTTTCCTGCTTTCGATCAGCTTTGGGGTGATCACCCTGGTGTATTTTCTTCTGAACGTTGCTTATTCGTTCTGGCTGAAACACATCGTGATCGTGGACGTGCTCACGATCGCCACAGGGTTTGTGCTGAGGGTTGCCGCCGGGACGGTGATTTTCCCGGTGGAGCGATTTTCCCCCTGGCTTTACGTATGCACGATCCTGCTCGCCCTTTTCCTTGCATTGAGCAAGCGCAGGCAGGAGATCGTGTTGCTCGCCAGCAATGCTAACAACCACAGGAGGATTCTGGAAGAGTACAACCTCCGTTTCCTGGACGAGATGATCTCGATGGTCAGCTCGACCACCATAATCGCCTATGCTCTGTACACGTTCTCCGCTCCGAACCTACCCAGCAATCACCTGATGATGGTGACGGTGGCGTTCGTCATCTACGGCATCTTCCGATATATGTACCTCATACACGTCCGGGAGGAGACGGCGCCGCCGGACGAAGTATTGCTCAAGGACAAGCCGTTGCTCCTCGACGTTGTCCTCTGGGTGGCCAGTGCCGTCATGGTACTGTACTATTCTGCTTGAGTCAGCCTTTCAGGCTCTGGAGCGCTTTCTTCAATTCCTCCAGGCTTCTCGTCAGCGCCTGGAGGGAATGGTAGACCATGGGGTTGATCTGGTTCTCAGGCTCGGCTATCCGCACATCTCCGGTGTATCCGACGATTGGGCCCTTCTGCAGCCGATAGAAGTAACCAAGCTCCCAGGCCGTGCCGGAATCCACATCACAACCATCGAGCACGGCAACCACCAGAGCGGACTCTTCGAGCTGTTTCATGTCGTTGCGGAAGAATTTCTCCGAAGAACCGCTCGACCTGTCGAACAGCCCAGCGTCCCTGTGGGGCAGGTAGGTTTCCCATCCGAGCTCCTGACAGATGCCGTCGATTTGCTCCAGAAGCTTTCTTTGCTCGGGCGTGAACAGCGGTCCTGCGATGTAGACTTTCACGGTTTCGAACCTCCATCGAAGAAGATTTTGCCTGCGGCGCAGGCTTTTGCAATTATACACCCGGCTGCTGAAATTTGTAGTCCCATTGCCGTGTGGTAAACTCTTCGTAGAAAAGTCCGACGAAAGGGGTTGTCCGATGACGGTGGAAAACGCACCTTCCTGGCTCGAAGACCTGAATCCACAGCAGCAGGAGGCAGTTACGGCGGAACTGGGGCCGGTCCTGGTGCTTGCAGGGCCTGGATCCGGCAAGACGAGGGTTCTGACGTACCGGGCTGCGTACCTGATCTACGAGCTTGGTGTGCCGCCGTTTCACATCCTCGCCGTCACGTTTACCAACAAAGCCGCCAACGAGATGAGGGAACGTATTGCCGAACTCCTCGGCGGAACGCCGCGAGGCCTTACCGTTGGGACTTTTCACAGCATATGCGCCAGGTTCCTGCGTCGGGATGGAGATGTAATCGGCATTCCATCCAATTTCGTGATCTACGACGACAACGACCAGATTGGGGTCATCAAGGCGGTGCTCAAAGAACTCGACCTGGACGAGAAGCTGTACCCGCCGCGCCGGATATCCAATTTCATCAGCCGGGCCAAGAACGAGCTGTTGACCCCGGACATGGTGAGGGCCAGGATACACAGGGAGGAGATCTTCAGGAGGGTCTACGAGCGGTATCAGGAGAAGCTCCGGGAGGCGCACGCGCTCGATTTCGATGACTTGATCATGGAAGTCGTCCGGCTGTTCAGGGAGCACGACGATGTGCTCGAGAAATATCAAAGGCGGTACCAGCATGTGCTGGTGGACGAATTTCAGGACACTAACACCGCTCAGTACGAATTCGTGAAGATCCTTGGAAAATCCCACAGGCAGGTCTTCGTCGTCGGTGATGAGGATCAGTCCATCTATCGGTTCCGCGGAGCCGATTTCCGGAACGTTTTGAGGTTCCGAAAGGATTTCCCGGAAGCGAAGCTCGTTTTACTGGAGCAGAACTACCGCTCCACAGGGCATATCCTGGCGGCCGCGAATGCGATCATATCGAAGAACTCGAGTCGCACGCCCAAACAGCTTTTCACTCAGCGGGGCGAAGGCACGAAGATCAGGCTGAGGGAGGCTTACGACGAGACGGAGGAAGCTGATTTCGTGGCGAACGAGATCATCAGGCTTACTGGCGAAGGGTATCGGTTCGGCGACATAGCGGTGATGTATCGGACCAATGCCCAATCCCGTGCGCTGGAGGAAGCGTTCCTTCGACACGAGATCCCCTACCAACTGGTGGGCGCTACCAGGTTCTACGCCAGGCGTGAGGTCAAGGACGTGCTTGCGTACCTTCGGCTGATCCACAATCCGTCGGACGACATCAGCTTCTTGCGGATCGTGAACGTCCCGGCCAGGGGAATTGGTGCGAAGACCGTCGGAGTGCTGCAACGGTGGGCAAGGGACGCTGGGCTCGCCATCCTGCCCGCTTTGCGGTTGGTGGCTGCTGGCTCCGATTCCATCGAGCCGCCTCCCCTTCGACGACGCGCCATGGACGCTGTTCTCTCTTTTGCCAGGACGATCGAGGAACTTCGAGAGGAATCCGATGGCATGCCGGTGCCAGAGCTGATCACGGCCTTGCTGGAGAAAGTGAAATACAAGGATTACATCCTCAAGGACGATTCCGAGGAGTCCAAGGAGCGGTGGAACAACGTCCTGGAGCTGGTCAACGTCGCGTCTACCATCCTCGTGGGGCCTGACGAAGACCCGCTGACCGCATTCCTGGAGCGGGTTTCGCTTGTCTCGGACGTGGACAACCTGCGGGAATCGGAGAACGGTGTGACTTTGTTGACCCTCCACGCCGCCAAAGGCCTGGAATTCCCGGTCGTGTTCATCGTGGGTTTGGAGGACGGATTGCTGCCCCACAGCCGATCGATAGACGAGCCGGACGAAATGGAGGAAGAGCGACGGCTGTTCTACGTCGGAATTACCAGAGCGAAGGATTTGCTCTACCTGCTCCATACCTTCCGGCGGACGCGGTACGGCAGCAGCGATCTTTCGATGCCTTCCAGATTCCTTTCCGAGATACCGAAGGATGTGGTCGAGAACTATTCCCCCGGCTCTTACGGGCGCAGCGGCCCGGGTGCAAGGCGATCATCGAGGAATTGGCCTTTCGAGCCATTGGGAGGAAGCAAGCGGTCTTCCGGCGGCCCGATCCCCAGGTTCTACGCAGGCCAGCGGGTTCGCCATCCGAAATTTGGCGTTGGTACGGTGGTTAGCGTTGTGGAGAAGAACGGCGATCAGGAAGTCCGCGTGGCGTTCGCTGGCAAAGGGATAAAGCTCTTCCTGGCCAAGCTCGCCAATCTGGAGGCGGTGTGATCGCTGGGTAAATCCGCAACACGTGGCGCTGCTCAAACAGGAAGAAAACCTGTTGGGGGAGACAGAAGGGGAACGCCAGGACGCAAAGCTGCGCAAGACGCAAAGAATTTCGAAAAGCCTTTGCGTCTTGCTTGTCTTTGCGGCTTTGCGTTGACATAACTTCCCCCCACAAGTGTTTTCTTAGCAGAAGCGCAAGCGGAGAAGAGCTCCAGGCGTTTTCTTCCCAAACAGCTTCGGACTTTCCAAAAATCTGGCGCTTGAGGGCACTTCAGAGTATAATCGAAGCAGAGCGGCATACTTTTTCCAGACGGATATCGAAACGAGGAGGTTGTCCATGATGGAAAGGCCCTGGTTCAGGTTCTACGACAAGGATGTCCCGAAGAGTATCGACTACCCCCGCATCCCGATCTACCGGCTTCTCGATGACACGGCTGCACGCTTCCCGGACCGCCCGCTTACCTCGTTTTTCGGCAAGAAAATGACCTATGCGGAGATAAAGCGGCTTTCCGACAACTTCGCTGCCTCCGTGCGCTCTCTCGGAATCAGGCCTGGGGACAGGGTAGCACTCTTGTTGCCCAATTTCCCTGGATACATCATCGCTTACTATGGTCTCATGAAAGCTGGAGCTGTGGTTGTTCCGCTGAACCCGCTATACACGGCCCATGAACTGGAGTTCCATTTCACCGATTCGGGTGCGGAGACCGTCGTCACGATCCCGATGTTCGCTCCAA
Organism: Anaerolineae bacterium; assembly: GCA_027016315.1. Classification (GTDB taxonomy): domain Bacteria; phylum Chloroflexota; class Anaerolineae; order S016-19; family S016-19; genus S016-19. The sequence continues at coordinate 6,785 of JALWAP010000111.1, read as the reverse complement.
AGGTGGCGTCGTTGGTGGGGAAGACGCCGCTCAAGAGAATGATTTACAGTTTCATCGCCGATTTCCTGCCTTTCCCACTCAACATCGTCCAGAAATTCAAGGAGAAACCTGATCTGAAGAAAGCTCTTGCCGGGAACGGCGACCTGGAAGCAGTGGATCTGAAGGAGATGGCCTGGAAGGCTGCTCCGGCTGATTTCCAGCCGTTCGAGCCGGACGTGGACGACCTTGCCTTGATGATCTACTCTGGCGGCACGACCGGGATCGCAAAAGGCATCATGCTTTCCCATTTCAACGTGGTCGCCAACGCCCACCAGATAGCCGTGTGGGGACATCTCAACGAGAACGAAAGGATTCTGGCGGTGCTTCCGCTGTTCCACGGCTACGGGATGAACGTGACAATGAACGCCCCAATCCTTTCCGGGATGGAGATCGTCCTGCTGCCCAAATTCAGCGCCAAAGGAATGGCAAAAGCGATTCACAAGTACAGGCCTACCATCACCGCCGCCGTCCCGACCATCCTGGTGGCGCTTTCCAGCTTGCCGGATGTTGACAAGTTCGATTTCGGCAGCCTGAAAGCGGTTTGGGTCGGGGCTGCTCCTCTAACGGAGGCTATCAAATCCAATTTCGAAGCCAGAACCGGCGGCAGGGCAATCGAGGGATACGGGCTTACGGAAGCTGTGACGGCAATCATGGCGAACCCGTACTTAGGGAAACACAAAGTTGGGAGCATCGGCCTGCCGTTCCCGGATGTGGATGCGAAGATCGTGAGCATCGACGGCGGCAAAGACCTTCCGCCCGGCGAGCAGGGGGAGATCGTCCTGAAGACTCCGACGATGATGCTCGGGTACTACAACAGGCCGGAGGAGACTGCTAAAACCATCGTGGATGGCTGGCTGTATACCGGCGATATCGGCTACATGGACGATGACGGATATTTCTACATAACCGATCGCAAGAAAGACCTCATTATCGTCGGTGGGTTCAACGTGTTCCCCAGGGAAATCGACGAACTCATCTACAAGCATCCCAAGGTCAAGGAAGGGATAACGGTAGGTGTTCCGGACAAGTACAAGGGCGAGAAGATCAAGGTGTACATCGTGCTCAAGGAAGGCGTCAGCGCTACGGTGGAGGAGTTCGAGAAATATTTCCGGGAGCACCTGACCCCTTACAAAGTCCCTTCGGAGATAGAGTTCCGGTCTTCCCTGCCTAAGAGCGCCATAGGGAAGATTTTGAGGCGCATGTTGCGGGAGGAGGAGATCAAGAAGATGCAAGGGAAAGGGGATTGACGGAACGGCGGGGCGGGGAAGCCGCCCCGTTTTTTTATTGGGTTGCGCCACGGATTGAGGCGTAGATGCCGAGTGTTTCCCGGGCTGCTTTGCGCCAGGAGAACTGCTTTGCCCTCGCAAGCCCTTTCCGCCTCAAGTGCTCCGCCAGCTCGGCATCGGTGAGTACCCGCTCCAGAGCTTCTGCCATCTCTTCGATCGATTCCGGGTCGAAGTACACGGCAGCGTCACCGCCTATCTCTGGGAGACTCCCTGCCCGGGACGCGACCACCGGTGTTCCGCACGCCATTGCTTCCAGCATGGGCAACCCAAAACCTTCGAACAGGCTCGGGAAAGCCAGCGCCTGCGCTCCCGCGTAGAGAGCGGGCAGGTCCTCGTCGCTGACGAACCCCGGCAGGACCACGGGCGGCATGGTTTCGTCTTCGAGTTTCCGGAAGAAATCTCCGACGAGCCAGCCACGTTTCCCGACCACCACAAGGGCGTCCGTGAGTCCGCCACGGTGCACTTTTCGATACGCTTCCAGGAGGCGGGGGAGGTTCTTGCGCGGCTCGATGGTCCCCACGAAAAGGACGTACCGCTCCGGCAGGGAGTACTTCGACCGAACGCGCTCGATTTCGTGTTCGGGCTGGGGTTTGAATCTGGGGTCTGCCGCCTCGTAGACGACCCGGATTTTGTCCGCCGGAACGCCGTAGGCTGAGATCAAGTCCTGTTTGGTGGCCTGGGATATGGCGATGATGACGGTAGCCCGCCTGACGTAAAGCGGCATGGTCAGGTTCAGATACCATCGGTTCAGCGGCTTGTGGTACTGCGGAAATCGCCGGAAGATCAGGTCGTGCACGGTGAGCACGGTCGGCACGGAGCGGAGCGGCAGAAGCAGGTGCTCGGTGGCGTGGAACGTCGAAGCGTCCCGAAAGAACCTGTCCCAGCCGATGTGGGATAGTTGCCCCAGCCAGGCCAGCATCCGCCACGGCTTGTACCCGAGCCGGACAGTGCGTGTGGGGAGGTGCTCAAGCCCCTGGAGCGGGTAGATGCCGCTTTCCCTGTTGTAGAAGAGGCCAATCCGATCGGGCGCGATCTCGTTCATCGCCCGAACCAGGGATTCGGCGTAGCGGCCAAGCCCCGCCCTCCGGTGCACAGCCGCGGAAACGTCGACATAATGTAAGGAAGCAGTCATTCAAAGAACCTCTGCACTGGGCTTGTCCCTCGTTTCATCTCACCGGGTCTGGTCTTGCTGAATCTTCGGCATCGCTCCAGGGTTGCGGAGGGGACGCGAAGGTCGCTTTTTGCCCTTCAGTCCCTCCCTCGCCTGCGAAAGCGGGAGAGGGAGGGGTTGGGGTGGGTGAGGGCAAAAGCAACACAATCCCACCACTTTCGAGTACCACCAATTCATGCAGCCCTCTCTCGTTGGGTTGGCGGGCGAGCCAGACGGCTCGCCCTACTTCATTTCTTTCGGCTGAAGTCTCCCTGGACTTTCCTGAAGCCTTCCAGGAGTCGATCGGAAAGCGGCATCGGCCTGCGGTTTTCGTAGTCGTATGCCACCTGCACCGTGTGTCCGGTGGCAACGAGCCGCCCGTCTTCCGCGCTCTCGATCCTGTAGACGAATTTGAAGCTCTTCCTGCCAACCTCCGATGCCTTTACCCCGACTTTGAGCTTCTCGCCCAGGAAAGCCGGGGAGTGGTATCGGCACAGCGCCTCTGCGAGCACGAAGTTGAAATCCTCCGGGTTCTTCATGCTCCCGGAAGCTGCTTTCAGGTATTCCACTCGGGCTTCTTCGAAATAAGTCAGGTAAACGGCATTGTTTACGTGCCCCATCGCGTCCAGGTCGCGAAACCGCACCGTTATTTCCAGGACGACCGGGTATTCGCCCACAGATTCGTCCATCTCACGCCTCGTTTCGCCCGGGCTTGACGCCCACGAGATAGCGATGGTGTCCCCACAGCGCCTTTATCCACCACGGAAGTCTGGCTCGGTCGAGCCAGGCGTATTTCAGGACGCGCTCCTTCAGGCTCTTGTCCTTGCCGAGGTAGTAATCCATGCTGCTCCATTTCCATCCTTCCCCGCTGAACTTCCCCTCCAGCTTCTTCGATTTTATCCCGAGCTTGCGCAGCACGTCCTTTGCTGGCATGACGGTATCCGGCCACGGAGGTACGTCGATCACCCCGTGCCGCACGATTTCGATCCCCTCCGATTCGAGGATTTTCCTCAGCAGCCCGATTTTCGTCCATTTTTCGTCCACCGTGGGGAAGAAATCCCTGTCCAGCACCCACTTTCTCATCCAGTAGCCGATCTGAATTCGGTTCGGCATGGCTACGAACACGACTTTGCGGGAAACGCGTGCCAGCTCTCGTAGCAGGCCTTCCGGGTCGGGCAGGTACCAAAGCCCGGCCCACTCCCACGCCAGATCGAACGTGTCGTCGGGGAAGGGCAGGCGCGCCCAATCGTCCACGTGCACGATCCGGACCGGCAGGGAGAGTTCGTCCCAAACCCGCTTCACACCGGCGATTCTCTCTGGATTGTCGTCGGCCAGGGTAACGTCGCAGCCGTTTTGCGCCAGAACCACGCTGTTGATTCCGCTCACGCCTGCCATGCCGAAGAGCGGCGCTTCCAGAACTTTCCGGATGCCGAATTCTCGCCGCAGTCCGTCCAGAAAGTCGTTCAGCACGAACCGTTCGTACACCAGCCCGAGCCCTTCGTTGTAGTCTTCGAAGTAATGCTTCCATTCCATCACTGCGTTTGCCATGGGCGATCTCCACCTCCCGGCTCAGATGACCGGCTTTCCTTCCCGCTCCTCGAAATCCCTGTATGAAATCTGCGGGAACGGGTTGTCTACGTCCTCCGTCCATTCCAGGAAACGGAGGTCTTCTTCGGACACCGAACCGCTTCTGGCGATGGCGATCAGCCTCTCGAATCTGGCGAGGTGCCCCTGGAACCGGTCTACTGCGTAGTCTTTGGCCTGCCCGGTGGTCACCAGGAATGGCCAATCGCTGGACTGGAGCAGCACGAGCTCCCTGGCGGCTTGAGCGAGCACCCTTGCCATTTCGCCGTAGGCCGACGGGTACAGCGCGTTTATCTCCTCCATCTCCCTTTCGGCTTTGTGGATCAGCGGCCACATCCATTCGGTTTCAGGGTTCATCCAGGTCCAGTGCCCGCCGCCGTTGCCCCACGAGCTTTCCGGGATGTCCAGCGATTCCGTCGGAGGGTGCTTTTCCAGGTAATCCCTGGCAGTGGTGAGCTCCACTTCTGGGTTCACGCTGAGTTGCCGCAGTACTTCTTTCAGCCACGCGATCCCTTCGAACCACCAGTGGCCGAACAGTTCAGTGTCGTAAGCGGAGACGATAATGCCGTATTCGTCGCTGGTGGAGGCAAACTCGGCCAGCCTGTTGCGCACAAGGTTGACGAAATGGTCGGCATGGCTCTGAACCTGCCCGAACGCGCGATCCGGGTCGTACAGTTCTTTCTGTCCCAGGTCCACCTGTGCTCCAGTGATCCGCCAGTACTGTATGCCGGAGCGGTCGTCCTTCCGGTGGAATTCGCGGTACAGGAAATCTCCCGGGTAGCCATGGGAAGCCGACCAGACCTGCAGGCCGGTGCCTTCGTCCCGTCCGAAGACAGCCACTTTGACGTCTCTGACGTAGTACGGCCTGAAGGCGGTGCCAACTTTCGCCCTCCTTCCCGTGTCCGTGTACTCCACGGTTATCCGCTTGGGGATGGCGCCATACGGCCCTACGGCGTCCCCTGCGGCTTTCCCAACCAGCGAGCCTCCCTGGATGACGTGGGTATCGGTGAAGAAGTATTTCAGGTTGAAGGCGGCCAGGAATTCTTCGATCCCGGGCTTGCGGTACAGCTTCCCATCGGGCCCCGGCTGCATGAACGGCGGTCTGTAGGCACATTCTGGCAGCCAGATGCCGGTCGGCGCTTTCCCCATGTGCTCGATGGTTGTTTCGACGCCGGTCTTGAGCTGCCCCCAGATGGAAGAATCCCTTTCCAGCAAGGGGAGGTACCCGTGGGTAGCAGCGCTGGTGAGCACATCAAGAACCCCCATATCCTGGAGCTTCCTGAACGCCCCGACGATGTCCCTGTTGTAGCGTTCCCTGAACGAGGAAAGTATCCCTTCGAACCAGTCCCGGTACCACTTGGCGAGGTAGAGGAGGTGGTCACGCTCTTTCTGAGCCGTTTCCGCCGCTTCCTCGTCCACCGGAATGGGTGGAGGGGGGAGGGTTTTCTTGACCTTCGGATCCAGCGAGTCGTAGAAGCGGTAGACGTCTTCCTTTGTGAGCACTTTCTGCTCTGTTGGTCCGTCTTCGGTCTCTTTCACTTGTTTGCTTGCTTCCGACTCCTCTTGCTCTCGTTCGGATTCCATCATCAACGCTGTGACAGCCCGGACGAACTTCCGCCATGCTTCATCGTGGGCTTCCTGCCATTCTTCCAGCACGGGCTTGCTGAACCGTCGGATGTCTCCTTCGGCCAGCGTGATTCGTTCCACCATGTAGTGCTCGAAATGCTCCAGCACGTCCTCGTCGGCCAGTTGTTCGAGGAGGATTGGCGTCAGCCCCAGCGTGAGCCTGGGTTTGTATCCTTCCTCTACGAGATCGTACAGGGCGTTCAGGAGCGGGATGTAGGTCTCTGCCATGGCTTCGTGGATCATCTCCTCGCCATGGGGCCATCTTCCGGCTTTCCTTACGTATGGCAGGTGGGTATGGAGGACGAAGGTGAAAGCTCCGAGTTTTTCGGCCATCAGATAAAACCTCCTGCAAGTGTCCTGTCAATTGTAGCACAAAACAAAGCCCTGGCCACTCCAGCGCCAGGGCTCGTTACGTGTTTTTCAGGCGGAGAGGGTGGGATTTGAACCCACGAGGGCTGAAAGCCCTACGCGCTCTCCAGGCGCGCGCACTCGGCCAGACTATGCGACCTCTCCAAGCGAAGGTGATTATACACCAGTGGGCGCGAAATTCAAATTTCGGCGGGTGGGTCCGTAAGTCAAATGCCTGGGGTGGGGCGTGAGTGAGGGATAACCATCCTTGGACAACCCAGACGGCTTGGCCTACTTGTCTTGTACTGGCTCGCAGCCCGGCTTGCGACGCTTGCGGTATGGCTCTGGGCGTGCTATCTTACTTTTGTGATTTTCGGGACGTCACTTCTGTACGGGAGGTCTGTCGATGAACCTGATCGCTTTGATTGATGGACACAGCCTTGCTTTCAGGGCGTTTCATGCCATACCGCCTACGCTGAGCACGGCGGAGGGTGAGCCTACCAATGCCACTTTCGGCTTCACTTCGATGCTTCTGCACGTCCTGCAGGAGGTCAAGCCGACCCACATAGCAGTCGCTTTCGATGTCGGCAGGACGTTCCGGCACGAGATGTACGAAGAGTACAAGGGCACGCGGCTCGGTATGCCGGATGCGCTCAGCATTCAGATCGAGCGTATCAGGGAGGTGGTCGAAGCTTTCAACATACCGATTTTCACCATGGAAGGGTACGAGGCCGACGACGTGCTTGGAACGC
>JALWAP010000110.1 GCA_027016315.1 Anaerolineae bacterium | reverse complement strand
AAAAACGTTAGCTTGTGCATCCGATCTGTAGTTTCCCCTGCTATCACCCCCTTTCGATCGTGTTTCCTGGAGCTTTTCCTGTGGACTTGCGGATTACCAGGTGTGGTTTTATCCAGATTTGCTTCTCCTCTGGAGGGTTGCCCTCCAGGATTTGGATGAGCATCGAGGTGACTTTCGTCCCGATGCTGTAGATGGGCTGATGTACGGTGGTGAGCGGTGGATGGGAATACGCTGCCAGGGAGATGTCGTCGAATCCGATGACGGATACGTCTTTTCCGACCTCCAGCCCCTTTTCCTGCACAGCCCCCATGACCCCGATGGCCATCAGGTCATTGGCAGCGATGACGGCTGTCGGGCGGGGCTGCATGGCCAGGAGTTGCATCGCCAGGGAGTGCCCATCCCCTTCGGTAAGCCCGCCTTCGAGTATCCATTCTTCCCGCACCGGTACGCCGTGTCGCTCCATCGCCTCGACGAACCCGCGAAGTCGCATTATGCTAAAACTCAGGTCCCGTGGACCGGTCAGGTAGGCGATTCTGGTATGGCCCAGCTCGATGAGGTGCTCTACGGCCAGCCGCGTGCCGTATTCGCCGTCCACGTCCACGAAAGGGAAGTCCATCGGCTGGTTGCAGCTTCCAAAGGAAACGAACGGGAAGTCGTTCTCCGAAAGGAAGGCTATCCGTGGATCGTTCAGCCTCGTCCTTACGATTACCAACCCGTCGACGCGGCCGCTGTAAGTCTGAAGCCTGTAGGTTTCGAGTTCCCTCGGGCCCGGAGGAACGGTGGAAATCAGGAGGTCGTAACCCCTGCGGCCTGCTTCGTTTCCGATCCCTGCGATCAGTTCGCTGAAGAACGGATCGGAGAAGCGGGGGCCGAAAGTCGGGATTATGAAGCCGATGGCATTGGCCTTTTGCCTCTGGAGATGTTGGGCAGCGACGTTTGGGACGTAGCCCATCTCCCTGGCTGTCTGAACGACACGTTGCCTGGTTTTTTCCGAAACGTCGGGGTAACCGGCCAGGGCGCGGGAGACCGTCGTGACGGAGAGGTTCAAGGCATCTGCTATTTCCTTCAATCGAGGTGGCATCCTGGCCTCCCTGTTTTCTTCAGCCTCACGGCTGCGTCGATTGCGGTTGTGAAGCTTTCCAAAACGTTTTGGATACGCTGGAAGTATAAACCAAAACGTTTTGGGTGTCAAAATCGTGTCGATGGGGGCTGGCTATTGTTGGCATAGGGATGTCCGCCCCTTTTCCTGTCGAGGCCGGTTGCTTTGTTGGGAACGGCGTGGCTCCCAGGCTTGAGAAAGTGGCTTTTTCAAGATCTCTTGCGCAGGGAGCCAAATTCTATGATGTCCGAACCTCAGCTTGACGTTTTGCCCGCGGATGGCGGGTATGATACACTACACCCCGATACGTCACTCTGAGGGCGGGTTGCCCCTGTATCGTCAACGTTATGGGAGGAAATATGGGAGAGGGCTACAATCCCCAGGAAATAGAGGAGAAATGGCATAAGGTTTGGGAAGAAACCGAACTCTACAGAGCAAAAGAAGACCCCGACAAGCCTAAGTTTTACTTCCTTACCATGTTTCCGTACCCCAGCGGTGACCTCCACATAGGCCACTGGTACGCCATGGCCCCTTCGGATGCAGCGGCAAGGTACAAAAGGATGAGAGGTTACAACGTCCTTTTCCCGATGGGGTTCGACGCGTTTGGCCTCCCGGCGGAGAACGCCGCCATCAAACATGGAATCCATCCGAAAGAGTGGACTTATAAAAACATCGAGAGGATGAGAAAGCAGCTCCGTTCTATGGGAGCCATGTTCGATTGGTCGCGGGAGGTTGTGACCTGCGAACCGGATTATTACAAGTGGAATCAATGGTTCTTCCTGAAATTTTACGAAAAAGGGCTTGCTTACAAGAAAAAGGCGATGGTGGATTTCTGTCCCCACTGCAACACCACCCTGGCCCGGGAGCAGGTGATCGGGGAGGAGCGGGTCTGCGAGCGGTGTGGTACGCCGGTCATCAAAAAAGAAATGGAGCAGTGGTTCTTCAAGATCACCGATTACGCCGAAGAACTTTTGGATTTCTCCAAGCTCGACTGGCCGGAACGGGTCAAGGTCTTGCAGACCAACTGGATCGGGCGGAGCGAGGGAGTTCAGTTCCGCATGGATGTCAAAGACCACCCTGGCAAGTCCTTCGAGGTGTTCACCACCCGCCCGGACACCGTCTACGGCATGACGTTTGCCGTGCTCGCTCCGGAGCATCCTCTGGTCGATGAGATAACCACGCCAGAGCACCGGAAGGAAGTCGAAGAGTACAAATACAAGGCCGCCAGGCAGAGCGAGATTCAGCGAATGAGCACCGAAAAGGTGCGGGATGGCGTTTTCATTGGCGCTTACGCCATCAACCCGATGAACGGGGAGGCTGTGCCGATATTCATCGCGGATTACGTGATGATGACCTACGGCACCGGCGCGATCATGGCTGTCCCGGCACACGACGAGCGCGATTTCGACTTCGCCAAGCGGTACGGGCTGCCGATTCGGGTCGTGATTGCGCCGCCGGACTGGGATGGCGGCGAGCTGACGGAGGCTTACACCGGCGAAGGCGTGATGGTGAATTCCGGCCCGTTCAACGGCTTGAGCAACAAAGAGGGCTGGGAGAAAATCGCCGAGTACATGGAGGAACACGGGATCGGCAAGCGGACGGTTCAGTACAAGCTGCGCGATTGGCTCATCAGCCGCCAGCGGTACTGGGGGACGCCGATCCCAGTGGTTTACTGCCCGAAATGCGGCATAGTTCCCGTGCCTGAGGAAGACCTCCCGGTGAAGCTGCCGGAAGATGCCGAATTCAGGCCTACGGGAGAGTCTCCACTGAAGTTCCATGAGGAGTTCCTGCACACGACTTGTCCCAAGTGCGGCGGACCGGCGATTCGGGAAACCGACACAATGGATACCTTCGTGGACTCCTCCTGGTATCAGTACGCCTATGTGAGCCCTTATTACGACAAGGCTCCGTTCGACCCGGAAAAAGGAGAGTACTGGCTGCCGGTCGATCAGTACACCGGAGGCGTGGAGCACGCCACCATGCACCTGCTCTACACCAGGTTCTTCACCAAAGCGATGCGTGACCTGAGGCTGGTGGATTTCGACGAACCGATGATCAAGCTGTTCAACCAGGGGATCATCCTCGGCCCCGACGGCAACCGGATGAGCAAGAGCAAGGGAAATGTCATCGCCCCAGATCCTCTGGTGCAAAAGTACGGAGCTGACACCGTCAGAGCCTACCTGATGTTCATCGGGCCGTGGGATCAGGGTGGCCCGTGGAATCCGAAGGGCATCGAGGGCGTGCACAGGTTCCTGAACCGTGTCTGGAGCCTTGTGGTCGACCCTGCTCCTGAATCAGAGGGCGAACCAGATAGGCAATCCTTGCAGGAGCTCGTGCGTAAG
>JALWAP010000109.1 GCA_027016315.1 Anaerolineae bacterium | reverse complement strand
TCAGCACCCTTTCGGGCGTCATAGGCAGCTCTCGGAGCCTTACTCCAACGGCGTTGGCTATGGCGTTAGCGACCGCGGGTGCGGGCCCATCGATGGGAAGTTCGGCGGTGGATTTTGCGCCGAACGGCCCGCTCGGCTCCACCGTTGGGATGAACCTGGTGATCATCTCCGGCATGTCGAGACTGGTGAAGATGCGGTACTGATTGACGTGTGGGTTCATCAGGTGGCCCTTGGGGCTGAACTCCATCCCCTCGGCCAGCGCGTACCCGAGCCCCTGCGCCACGCCGCCTTCGATCTGGCCTTCGGCGGTGGTCAGGTTGATCACCTGCCCGATGTCTGCAACGGTCACGAATTTCTCAACCCGCACTTCGCCTGTCTCCGTGTCCACCAGAACCTGCGCGTACTGTGCCGCGAACGGCTGCGGGCACCTGTAGCTCATGTGGGAAGCCGTCGCCATGAGCTGGTGCTGGTCGGCCATGTGCAGGCTGCGCATTGCCACGTCTTTGAGCGTGACTCCGCGGCCGTCCGGAGCCACCACCATCCTGTTTTCGAGCCGCAGTTCTTCCACCGGCACGCCAAGCATCTCGGAAGCAACTTCTTTGATCTGCAAGGCGATTTTCTCGGCTGCTTTCTTGACCGCCCCGCCGGAGATGAACGTGGTGCTCGAAGCGTAAGCCCCTTTGTCGAACGGCGTGAAATCGGTATCGGCGGAGAACACGATGATGTCCTCCGGCGTGCACCCCAGGACTTCCGCGGCGATCTGAGCCATTACCGTATCCGCGCCAGTTCCGAGATCGGAGCCGCCGTAGAGGAGGTTGAACGAGCCGTCCTCGTTGATCTTGATGTACGCTCCACCCATGTCCAGCCCGGGGATGGCGGAGCCGTGGGCGACCACCGCAACCCCCATGCCGCGGCGCAGCCATGGCTTACCAGGGACTTTGTGCCACTCCGGATCGTTCCTCTTCTCCCATCCGATCAATTCCGCTCCCATGGAGACGCATTTCTCCAACGCCACCGACTCGACCGGGTTTTCGTAGCCTTCCCTTCCTTCGCCCAGAGGCTTCGCCAGGGCGAAGATGTCCCCTTTCTTGACCCAGTTCTTGCGGTATATTTCGAGTGGATCTAGGCCAAGTTTCTCTGCGGCTTCATCGATGAGTGTTCCAAGGGCGAAATATCCTTCGGTGGCGCCATATCCCCTGAACGCTCCGGCAACCGGGTGGTTGGTGTAGACGACGTCTCCAGTGAACCGCATGTTCTTGGTGCGTAGCAGCCCCAGGGTCTTGGAGCCGACGTTGCTGAGCACCGTCAGGCCATGGGCTCCGTATGCTCCCGTGTCGCCCAGGGCTTTGAGTTCCACAGCCGTGATGGTGCCGTCTTTCTTGAGACCCACCCTCATTTTGATGATGTATGCGTGTCTTGCCCTGGTCGATCTGAACTCTTGCATTCGATCCAGCATGAGCCTGACAGGCCGCCCAGTCTTGATGACCAGATGTGCCACCAGGTCCTCGATGACGATGTCCTGCTTGCCGCCGAACCCGCCCCCGAGCCTCGGCTTTATCACTTTGATTTTCTTCTCCGGGAGTCCGGTAGCCCAACCGATGATCCGCCGCAGGTGGAACGGCACCTGTGTGCTGCTTCGGAGAACCAGCCTGCCGTCTTCGTCCCAGTAGCCTATGGCAACGTGCGGCTCGAGGGGAACGTGATGCTGGAAAGGTTCCTTGAACGTTCCTTCTACCACCAGGTCGGCTTCTTCGAACGCCTTGTCCACCTCTCCGGCCTCGGCTTCTATGTGGCACACCAGGTTCCGGGATGCGTTCAGTATCCCTTCGGCGTCCGGTTCGTCGTGGATGACCGGTGCGCCAGGTTCCATGGCTTTTTCCATGTCGAGGATGGCTGGCAGTATCTCGTATTCCACCTCGATAAGCCTTGCCGCCTCCTCGGCGATTTCTTCAGTCTCAGCCGCTACCACTGCCACCCGATCCCCCACGAACCGAACTTTGTTGTCAAGGCTCACGTTGTCCCGCGGAGACGGCGTCGGGTGCGACTGCCCTGCGGAGGAGAACACTACCCGCGGGACGTCTTTGTACGTCAGGACAGCATGGACCCCCGGCAGCGCCTCGGCTTTGCTCGTGTCGATGGACTTTATGCGGGCGTGAGCGTGTGGACTGGTTACGAGCTTGGCGTAGAGCATTCCTGGCAGCCGGAAGTCGTCGGTGTAGACCGGTTTCCCTCTAACCAGCTTTTCGGCATCTACCTTGACGATCCGCTTCCCGACGACGCGAAATTCCTCGTTCGGGATGCCTTCCGGATGCTCCGCCATCCTGAGCATTTCATCCAGGGAGTTGTATGCCATGGCTCACTCTCCTTTCCTTTCTTCGATCACGCGCTTGACCGCTTTCTCCTGCTTGACGTAACCGGTACACCTGCAGAGCACCGAGCTGAGAGCGTCCTTGATTTCATCGTCCGTGGGATTGGGGTTTTCGTCCAGCAGTGATTTGGCTGACAGCACCATCCCGGGGGTGCAGTAGCCGCACTGTACCGCCCCTTCTTCCACGAACGCTTCCTGAAGCGGATGTAGCTCGAACCGGGTGCTCAAGCCCTCCAGCGTGGTGACCGAATGCCCTTCGGCCTGGACGGCAAGCACCTGGCAGGAGTGCACGGCTTTTCCATCCAGCAGCACGGTGCATGCCCCGCATTCACCGATCTCACATCCGTACTTGACGCTGTAGTACCCTTCTCTTCGCAGAACGTCCCTGAGCACCTCCCCCGGTGCAACTTTCCAGCTCTTGGGTTCTCCGTTCACCAGGAGGTTCACTTCCACGATAGTTCTCTTCGCCATGCTTTACGCCTCCCAAGCCATTGTCAGCGCCCGGCGTGCGGCCACCGGTGCGACTTCTTTTCTGTATTCTCCGCTTGCCCTGAGATTCCCTCTGGGCGAGATCATTTCGCTGAGTTTAGGCATCACTTTTGTCATTTCGTCGATCGTGCCAGCTTCCAAGAGAAGTTTTTCCATTTCCCGGACCCGTATCGGTCGGCGGTGCACTCCGCCGAGGGCTATACGGACATCGGATGCTTTGCCGTTTTCCTTTTTGACCGCTGCTGCGGCGACGAGGATTGGTTCGTCGCTTTCCAGCTTGGCTACGGTCCACAATCCGAATCCCCACCCGTTCGGATTGGGGAATTCCGCCGCGGTGAGGATGTTACTTGCGATGTATTTGCCTTTCTTTTCCAGCAAGTTCTCCAGGGAGACCTTTTGGTCCGACTCGCCGTTTATTTCGACCTGGGTGTCCAGAACCAGCAACATCACCATGAGAGTAGAAGTGGAGTTGGACACGGCGATTGTGCCCCCAACTGTCGCCAGGTTCCTGATTGCGTAGGTGCCCTCCCGCCGGGCTGCTTCGCTGATCATTCCGTTGGCCAGGGCTTTCACGTCAGGGTTGGAAACGAGGGTTTGTAGCCTCACCATGGCCCCGAACCTTACTGTGTCCCCTATCTCGATGGAATCCAGCCCCAATGCGGACAGGTCCACCACGGCCCTGATGTTTGGGCTTTTGGAGAGCACCAGTTCCGTCCCCCCGGCAAGCACGTGGGTTGGGATTTCCTTTCTCTTCAGCAGTGTCAGCGCCTGCCTCAGGTCTCTTGGTCTGTGGTATTCTTCCAGGTATTTGAGCATACTTACACTCCTTTCGTCTCCGAAAATATAGCTCCCAGGTTCGAGCTCGCGATGGGATGTAACGTCGAGATTCGTATGCCATTATCCCACATTTCCATTCGAAAATCCAAATCGTCCCGCGCCGGGGGGATAACGAGAGATTGAAGACCATTGGCTTCCTGTCGTAGGGTGCTGCCGGGCAGATCGAACCTTGTGGTGACACGTAGCTGCAAAGACATGCAAATCTTCCACTTTAGCTGCTGCCGCTATGAGACATGTCGCAGCGCGTTGTCTTGCGTCGGCAGGTAGAGCCTTGTCAAGCGGGATATTGTGAGCGATGCTCTCCTGGGTAGGGACAAGCCCTACGTGTCATTCTGAGCCGAGGCAGCGGAGCTCAGCAGCGCTGAGCCCAATGCCGAGGCGAAGAATCTTGCAACATTCTGGACGAACCATAAGAGCATGGAAAGCGAGCGTTCAAGATTCTTCGTCGCTGACGCTCCTGCTAAGAAAACACTCGTGGGGCGTTATGTCAACGCAAAGCCGCGAAGACAATCGAGGTGCGAAGAATTTCAAAAATTCTTTGCGCCTTATGCGGCCCTTGCGTCTTGGCGTTCCTTTTTGAGCAGCGCCTACCGAAACATGCTTGACAATCCAGTGGTAGGGGCGATCCGCAGATCGCCCCTACCTGGGACGCCAGCGACAAAGGGCCTTGTTGCCCGCGTACCTTTTCATCAACGCGGAGACGCGAAGACAACAAAGGCGCAAAGCTTTTCAGTAAACTTCGCGTCTTTGCTTCTTCGCGCCGTTGCGTTGTGCTTGAAGTGAACCGGAGTCCACGTTCTCAACTACTCCGGACTGTGGGCCGCGGCCGGAGTGGGCATCGGCCTGCAAAAATTGGATGCACCGTAGGGTTGCTGTATAATTCCCATCGTTATCAAACCAGGAGATGCAATGCAGTTAAGAAAAGTTGTCCTGATACACCCGGGCAGGGAGGGGCGGATTTTCGGCAAAGCCACCGGTTCCCCGTACACGTTGATGAGGCTTGCTTCCCTCGTCCCCGAAGATATCTCCGTGGAAATTTGGGACGAAAACTGGGAACCTCTGGAGCGTAAGTTCCATGAACTGGGCCCGAACGATCTTGTCGGCATAACGAGCAAGACCCTGGCCGTGGAGCGCGCCAGGGAATTCGCCGAGATGGCGCACGATGCAGGCGTGCGTGTTGTCGTCGTTGGTGGGGTCCACGCGACGTTGATGCCGGAGGATGTCCAGCCGTGGGCAGATGTGGTCGTCACCGGGGAAGCGTACCGGACGTGGCCTCAGTTGATCCAGGATTTCATCGACGATTCTCTCAAGCCAAGGTACGACGATACCGAATGGGCGTCCCTGAAAAACGTGGCCCCGATTTCGGATCGCGTCATCGAGATGATGAATGAAAACCGCAGGTACTGGACGCCCATGCTCGAGATCACGAGGGGTTGCCCCAGGGGGTGCTCGTTCTGCACGGCCATCAGGGTGAGCGGTAAGAAGATCCGGTACCGGCCCATAGACGAGGTCGTGGATGAAATCAAACGGAGGAGATTGCAAAGGTTCTTTCTAACCGATGACAATTTCGGCTTGCCTTTCACCACCAATCCTCAGTACATCGAGGATCTCTTCAAGGAACTGGCAAAGCTTCCGTTGCACGGTTGGACAGCACAGGTGGAAATGTCTGTTGCGAAAAGGCCGGATTTGCTCAGGCTTGCCAGGAAGGCACACATGGACAAGATGTTCATCGGCTTCGAGTCCATCAATCCGGCCAACAGAAAAGAGCTGGGTGGCAAGAGCAACGGGGTGGCCGAAGACGACCTCAAGGCGGTGGAGGCGATCCACGAGGCAGGACTTGGCGTCGTGGGGTTATTCGTTTTCGGGTTCGACGAAGATACGCCACAGACCATCTTCGACACCTGGGATTTCATCAAGAACAGCTCGCTGGATAGCGTAAGTATGACCGTGCTCACTCCGTACCCTGGCACCCCTTTCCGGGAGGTCTTGATTCAGGAAGGGCGTTTGATGGATAAGCCGTGGAGGTTCTACGATACCGCCCATCTCGTCTACTACCCGAAGAAAATGTCGGTAGGGGATTTTGAAAAAGCGTATGATTACGTGTGTCGCAAGGCTTACGGATACCCGGCAATCCTGAGAAGGGGACTGGGGAGTTTGAGGAGGCACGCCCTGAGGGAATGGCCGTCCAAGTTCATGGGAAGCTTCGGTACGGACTACGGGTACAGACTTACCTACGACTGGAGATACGAAACCGGGGGCAGGCTGCTGAGCGCGTGGAAGCCCAGCACCAGGAGGGCGTTCGCGTGAGGCCATGCGCAGTTCCAGATGCTTGTTGGAGGGGGCGTTCATATCCCGCGGTGTATCATTTGACAGCGTATTTCGGTAGCGATTATAATGCCTTCGTTTTCCGGAGAAATCATTGTGGCAAGAGGAGCAGAAACGGATGAAGAACCGTAATCAAGCGATTTCACTGGCCGCTGTAATTTTGTTGGCCCTCGTAGCACTTTGGATCGACTTCTTCCCGCCAGCGGGCGGGATAAACATCCTTGGGTTCAAACGTGACCTCAAGGTTCACAAAGGCCTCGACCTCGTTGGTGGTCTTTCGGTGGTGCTCCAGGCAGAAGCTCCTCCTGGGCACACCATCTCCCACGATGACATGGTTACCCTGAAGCAGATCGTCGAGAACCGCGTCAACGGGCTTGGCGTTTCCGAGCCGTTGATCCAGATTCAGGGCGGAAACAGGATCGTCGTGGAGCTTCCGGAGATCAAGGACCCGGAGCGGGCGATCAAGACCATCGGGCAAACTGGCTTGCTGGAGTTCATCGACGCCGGAGATACCTACATCCCGCCTAACACCCGTGTGAGGACGACCTACAGGGTCTCCCAGGGGCTCGACACCACTGGCACGGTTACGAGCACCAGCCCGTTCGACAAGGTCTTCACCACCATAGTCACCGGTAAGGAGCTCAAGAGCGCATCTACCAGCCTCGACGAGTACGGTAAGCCGCAGATCAATTTCTCCTTCAAGCCGGAAGGGGCGAAGAAGATCGCTGACTTCACTTCCAAGAACGTGGGGAAATACATGGCGATCGTGCTCGACGGGAAGGTGATCTCCTGCCCGGTCATCAAGAGCCCCATCCCGGATGGCCGAGGGAGGATCACCGGCAATTTCAAGCTGGAGGAAGCAAAGAGCATTGCCATCCAGTTGAAATACGGTGCTCTGCCGTATCCTCTGAAAGTCGTGGAAACCAGGGCCATCGGCCCGACGCTTGGCAAGGATTCCGTGCATCGGAGCATCGTGGCTGGTATCATCGGCTTGGTGGGTGTGTTGCTGTTCATGCTCCTGTACTACCGGCTGCCCGGCATCCTGGCCGATCTGGCGTTGATCATCTACGCCATGTTGAACCTGGCGCTCTACAAGCTGATACCTGTTACCCTGACGCTTCCGGGCATCGCCGGTTTCATCCTGACGGTCGGCATGGCGGTCGACGCCAACATCCTGATATTCGAGAGGTTGAAGGAGGAGCTGAGGCAGGGGCGGCCACTGTTCACTGCCGTAGACCTGGGCTTTAAGCGGGCGTGGCCTTCGATCAGGGACGCCAATGCTTCCACTTTGATAACGAGCGCAATCCTGTTCTGGTTCGGTTCCCATTTTGGGGCCAGCATGGTGAAAGGATTCGCACTTACCCTGGCAATAGGCGTTCTCGTGAGTCTGTTTACCGCCGTGACCGTCACCAGGATCTTCCTGAGTACAGTCATGGACATGGACATCACCCGGAACCACTGGTGGTTCGGTGTGTGAGCCGAGGAGATAAACTATGAACATCGTAAAGAACAGGTACTGGTACTTTGCTTTCTCGCTGTTGATAATCATCCCCGGGGTCATCTCCCTGATCCTTTGGGGGCTGAATCCTTCGATTGACTTTACCGGCGGCTCGTACCTCGAGCTTCAGTTCGACAATCCAAAGACCCAGATCATGGCCGGCGAGGTACAGAAGATTTTGATGAAGCAGGGCTTCGAAAGCTCCCTGGTCCAGACCTCGTCCGATGGGAAGTTGCTTTTCATCCGCACCACGGAGATGAGCACCGCCGAAAAAGACAGGCTCGAAGCCGCCCTCAAGGACAAATACGGCGATTTCAAGGAGCTTCAGTTCTCCTCGGTGGGGCCTTCCGTTGGGAAAGAGGTGACCACCAGGGCTATGTACGCCGTCATCGCAGCCGCTATAGCGATTTTGCTCTACATAACGTACGCGTTCCGCAGCGTGCCTAGGCCTTTCCGGTACGGCACCGCTGCAATCATAGCCATGATCCACGATATTCTGGTGACCGTGGGCTTGGTTTCCATCTTCTGTCACTTCTTTGGCTGGCAGGTGGACGCGTTGTTCCTGACGGCATTGCTGACGGTCATCGGATTCTCTGTGCACGATACCATAGTGGTGTTCGACAGAATCCGTGAGAACATGCGGAGGATCGGTCGGATGATGCCGTTCGAGCGGGTGGTCAACCACAGCATCATCCAGACTCTGGATAGGTCGATCAACACGCAGTTGACGGTTTTGTTCACCCTGACGGCGCTCGCGCTCTTCGGCGGCATTTCGACCAGGCATTTCGTCATCACTATGCTGATCGGCATCTTGAGCGGTACGTATTCTTCGATCTTCAACGCAAGCCAGATCCTGGTGGTGTGGGAGAACGACGAGATCGGTCGGTTCTTCCGCAGGCTCTTTGGGAAAGGCGAGGAAGAAGCTGCCTCCGCTTGATTTTGGTTTGAAGCGTTCGGGTAGGCTACGAGTGAGCCTGCCCGAACGGGACTTGCGCAGTTAGCCTCTCTACCGCTCCATCCACATGGAATCGAGCAGCCTCATGTCCAGGTGTCGCTCGACGTGATCCGCCAGCCTGTCGATCTCCTTTTCCAGTGAAAATTCTTCTGCCCCGCTGGCACCTCCGGGCCAGCCGATGCTTTCGAGCCACGCCCGCCTGAGAGGGATGTTTTCGAAGATCCCGTGGAGGTACGTGCCCCAGATCCGCCCCAGCCGACTGACGTGGCCATCCGGTATTCGCACGTGGCGTCCGTTCCTCTTCACGATCTTCAGCCAGGCCCGGTTCCCCGAGGTCTCCCCGTTGTGGATTTCGTACCCTTTTACCCTTAGCCCGGCGAGGGAGCGCATCCACCCCGGGAGCCCCTGTTCCACGACAGCCTCGGCGCGGCTCGTCGATTTCGCTTTGGAGAACCTGGTTCTCACCGGCAGCAGCCCGAGTGCATTTACATGCTCCACGTCCGATTCCACATGCTCTGGGTCGGAAATGCTTCTGCCGAGCATTTGGTAGCCCCCGCAGATCCCGACCACGCTTCCGCCCGCTTTGGCGAAAGCCGTTACTGCATCTGACATCCCGCTGCGCCGCATCCATGTCAGGTCCGCGATGGTGCTCTTCGTGCCGGGTATGGCTACCGCGGAGGCGCCTTTTAGCCCGGCCGGGTCGGTCACGAATCTCACTTCCACGCCCTTCTCGGCGCTCAGCGGATCGAAATCGTCGAAATTGGAGATGTGCGGCAGGTGCACCACGGCGACGATGGTGCTGCCGGTTCGGTGTGTCCTGCCGCCGAGTGTCGCAGCATCTTCTTCCGGCAGCTTTAGATCGTGGATGTACGGCACGACTCCCAGCACCGGGAGCCCGCTTTTCTCCCGCAGGATTTCGATCCCTCTGACGAACAGGCCTGCATCGCCCCTGAATTTGTTCACGACCAGCCCCCGAACCAGCCTTCTTTCGTCCGGAGAGAGCAGCCAGAGCGTGCCGAGGAGCTGGGCGAAAATGCCCCCGCGCTCGATGTCGCCCACCAGGAGCACCGGAGCTGCGGCGTATTTCGCCACTGCCATGTTGACGATGTCCCCGTGCCTCAGGTTCAGCTCCGCTGAGCTGCCAGCCCCTTCGATTATCACCAGATCGTAGCGGGAAAGGAGTAAATCGAGGGACCGTGTGACGGCGTTCCACAGCACGTCCTTTTGTCGGTAGAATTCTCCCGCGGGTAGGGTTCGCCAAGCTTTGCCAAGAACCACCACTTGCGACCTCATGTCAGATTCCGGTTTCAGGAGCACGGGGTTCATCTCCACGGTGGGCTCTACTCCGGCGGCTATCGCTTGCAGCGCCTGCGCTCTTCCAATCTCCCCGCCTTCCACCGTGATGGCGGCGTTGTTGGACATGTTTTGCGCCTTGAACGGAGCAACTTTCACCCCTCGCCTGCGGTATATCCGGCAGAGCGCCGTCACCAGCAGGCTCTTGCCGACGGAAGAAGCCGTGCCCTGAACCATCAGCGCTTTACCCATGTGCCTCCTCCATGGCAGAAATCAGCAGGTCGTTTTCCGCTGGGCGCCTGGGAGAGATCCTGATGTAATCCGGCAACCCGAAGGAAGTGCAGTCCCGAACCATGATCTTTCGATTCACGAGCATCCTGCGCCTGAAAGCCGTGGCGTTGCCGACACGCACCAGGAAGTAGTGCACCGGCGACCGCAACACTTCCCATCCGGCCTGCGCGATTGCTTCCCTCAGCCTGCCGCTTTCGTCCAGCAGCCTTGGGATGGAATCGCGCAGGAATTCTTCGTCCCTTAGCATGGCGATCCCGGCCTCCATTGCCGGAGCATTCACGCTCCAGGGTGGGATCATCTTCCGAAGCGCCTGTACGACGTTCCGGCTCCCCACCGCGTAGCCGAGCCGAAGACCGGGAACAGCGAAGTCTTTTGTGAGGGATCTGATGCGTAGGAGACGTTCCAACCCGTGCAGGGACTGAAAATCTGGCATGAAGCTGGCGTAGGCTTCGTCTACGACGAACAGCGACTCCGGGGCGGCGCGATACAATCGCCGTATTTCGGATGGTGTGAGATATTCGCCGGTTGGGTTGTTCGGGTTGCACAGCCACACTACGGCCGGTTGGACATCTGAGAGCGTGTGCTCCAGCCGACGGACGTCTAACCGGAAGCCGCCGCTTTCCGTCGTCCTCGAGAACCGCACCACCGTCCCGCCCGCAAGCCTGCTCGCCACCTCGTATTCGCCGAAAGTCGGGGTAACGACGAGAGCCTTTCGCCCAGGTTCCAGGAAGGAAAACGCGGCTGCCCAGATGATTTGCACCGCTCCGTTCCCGACCACCACGCAATCCGCCGATGTCCCCTCCCGTTCGGCAATGGCTTCCCTGAGCCGAAGCGCCGACCTGTCCGGGTATCGGTCGAACCTTGCACTGGCTACAGCATCCAGTACCGACCTGGGAGGGCCAAAAGGGTTCGTGGAGACGCTGAAATCGAGCACTTCGTTGGGTGAGATGCCGAGTGCGATCAGTTCCGATTCGACGATGCCTCCATGATCGTCCGTTCCTGTTTCCGTCAACTGCTGTCTTGGTTCTATCATCCTGCCCGCCTTTTTCCAATGTGGGAGACGATGGCGGAGACGAGCGTCACGAGCGCCAGATCCAGCAGAAACGCTGTTTCGATCAGTCGGATGGCTTCGCGAATCGTCCTGTGGCTTTTCCGTCGATCGCCTCCTTCCAGCGAATAATGGCCCCGTTTGCTCAGGGTG
Source organism: Anaerolineae bacterium (assembly GCA_027016315.1). Lineage (GTDB taxonomy): Bacteria > Chloroflexota > Anaerolineae > S016-19 > S016-19 > S016-19. The sequence continues at coordinate 23,257 of JALWAP010000109.1, read as the reverse complement.
ACGTGCAGCGCCCCGGCTGCCGCGCTCATCGTCCATCCGGCGTTGGGGCTTGCCGTCCTGCTGTGCTGCGAAAGCATCGTTTTCCACGCATTTTTCGTGTCGAACCCGAGGATGGCTGCTGCGGCGACGATGCTTGCGGCTGCGACGCGGGCTGGGATCCAGTTCAGCGCGTCGTCGACCCTGGCGGCCGCTTTCCCGAGCCATTCGTGTTCTTCGTCCCTGTACCCGAGCATGGAATCGCACGTGTTTACGAACCTGTATGCCCACGCTGCGGGGAGACCACCGACTGCGTAGTAGAGCAAAGGGGAGAGGAGACCGTCCGTCAGGTTCTCGGCCACCGATTCGACCGTTGCCCCTGCCAGTTCTTCCGGCGAGAGTGAAGAAGTGTCCCGGCTCACCAGATGCCATCCGACGAGGTGTCTGGCATTTTCTACATCTCCCCGCTCCAGCGCGGACGCAACTGAATCTGCAGCGTCCACCAATCCGCGTGCGCCGATGGTCGTCTTGAGGAGGAGCACTTCGGTGGGCTTTCGGGTCGACGATGGAAGTTGTAGGATCAGGCGCGCCAGCGCGGCGCTGCCCGTCGCACCGAGCAGAACCAGCGCCAAGCCGTAAAGGAATCGTGCAGCCGAAGAATCCGGGGCTTTGTGCGCTGCCACATCGATCGCTTTCCCGAGCCAGGCCACCGGGTGAAGCTTGTTTGGCGGGTCGCCGAAAGCCAGATCCAACAGGAACGCCGCAATCGGTTCGATCATTGGAGTACCGCGATTCCAAGTAGTGTTGCGAGCTCGGTTACCTCGCATACAGCGCCGTAGATATCGCCGGTGATCCCGCCGCCGAGCTTCGCCGATGCGTACTTTCCCACTGCCAGCGCTGAGGCCGTGCCGATGACCCATGCTGCAAGCCCTTTCCAACCGAAAAGGGCGGAGATCAGGAGCGAGGTAAGAAGCGCCGCCGCCAGATCAATGGCGCACATTCCGTCTTTCACCGCCTTTCCCAGGCCCTCCTTTCTTGCGTACGGGAAGACCCAGATGGAAAGCGCCATTCCCCATCTTCCGAGAACCGGAATCAGGAGCAGGATGGAAGACGTTCCGATCGCCTGCAGCCCGGCGTATTTACCGAGGAAGAGCATCGCTCCGCCTGCCAGTGCGAACGAGCCGTAGTGGACGTCGTGCATGATCTCCAGTCGGCGCTCGGGCGTCATCCCGCCGAAGAGCCCATCGCAGGAATCCAGGAAGCCGTCCACGTGCAGCGCGCCGGTGATGACCACCCACGTGACCAGGAGCAGAAAAGCCTTTATGCCGAGAGTCACTCCGTTCCCCGCGAGCGCTGCGACTCCCCAGATCGTCCCTCCTATCAGCGCCCCTACCAGCGGGTAGAACGCCACGGAGCGCCCAAGGTCTTCCGGCCACAGTTCCCCTTTCCAGAACGAAGGGGATATGGTCAGAAACTGGAGTGCCAGGAAGAATCTACGCAGCAACTTTCCCCCTTTGCCAGAACCCGGCGAGGTATCCCTCAGCCTTCGGAGACGCCTGCCTGGGCGAACGTGGCCATCTCGTTCAGGATTTTCACCGAGGCTTCCAGCACGAAGGCTGCAAGGGCGCCGCCGGTTCCTTCTCCAAGCCGCATGTTCAGATCGAGTATCGGCTGAAGCCCGAGCTTTTCCAGCGCCGCACGCTGGCCTTTCTCCACCGAAGCGTGTGCCGAGAACATGTAATTTACGCTCTCAGGAGCCATTTCCCCGGCCAGCAGGGCGCCCGCTGTGGAGATTATGCCGTCCACCAGCACTGGCACCCGGTGGGATGCTGCCGCCAGGATAACCCCAGCGATCCCTCCGATCTCGAATCCGCCGACCTTTGCGAGCACGTCCAGCGGGTCGGACGGATCGGGCGAATTCAGCTCCAGAGCCTTTTCGATCACCTCGATCTTGTGTGCCAGCGTATTTTCGTCTACTCCTGTGCCCCTTCCGGTCACTTTCGGGACGGGCCGACCGGTGATCGCGGCGATGATGGCGGAAGAAGGCGTCGTGTTGGCGATGCCCATGTCCCCTGTGATGACCAGGTCTATTCCGGGGTTTTCGAAGAGCGCCTCGAAGACTTCGATCCCTGCTTCCACGGAGCGGACGGCTTCGTCCCGGGTCATGGCCGGACCGTGGGCGATGTTCTTTGTGCCGTAGGCCACCTTCTTCTTGAACAGCTTTGGGTGATCCGGCAAGTCGGCTGCCACGCCCATGTCGACCACCGAGACCTCTGCCCCGACGTGCCTGGCAAGCACGTTGATCGCCGCACCGCCGTGCAGGAAATTCAGCACCATTTGCTGGGTCACCTCTTGTGGAAAGGCGCTCACCCCCTCTGCAGCCACGCCGTGATCGCCTGCCATGACGATGACGCGTTTCCTGCTCAGCGGGACATCGAGCCTGCCGGAGATCCCGGCCAGCCTGATCGATATCTCTTCCAGCCGACCGAGGCTCCCCTGCGGTTTGGTGAGTTGGTTCTGCCTTTCCCTGGCGAGCTCAGCAGCGTGTTCGTCGAGTCCTTCGATGCGATCGATGGTTTTCTCGAGCAGCATTTCTACCTCCCTTTGCTGGCATGATATTTCTCTCGATCGGGAAAAAGAAAAAACCGCCCCTCGAACGAGAGACGGGTCCTACGGCCATCCCGAAAAGCCGGTCCGCACCTTTCATCCGAAGGGTATAGGAACCATCCTGAAGCGGGAGTGTCTGGCTTCCGCGGCTTGCACGGTTACAGTTGCGGGACAGCGCCGGACTTTCACCGGTCTTCCTCCCTTCAAGCCCCTGACATCCGGGTTTCGGGGCACTCCAGGTATGAAACCACCGGAAGGATAGCACAATTGGGTGAGGCGAGCAAAGAGCGGGGTGCCGTTTGATACACAATTCGGCTTGGGATGAAGCGAAATTCGGTCTTTGGGAGAAGTCCGTCAGCTATGATATGCTCGAGTTCATGGCCAGAGGCCAGGACGGCTCCAGACACGGTGTTTCATCTCGGCCGAAAGGTTGTATAATAATCAGGATGCGCATGTCTTCAAATTGTGTCGGAGGTGGAGGGTATGCTCACGGTAAAGGACGTGCTCAGCCTGCCGGAGTTCGAATCCGCGAGGTTGGAAGCTGGCGAGTCTGGGCTGGGGCGAGAGGTAAAGTGGGTGCACACGATGGACATGCCGGACATGGTGAACTGGGTTCGCCCCGGCGAGTTTCTGTTGACCAATGCTTTCGGGATCTCCATGAAGCCGGAGCTGCAGAGGAGCCTTGTGCCTCATCTGCACGGCGCCGGAGTAGCGTGCCTGGCTATTTCCGTGGGCAAGTACCTGCCCGAAATCCCGGATTTCATGTGCCAGCAGGCGGACGAGCTGGGTTTCCCCCTCGTGTCTCTACCGTGGGAACTCCCCTTCTACGATTTTACCCGTGCCATCATGGAACGTGTGATCAACGACAAATACGCCGTATTGCAGGAATCGCTGAACGTTCACAATCGTCTTATGGAGATCGTCCTCAAGGGGACGGGGCTGGATGATCTGGCGAGCACCCTGGCGGAGCTGGTGGAGTGTTCTGTCTCTATTGAGGACGCGAACTTCCACCTGCTTTCTTACGCAAATTGGGGTGAGGTCGACGAAGCGAGATGGGAAAGCATCCTACATGGGCAGACTATGCCGATGCACTTGGAAGAAATGAAGATGGCCGGGATTTTCGAGACGTTACAGCGGGTTCGCAGGCCGATCAGGGTATCCCCCATGCCGCACATCGGCCTTCGGTACGAGAGAGTCGTCGCTCCTATCGTGGCGGCAGGAGAGATACTGGGATACGTCTGGCTCATACCTCACGGCAGAGTCATCGATGAGTTCGATATCGTGGCAGTGGAGAGGGCGTCGACCGTGGCAGCCATCATCATGATGAGGGACAAGGCCGTCTATGAAGCTCAGCAGAGACTCAAGACCGATTTCTTCGATCGCCTGATGAAATCGAACGCTGGTGTCGAGCGGGAGCTCAGAGAAGAGGCGCTTAGCTATGGCATTTCCCTGGAAAAAGCGCAACAGATCATCTTGCTCCACTCCGGTGGAAACGGTGTCTCATTGCCATCGTTGCAGAAGCTCGTGCAGGAGGCTCTTTCCAGAATCGCGCGCAGCGGGCTCGTGCTGGAATGGGAGAAGAAGATCGTTGTCTTGCTCGGCGTGTCCGATGCTGATGAAGGGGTTCAGGTCGCTCAGAGCATATGGCAGGAGCTAGGTAAGAACGGGGTGCAGGTGCATGTGTCCGTAAGCGGCGCGTGCAAGGACATCCGAATGCTTTACAAGTGCTATCACGAAGCCACCGAGGCACTCGATTTCTCCATCAACTGCGTGGGTGTTCCCTCGCCTGTGTTCTTTGATGAGATCGGTTCCTTTCATTGGCTTCGAAGCCTCACTGTGGAGACTTTGCGAGAGAACCGGTACTACAGGATGATCGAGAAGATCGAAGAATACGATTCAACCCACAACACAGATCTGTTGAAGACCCTCTTCACGTATTTGGAGCTCGGCGGTAACGCTGTCAAGGCGTCAGCCTATTTGCTAATCCACAGGAACACTTTGCGCCAACGGATGGAAAAGATATCGGATCTTCTCGGCGTGAACATGGGGTCCAAGCGGCATACCTTCGAGCTTCATCTGGCGATGCGGGCGTTCATGCTGCACAAAGGGAGAAAGTGCCTGGTGAGCGGAAGCGAGTCGATCCTACGGCGTGGTGCGCGCTCTGAGTGAGCAGACATTCGGGCTTGGAGAAGCGTGAAAAATTCCTCAATCCCGATTAGTCCAAACAATTGGTTTGGGTCTATAATGGCTTCGTGTTTTTCGCGACCTGGGTAGCAGGCAAGGGTTTTATCCTTTTGGTCGCTGCACTCATACTTTGTCCTTTGAGGAGGTTGCTCCTATGTCGGAAAAAGATCCCAAGATTCAGCACCTGCACGAGCTCCGCAAGCAAGCGATGCTGGGTGGAGGCGAGAAAAGGATAGAGATCCAGCATAAGAAAGGGAAATTGACTGCACGCGAGCGTTTGGATCTGCTCCTTGATAAAGGGAGTTTTCACGAACTGGACATGTTCGTCACCCACCGGTCCCACGATTTTGGCCTCGAAAACAACCGCCCCCTTGGTGATGGCGTCGTGACCGGCTATGGGACTATCGATGGACGTTTGGTTTTCGTCTACTCCCAGGATTTCACCGTGTTCGGGGGATCGCTTTCGGAGGCGCACGCCGAGAAAATCATCAAGATCATGGAGATGGCGATGAAGAACGGAGCGCCGATCATCGGTCTCAACGACTCCGGCGGCGCTCGGATTCAGGAAGGCGTCATTTCCCTCGGTGGCTACGCGGAGATTTTCCTTCGGAATGTGCTTGCGTCAGGAGTTGTTCCCCAGATATCGGCCATAATGGGGCCGTGTGCTGGTGGGGCGGTTTACTCCCCGGCGATCACCGATTTCATCGTCATGGTGAAAGACACCAGCTACATGTTCATCACGGGCCCGGAAGTGGTCAAGAGCGTGACCCACGAGGAAGTCACGTTCGACGGCCTGGGTGGTGCCTGGGTTCACAATACCAAAAGCGGTGTGGCACATTTTGCGGCTGACACGGAAGAAGATGCAATTTTCACGATCCAGAAGCTGCTTTCGTACATTCCTCAAAACAACCTGGAAGAGCCTCCTTTCGTACCCACCAAAGACGATCCAAATCGCATGGATCCGGAGCTCAACGACATCGTGCCGGACAACCCGAACAAGCCCTACGACATGAAGGAAGTCATCAACAGGATCGTCGACGAAGGGGAATTCTTCGAGGTCATGCCTTACTGGGCGCAGAACATCATCATCGGATTCGCCAGGCTTGGTGGGCATTCCGTTGGGATCGTGGCGCAGCAGCCGGCGGTGCTCGCTGGGGTTCTGGACATCGATGCTTCGGTCAAGGCCGCCAGGTTCATTCGGTTCTGCGACGCTTTCAACATACCGCTGGTGGTGTTCGAGGACGTTCCGGGGTACATGCCCGGAGTTGCGCAGGAGCATGGCGGCATCATCAGGCACGGTGCGAAGATCCTTTACGCTTTCGCCGAAGCCACGGTGCCGAAGATCACGGTCATCACCCGTAAATCCTACGGGGGTGCGTACTGCGTCATGAACTCCAGGCACGTGCGCGCGGACCTGGTCTTTGCGTGGCCGACCGCCGAGATTGCCGTCATGGGGCCGGAAGGTGCGGTCAAGATCATCTACAAGCGGCAACTGGCCGCGGCCGAGGATCCAGAGGCGCTGAAAGCCAAGCTCGTGGAAGAATACAGGCAGAAGCTGGCGAACCCGTACATCGCTGCCTCGAGGGGCTTCGTGGATGACGTAATCGAGCCAAAGGAGACGCGCCCCAGGCTGATCAACGCTCTGGAGATGCTCCGGAACAAGCGGGACACCAATCCGCCCAAGAAGCACGGCAACATTCCGCTGTGATGGGAGACTGAAAATGTTCAGGAAGATTCTCATAGCCAATCGCGGGGAGATCGCGATAAGGATAATGCGGGCTTGTGAGGAGCGCGGCCTCGCCACCGCAGCGGTATTCTCCGATGCAGACAGAACCGCACTGCACGTCCGCTATGCGAGTGAGGCTTATCACATCGGGCCTTCCAAACCCAGCGAAAGTTACCTCAACATGGACAGGATAATCGAGGTGGCAAAGAAATGCGGCGCGGATGCGATCCATCCCGGATACGGGTTCCTTTCCGAGAACGCCGAGTTCGCGCAGCGCGTGCTGGACGCGGGCCTGACGTTCATCGGGCCGCCGCCAGAAGCGATCCGACTCCTCGGGGACAAAGTGCAGGCGCGCAGGACCATGATGGCGGCCGGGGTGCCGGTCGTCCCGGGCACGGAGGCTGGAGTGGGGGATGCGGAAGCGATCGACGCCGCAAAGGACATCGGGTTCCCGGTGATGGTCAAGGCCGCCGCTGGAGGGGGCGGCAAAGGGATGAGGCTTGTGTCCGACCCGAAAGAGCTTCCCCGGGCGATTGCGGCCGCACGCCGCGAGGCCATGGGCGCTTTCGGCGATGACACAATCTACCTGGAGAAAGTGATCCCCAATGCACGTCACATCGAAGTCCAGATACTGGCTGATTCCCACGGCAACGTCATCCACCTTGGGGAAAGGGAATGTTCCATCCAGAGGCGACACCAGAAAATGATCGAAGAATCTCCTTCTCCGGTTGTTACACCGGAGATGAGGCAGCGGATGGGCGAGGTAGCGGTTCGGGCGGTGAAAGCAGCGGGCTACGTCAACGCCGGGACGGTCGAGTTCCTGGTAGATCCGGACATGAATTTCTACTTCCTCGAGGTGAACACGAGGCTGCAGGTGGAGCATCCGGTCACGGAGATGGTGACGGGGGTGGACATCGTCAAGGAGCAGCTTTCCATAGCCTCGGGCCGCACCTTGCGGTTCGCCCAGGAAGACATCCAGATGCGTGGATGGGCGATAGAAGCCCGTATCACCGCCGAGGACCCGTACAACAACTTCCTGCCGTCTGGGGGGCGCATTGAATATCTTTCTCTGCCGACGGGCCCCGGCGTGCGGGTCGAGAGCGGGATATACGAGGGGTTCGAGGTCTCGCTTTTCTACGATCCGCTTCTTGCCAAGCTCATCGTGTGGGGGGAGAGCAGGGCTGGAGCGATCCTCCGCATGCGCAGGGCACTGCGTGAGTTCAGGATAAGCGGCATCAGCACCTCCATTCCATTCCATCAGCGTGTGATGGATAGCGCCCGGTTCCAGGGCGGGCATTTCGACACCACTTTTCTCGAGCGGTTCTCCATGGGAGGCGGTGGCTCTCCGGAAAACGAGCGGATAGCTGCGCTGGCAGCCGCCATGCTCGCCGATCGGGAAAGCAAAGGCCGAGTGACACTGAAGCCGCCCGGCTCGGGTGAGGGGAGAGGCATGTCTCTGTGGAAGCAGGCCGCTTTGCTTGGAGGTTTGAGAAGATGAAATACATTGCCGTCGTGAAGGGGAAAGAGTACCAGATCGAGATCGATCAAGGCGCGGTGATCCTCGATGGAGAACCGGTTTCTGCCGACCTGGAGAGGGTTGGGGAAGGGAATCTGTACTCCCTGCTGGTCGACGGTAAGTCCTACGAATTGATCGCCAGCGAGACGCTCGGGGGATACATCATAACGATCGGCGGGATCAAATACGAGGTCCCGGTGACTGACGAGAGGACTCTGAGGCTCTCCCGTGGAGGAAAAGCCCCGGAGAGGCATGGCAAGCGGGTAGAGATAAAATCGCCGATACCGGGGTTGATCGTGAAAGTGCCGGTGGAAGAAGGGGAAGAAGTGGAGGAAAGCCAGCCGTTGGTCATCCTGGAAGCAATGAAAATGGAGAATGAGATTCGATCGCCCAGGAAAGGCACGGTCAAGGAAGTCAGGGTCTCTCCGGGCGTTCAGGTCGGGCAGGGGGAAGTCTTGATCGTGCTCGAGTGAGCTTCGCGAGGGAGCGGTTATCCACGAATCCGAACGGCGCAGAGGTCGCGACCCTCTGCGCCGTTGTTTTCTGCGCATGTCGGTGTCTGTCAGGAGTGCTTGCTCCTTGGGTTCTCGCCAGGTCAGGTGATTCGGAGCAGCTTGGCGATGGCGTTCTTGACGAGCCCTTTCAGCAGGACGCTTCGGGCGGTGCGTCTGTAATTGGAAATCAAAAGCGGCTTCACCCCTTTGTTGTTTTTTTCGTACTTCAATCCCCTTATCAGCACGGCAGGGATGCCTTCCGACGCTTGCTTTATCAGCAACGCTCCCATGGAGCTCACTTCGTCCACCACGATGTCCAGCCTTTCCACATTATCACCTCTCCATACCGCGGGGAGCGATGTAGCTCACCCGGCCGATTCTGGGCGGTTCTTGATCAGCACCGTCCATTTACCGTTCTGCACGGTCTCCCCTTTTTGGTTGAGCGCGGAGACATCCAGGGTCACGGCTCCGCCTCCAAGCCTGCGGAGTTCCCTCAGCGAGGAGACCTTTGCCTCCACGTGGATCGTGTCCCCGATGAACACGGGGGCCTTGAATTTCCATTCGTCGACGCTAAGGAACGCCATGACTGAATCCTCCATGAAGCCAAGTCGAACGGCGAGCCCGGACGCCACGGAGAGGATCAATAGCCCATGGGCTATTCGCTGGCCAAACATGGTGGTCTTGGCGAATTCCGCGTCGGTGTGTAGATTGGTCCAGTCCCCGGTCAGGGCGGCGAAATTCACCACGTCGGTTTCGGTTATGGTCCTCGCCGGGGTGACTATGGTCAGGTCTTCCTCGAAATCCTCGAAGTATAGGCTTTTGTTCAAGTCCACGATTTTGCCCATTTCGTCAACCTCCTAAAGTGTCGTATACACGGAGCAGCGCCTTTGCCCCATTTTCCCAGGTGAACTTCCTCAACTGTTCCTGTGAGTTTCGCAGGATGGTTGTCCTGAGTTCCTCATCGGTGATGAGCTTGTAGAGCCCTTCCGCGATGCTCGTGGTATCCGCATCGCTGACCCAAAGGGCTGCATTTCCAAGCACTTCCGGCAGCGACGAATTTCTCGCTGCGAGCACAGGTGTGCCGCAGGCAAGCGCTTCCAGCGGTGGGAGTCCAAATCCTTCGTAGTGGGATGGGAAAGCGAATACATCCGCCCCGGAATACAACGATGGCAATCGGTCGTCTGGCACGAATCCAAGAAAATGGACCTCGTCCTTGTAGGGCGATTTGATGTACTCCTTGATGATGCTTTCGTACAGCCATCCTTCTCCGCCTGCGATGACCAAATGGTGCGGGATGTCGAACTCCATCTTCGCGATGTTGAATGCCCTTATCAAGCCATCGAAGTTTTTCCTCGGCTCCAGCGTTCCGACGGAGAGGATGTAAGGGAAACCCTGGATGTGCAGCGCTTCCAGCGTCTCTTCGATAGTCTCCTTCGCCTGCGGCTGGAAGTTCGCGTCGACGCCGGAGTAGACCACCGAAATCTTGTCGTCCGGGACGTTCAGCAGGTTTACCAGGTCTTGCTTTGTGGATTCCGAATCCGCAAGCACGTGGCTTGCTCTTTTTATCGACTTGGGCACGGCCGATTCGAGGTATTTCTGCAGGGATGGGTACGCGTACTGTGGGAACACCATGAAAGAGAGGTCGTGCACCGTCACCAGTGATCTCGCTCCGATCACGGGCGGGGTCGAATAGTTTGGCGAGTGGAACAACGCGGCCTTTGGCGAAAACACCCTGGCCGGAAAGGGGAGCCCCAGGCGGTTCCAAAGGATCGTCGTTATTTTTTCCGGCAGGAGCAGGTTCTTCCTGACGAAATTGTCAGGCCATGGGAAGTCGTCGTCTGGGCAATCGGAGGATGCCAGTAGGATGTACCTTCGCTTCTTGTCCAGGAGTGCGAGCGCCCTGAACAGTCCCCTGGCGTATCGACCGATGCCGCCTTGTTGTTTCAAGGCCGGGGTGTAATCTACGATGACGTCCACGTTGCCTCCTGAGTGTTGCGTCTCAGGCCCCGGTGAGCGCCTGACGTGCTTTTTCGAACACCTTCTTGTCCCCGTCGAAGAGCAGCAGACCCTCTACTTCTTCGATCGGGAACCACCTCGCGTCGGTTACTTCCTCGTTGTGTTTGGACGTATCTCCGCCGATAGCCTTGAGGAGGAAGTGGGTGACCCTTTTGTGTATCCGGAGGAGTTTCTTCCCGTGGCGACTGATGAACCAGTAGTCTATTTCTCCCAACGGGCGCTCTATTTCCGCCTGGATACCCGTTTCCTCTTCGATTTCTCTGACGGCGGCTTGTTCGGGCGTCTCGCCTTCTTCCACGTGGCCTTTTGGGAACGTCCAGGTCGGGCCGTGGCTGTACGGCACCTGGATCATCAATATTTCGATTCCTCCGTTCGGCGAATTTCTGTAGACTACCCCGCCCGCCGATTGTTCGAACCGACTGGGAATCGGCATTTTCGACCTCCGGTAGTTTTTCTTGTTTTCGATTGTACCAGAAGAAGAGTTCTGTCCGCCAGTTTGACCCTGTGACTGTCTTATGCTACTATCACTGTGCCGGTTGTTCGGTAAACTGACGTTTCCCAAAACTGAGAAATCATTAAAGCGTAGGAGGTGAAGACAATGGCGTACGTGATTACAGAAGCGTGCATTGGGACCAAGGACACCGCTTGTGTGGATGTCTGCCCTGTCGAAGCAATCCATCCTTCCAAGGAGGAGCCCGGCTATGACGAGGTAGAACAGCTCTACATCGATCCCGATGCCTGCATCGACTGCGGTGCTTGTGTACCGGAGTGCCCGGTGGAGGCGATCTACGCCGAGGAAGACGTCCCCGAGGACATGGTCAAGTTTGTGGAGAAGAACGCAGACTGGTATGCGCTTTCCCCGGACGAATTCGAGGCAAAGTGGGGTTCCAAAGGCAACACGCTGTGATCTCTTGAGTAAAGGAGGGACACCTGGGATGGGGTGTCCCTTTTTTCTGTCCTTTGCGTTTGTTTTTTTGAAACCGTAGGTCCATGTTGTGTCCATAGGAGGTTGGGTTCATGTTCGACTATCTTTTCGTGGCGTCCGGTATGTTCAAAGGGGGCGGTGCTGGCACAGGCCTTGTTTTTCTGATCAGCTTGATCGTACTCGTATGGTTCGTGATAGCGATCGCTGGCTTGTGGAAAATGTTCCAGAAAGCGGGCAAGCCGGGCTGGGGAGCTATCGTCCCATTTTACAACCTGTACTTGCTGATCGAAATCGTCGGTCGGCCCGGGTGGTGGTTCGTTTTGTTGTTCGTCCCGGGTGTCAACCTGATCATCGAGATAATCCTTGCCATGGATCTGGCGAAGTCCTTCGGTAAGAGCGGAGTGTGGGGGATCATCTTCTTCCTCTTGCTGGGAGGGCTTGGCTACATCCTCCTGGGCTTTGGCAGCGCTGAATACGTGGGTCCTGTGGCTGCCCAGGGACAGGCCTGAGAAGTACGTTGGCAGGCGCACCCAGGTAGTGCGCCTGCCTTTCCGCCACCAATGGTTTGGAATCTCCGTTTTGGAGGTGCTGTGGTTACAGCTCCATCTGGGCACTCCCTCGTATTATAGAACCGCTACGCACTTCTCCCGATTGCTTCTGCTATTGCCTTAACCTCCCTGACCAACGCCGCGAATTTCTCCGGCTTCAAGGACTGAGCGCCGTCCGATAGCGCTTCCTCCGGGCGAGGGTGGACTTCCACAATGATGCCATCCGCCCCGGCTGCTATCGCCGCCCTTGCCACTGGCGTGACCAACTCCCATTTCCCTGTGCCGTGGCTTGGGTCTGCGATGATGGGGAGATGTGTCATCATTTTCAGAGCGGGTATGGCGTTTATGTCGAAGGTGTTCCTGGTGTAGGTTTCAAAAGTGCGGATGCCGCGCTCGCAGAGCATCACCTGGTTGTTGCCCTTGGAAAGGATGTATTCTGCCGACATGAGTAGTTCTTGCATGGTCGCCATCATTCCCCTTTTGAGCATGACCGGCTTGTTGGTTGCTCCGACAGCTTCCAGCAGGGCGTAGTTCTGCATGTTCCTCGCGCCTATCTGGATGATATCGGCGTAACTCGCAACCAGGGATACTTTTTCTGCGGACAGGGCTTCTGTGATCACGTAGAGGCCTGTTTCGTCCCTTGCCTCTGCCAGCAACTCCAGTCCTTTGAGCCCCAGTCCCCGGAAGGAGTAAGGGGAAGTCCTTGGCTTGAAAGCGCCGCCCCGTAGAATCGAGGCTCCTGCTTCTTTCACCGCGTGGGCGGTCTCCAGAAGTTGCTCTCTGCTTTCTACGGAACAAGGGCCTGCTATGATGACGATCTTCTCCCCGCCGATTTTGACCCCGTTCAGTCTGATGATAGTGTCTTCTGGTTTGAAGTCTCGGCTGGATAGCTTGAACGGCGACAGGATTGGGACGGTCTTTTCCACCCCGTTCATCATCTCGAAGACGTTGCGGTCGATCGGCTGGGTGTGGCCTACTATCCCGATGATCGTCCTTTCCTCGCCCTGGGAGACGTGAGGCTGCAACCCCATGTCCGTGATACGCTTGATTACGGCGTCGATTTCCTTGTCCGTGGCGGTTTTCTTCATTACGACTATCATTTTCTCCTCCTGATCGATTGTGGTGATCATTTTCATCCCTCGTCGGGCATTTCTGCTGCAGGGTAGGATCCCAAGAGTTTCACGAATGCTGCACGCGAAAGCAATCCTATCAACGCTGATTGGCAATTCGGTTCCTTCCAATGTCCTTCGCAATCGAGGTAGAACACGTAGTGCCAGGGGCGGTTTCGCCTGGGCCTCGATTCGAGCTTGGTCAGGTTGAGGTTCTTCTCCGCGAATTCGTTCAGGCACTCGACCAGGGCGCCTGGTTTGTGCGGAACTGCGAATACCAACGAGGTCTTGTTCCTTTCGGCCGGCCTGGTTTCTTCCTCGCCGAGGACGAAAAACCTGGTGATGTTCCAGTTCTTGTCTTCCAGGCCTTTGACCAGCACGTCGAGCCCATAGATTTCTGCAGCCAGTGCGCTCGCTATGGCAGCCACCCCTGGCTCCGGCGACGCGGCCAGCTCTCTGGCGCTACCGGCCGTGTCGTATACTGCCTCGGCGCGCCAGCCGTGTTCGGCGATGGTCTTTTCACACTGGGCAAGCGCTTGTGGGTGTGAACGAACCACCCGAATCTCTTCCAGTTTTGTGCCTTTGGGTGCCATCAAGCAGTGTCGAACACGCAGGTAAATCTCCCCGACTACCCGTATGTCCCTTTCCAGGAGCAGGTCGTAGGCCTGGTTGATGGAACCTGCCACCGAGTTCTCGACCGGCAGGACCCCGTAGTCCGCTTTTCCTTCTTCGATGGAGGTAAAGATGTCGGCAAACGTGCCCAGCGGCAGGGTTTCGACTTCGTCGCCAAAATGTTGGCGGATGGCTTCTTCCGAATAGGCGCCGTGTTCACCCTGGAAAGCTACTACGGTCCTCGACATCATTCACCTCCGTTTGTGCGATTTTCTATCCATCTTTCTATTTCGTTCTGCTCCACCTCCGGCAGTTGTACGTCGGGCCGGAGTCCTGCAGCCCCGTGAAGGTATACATGCCTGATCTCTTCCTGCGATTTGTCCGTTTCCCACAGGATCAGGATGCGAATGCTTTTCGGAGGAGCACCCTGTACGTCGAGCTCTTGCGCACCGAGCAGCGGAACGGTGGTCCAGCCGACTTCCCTTGCCGCCGCTGCAGGGAAAGCTGCGTTCAGATCAGGGGTTGCGGTGAAGAAAGCCGCCGCCACGTCCTCTTCTTCTATCCCGTTAGAGATGACCATCCATGAGAGCAGTTCTTTCGTCCTCGAAAGGATCGATTCGGGATTGTTCTCCTCGACAGTCGTTGCTCCTCGTACGCCTTTGCAACCCATTTTTCACCTCCAGATTGGTGCAATAAAAAAGCGTGGAACCTTTCTGGCTCCACGCTTTGGATTCTCTGGAATCTTCTTAGGCTATGATCTATCGCCCGCGGCGCGGAGCCTCGTGTGTCCCACGGTAAAAAAGTAGTAGCCAAAATAAAACCCGCGCAGGAAAGACACGCGCGGGAATGCTTCAAAGCTCGAGCTTGCTTTATTCGGATTGTCGTTCCAGATCGACATTCGGCTACCCATTTTGGCTCCTCGCCTGAAATCTCGTAGCAATGCTATCACCTTTGTCCCAGCATGTCAAAATCCCGGGGTTCCGATATGAATTCAGACGTCATATAAAGCATTCGAAAACTGCATTGGGGTGTATGAAAGCAGCGATGTATGAGCGCTGACAGTGCATCCTGGACAATCTCCTGGCAGGGATACACTCCGTCTCTACAGCGTCATTCTGAGCCGAGGATGTGGCTCAGCACCGCTGAGCCACATGCCGAGGCGAAGAATCTTGCAACGATCCGGGCAAGCCAGCGTTGTCTGAGAAGAGGGCGTTCAAGATTCTTCGTCGCTAACGCTCCTCAGAATGACGAAAAACGTGTGGGAGCAGGAGAAGTTTATTGCCTGAACGGGATCTAGTCGGCCGAGGTGAGATGAATTTCCGAACGCTCTCGTCATTGAATTTTGGCTTCTTGCGCGAGAGCGTTGAAAGAGCCGTTCTCTTTGAGGTATCTTTTTGGCACTGGGCACGTCACACCGACCCCATACCTCCTCTGCGCGACATGACGCGACGCTGGGCTACTGTGGTCAGTCGCTGGTTTCGTCTGTTGCTGGTTTAGGCTGAGCCTCGGATGACTCCCTTGGCTGGAGCGGCTTGACATGGCGGTGCCTGAATTTGATCTCCCAGACCCTCCATGCCGCCTCCAGTTTGACGGCAGTGCTCATCTTGGAGTGTCCTTTGTGCCTGTCTTCGAAGTAAATAGGGATTTCGATGATTCTCAGGTTCAGTTTTTCGCTGACGTAGGTCAGTTCTACCTGGAACACGTATCCATTCGACTTTATCGTGTCCAGGTCGATCGCTTCCAGGGCGTACCTTGTCCAGCATTTGAACCCGGACGTGGCATCCTTGGTCTTTATCCCGAGGATCAGCCTGGTATACACCGAGTTAGCCCACCAACTGAGGAAATGTCTCCATGGGCTCCACCTTTCGTCCAGCTTTCCCCCTTGCACGTACCTGGAACCCACTACCACGTCGTACTCCATGCTTTTCTGGAGCATTTCCGGGATGTACGAAGGCGAATGGGAAAGATCTGCATCCATCTGGATGATGCGATCGGCTCCGTGTTCCAGTGCCCATTTGAATCCGCTGATATAGGATTTCCCGAACCCTCTCTGGCCGGTTCTATGGATGACGTTTACTTTTCCCGGGTTCCGTTCTGCCAGTTTGTCGGCTACTTCGCCGGTTCCATCCGGAGAGTCGTCGTCCACGACGAGGACGCTAAGGCCGGGTATCCCGAGGGAAAGGACGGATGCGGTCACCAGGGGCAGATTGTCTGCCTCGTTGTAGGTAGGTATTACCACAACAGTTTTCATCGTCTCGTCCATTCTGGGCTGCATCTCCTCGGAATGATGTCCAATTCTATCATCCCCTTCGCGCGTTTGGGAAATGGAGGGTGGGTCACTTCTTCGAGCCCAAGGGGCGCTTTTGTGGAATCCCTGGCCTGCGAGGGTACATTTCGGGAGTTTCCGCCACTTTTCTGATGATCACGATCCTCCGTTCCTCCGCCAGCAGTGGAACTTCCACATCGACCACTTTTTGCACCTCTCCGCCAAGTATCCGAATGGCCGTTTCCGACTCCAGCACTTCTTCTGAGGCCGAAGGCCCTTTCATCGCCAGCACCAGCCCCCCTTTCCTTGCGAGAGGCATCAGGTATTCCACGAGCACCGGTAGGACAGCCACCGCTCTTGCCATCACCAAGTCGTACGAGCCGCGATGAGTTCCGTCTTGCCCCATTTCCTCCGCCCTGGCGTGATACGCTTCCACATCTTCCAGCCCCAGCTCCCGGATCATGTGCCGCAGGAACTGAACTTTCTTGCCGGTTGCTTCCACAAGAGAGAGTTCCAGAGCGGGCCACATGATTTTCAGCACGAGACCCGGGAAGCCTGGCCCGGTGCCCACGTCTATTGCCCTCAATTTCATCTTGGCAAGCCGCTTGTACGCCTCCGGGACGGTTTTCGCTTCTGGCGCCAGCGCGGAAAGCAGGGGTAACAGCAGGCTCATGGAGTCCAGGAAATGCTTCGTCTGTATCCCCTCGCTGTCGCTCACGGCGGTAAGGTTGAATTTCTCATTCCACTTTGTGAGCTCGCGCTGGTACGTCTCGAACATCTCCAGCTGTCCTTTGGATAGCGGGAGGTTTAGCTTTCGAGCGCCTTTTTCGAGCAGTTCTAGGTTCAACATTTCAGGCATTCATTCAAGCCCCAGGACGTCGTGAATCAACGGTTCCATTTCCAGTTTTGTGTGGCCTATCTCCGGCAGCAGGTCGTTCAGCGTTTTCGTCTGTCCCCTTTGCCACCATTGGTACAGCAGGTCACCGGCATCCGGGTGTCTCCACCACGTTTCGCCCAGTTCTTTTCGCAGGAACTCCCTCAGCATCGCTTCGAACAGCCACGCGCGCAGGTACATAGCGGTGTAGAATCCGTCGTCCATGTCCCGCAGCGCTCGCTCCGGGGCGATGTGGATGTGCAGCGCCCGTTCCAGCGTGGCTTTGTATATCTCGCCTGCGTTTTCCACGTTGCCTCGGTGGATGGAGACTTCATACTGCAGTTTGGCCACATACCGTCGCAACAGGAAGAGCTTGGCGAACCTTGAGAGTGAAAGGTAGCGTTCGAGGTCCGGCGACCTTATTCCGACGATGTCCCTGACCCAGCTTGGTTCCAGCAGGCGGTACTGCATGTGGAAGGAATAGACCTCGATGAGGTCGCTGTCGCCGAGCACGCGGACAGGGAACGGCAGGCTCTTGGGAATGTGGCTGAAATGCTCGGCGTGTCCGGCTTCGTGGAAGAAGGAATCCCAGTCGTCGCGCCCGCCGTGCGGTTTTATCACCAGATACACTTCCTCCGGGACTTTCACCGGCGAGCAGAACGCCCTCGGCGATTTCAGCGGTCGTGGCTCCAGGTCGAGTGTGAATGGTAGGTCTTCTCCTTTGCTCAGCCCGGCGGCTTTGAGCGTCTCCAGCAACGCCGGTACCATCCGATCCTTTTCGAAATAGCGATCGAACTCTTTGGCGCGCAAGATGAAGGCAATGTCTGCGGATGTGGCCTCATCTTCGGGAATGCCCGCTTTTTGGAGCCGGTCGAAGAGTTGCCGCTTGTATTCCTCTTCGGTTTCATCGAGGAATTTCTGGAGCCACTGCGCCTGTGCATCCAGATCGACATCGAGAAGCGTTTTGTACATCTGGACATAATCTTCGAATCCGAGGGTTTCGGCTATCTCGTGCACACGCTCGAGGCGCTCTCTGAGGCGGGGCAGTAGCTCCGCATCCACCTGCGAAGAGAGGCTTTCCAGCTTATGCCTCCGTTGCCAGTCCTCCTCGTTTGCCAGCAGAACCGGCACTTGCAGGAAAGGAACTTCTTCCCCGTCCCAGTCGACTTTGGCCGCAAGGATCGCGTTAGTCACATCTTGATCCAGCTTTTTGACCTGATTTTCCACAAAACCGCTGGCGGCCATTCCAGCCAGATACCTGGTGGCCGGGGGATCGTCGTGAAGGTGCATGAGCCGTTCCCGTACGTTTTCCTCGGAGAACAGATCTGCGTACTGACGGTATATAGGCTCGATTTCCAGCTTTTCTTTCTGTCCCGATCCAGTCAGGTAGAATTCACGTGCTATCTTTTCTGTGAATTCCTCGGCTTTTCTCTCCCATTCGGACATCGGTATTCCTCCCCTACAGCTCCATTACGATAGGCAAGATCATCGGGCGGCGACCTGTTCTGGAGTAGAAAAACGCCCTGAGCGATTCCTGGAGCTTGCGGCCCCTTGCACCTGCACCGACCTCGCCGTTGCCCATCATCTTCCACACCAGCTTCCTCGCGTCGTCTATCAAGCTTGCGGCTTCTTCTTCGTAGACGAACCCTTTGGTGATGATTTCCGGCCCGAGCAGGATATCGCCTTTTCGATCCACGCCCACGAACACCGCCACGAACCCACCCATGGCAAGGTGGCGTCGATCCCTGAGAACCGTCTGCTCCATTCCGCCGATTCCGAACCCGTCCACCAGCACCATGTCGCCGCCGACGCGATCGCCGATCCATCCTCCTTCCTCGTCGAATTCTACCACCTGGCCGCTTTCTACGACGAAAATGTTCTCCGGCGGGACTCCTTTCTCCCGTGCAATCCTGCTGTGCAGCACCAGGTGTCGGTATTCGCCGTGTACAGGGATGAAATATCTCGGCCGCGTCAGTTCGAGCATGAGCTTGTAATCTTCGATGCTCCCGTGCCCGGAGGTGTGCACGTCGAAAAGTTCTGTGTAGTAGACGTCTGCGCCGTGGCGAAACAGGTTGTCCAGGGTGTGGTTCACCAGTTGTTCGTTCCCCGGGATCGGCTCGGCCGAGATGATCACCGTGTCCCCTTCTCTGATCTGGAGCGGGTCGAACCGCCCCTGCGACATCCTGACCAGGGCCGATGTCGGCTCCCCCTGGCTTCCTGTGGCCAGGATGGTCACTTTTGAAGGAGAGAGATTTCTCATCTGGGATTCGGTGAGCAGCTCGCTGGGATCGATGCTGAGGTACCCGAGCTCCGACGCCATCTTCACGTTGTTGATCATGCTCCTGCCGATCACGCCGATCCGACGGCCCCGTTCTCTGGAGATTCGTATCACCTGCTCGATCCGGGAGATATTGGACGCGAACGTAGCGATGATTACCCTTCCGCTGGCCTTGTCGAAAATCTCTTCCAGGTTTTTCCCGATTTCCTGTTCCGATGGTGTGAACCCTGGCTTCTCGGAGTTGGTCGAGTCTGAAAGCAGGAGGAAGACTCCTTCGTCGCCCCATTTCCGCAGCTTTTCGATCTCCGTCAGCCTTCCGTCCACGGGATGCCAGTCGAACTTGAAGTCCCCGGTTTGGATGATCCTTCCCAAAGGGGTGGTTATGGAGACCCCCACGGCATCCGGGATGCTGTGGCACACGTGGAAGAACTCCACCTCGAAGGCTCCGAGCTTCAACCTGGAGTCGGGCGAGATGGTGCGCAGGTCTTCGTCGAAGAGGCGATGGTCTTTCAGCTTCACTTCGACAAGGCCCCTCGTAAGCCTTGTGGCGAAAATCGGGACGTCCACATCGAGTTGGGAAAGGAGGTACGGCAACCCGCCGATGTGGTCTTCGTGTCCATGGGTGAGGATGATGCCTCGCAGGTTGTCCTGCTTTTCGATGATATACCGCATGTCCGGAATCACCAGATCCACTCCGAACATGTCGTTGTCCGGAAACATTATCCCCACGTCGACGATTATCATGTCATCGCCGAGTTCGTAAACTGTCAGGTTCCTGCCTATCTCGCCAGCGCCGCCAAGAGGTATTACCCTCAAAGTCCGTTCGTTCACGTAGAAAAGCTCCTTGTTCGGCAAGTTGTTGGTTTTTTATACAACAGTTTTCGGCAAAAGGCTAAATATCCCGAAGCTGGTGAGAGCCATGAAAAAGTTACATGTTTGGTAACATTTATGTTTATAAACTTACGGAATTTGTCACCCGACGTGATGCATGCTATTATTTTAGTGGTTGTTTCTGCTTTTGGGCTTGTTTGTCCTTGGAAGTGTGGAAAGGAGGTGATGTTGGGCAGAGAGTGTGGTCTGAACAGGTTCATTCGTCCGAGCCTTCGGGTGCCCTCCGAGGAACGTCCAATCTTTTTCCGTTCGTCTTCACGATTTTCATTTGCGTTCTGTCCCTTGAGGAGGTGAAAACATGGACGCTGCAGAAATCTGGGCCATCGAAGCTGGTGAAGAACGGCGCGCCGGAATAATCCATATCGTCATCACGGCGTTGCTCATTGGTATCGGTGCGGTTGTTGGGGCATTCGGGAGTTTCACCTTGCCGCTTGGCTTTGGCGTCAATTTCTTCTGGCCTGCCATAGCGGTGCAAAACGTCGGCGGGATCTGGTATGGTGCGTGGGGCGTCATAGCGGCATCGCTCTTCCCGATCATCTCCAACGGTGTGGCCGGTACCCCGGTGTACGTCTCGCTGGCGTACATCCCTGCCAACGCGTTCCAGTCCTTTGCTCCGGCGTGGGCTTTCCGCTACTTCAAGGCCGACCCGAGGCTCAAGACCACGAAGGACTGGGTGGTGTTCCTTGTCTCCATCACCGTGGGCAACATCTTCGGGGCGATTTGGGGTCCGCTGGTGGTGCTGAAAGGGTTCGGGCTTCTCACCGCCGAATCCGTGCCGCTCTTCGTTTGGGGATGGTTCGCCGGTAACGAGATAGCCGGGATTGTCTTTGGAGTCATCTTGTTGAAAGCTCTGTCCGGCGTGGTCATCAACACCACTTCTTTCGTCAAGAGATGGTGGGCCTGATTTTGCCATCATCGCGCGGGGAGGATGCCATCCTCCCCGCAAACTTTTTGGAGATGGAAGGATGCTATGAACAAGACGATACTGGGATATGTGCCTGAAGAATCTCCGATCTACAGTCTCCACCCGTTCGTCAGAGTTTATTTCCTGATGATTGTAAGCCTCTTCCCTATGATCATAAGTTCCCCTGATTGGAATTTTGTGCTGATTATCGTGACGCTCATACTGCTGGAGTACAGCAGGGTGACCCTTTCCACGTTGAAGCTTTACGTGCCAATATCGGTATCCATGGGTGTTTTGATTTTGCTTTCGTATACGGTTCTTGGGGGGAGGCATCCTGAATTTTACCAGGTATTCAGTCTCTTTGGGATTCCGATCTATTTCGAGAGAATCGTGGCCGCTGTGGAAGTCTACATGCGCATTCTCCCGATGATCTTCGTGATGGTGCTGTTCTTGAGTACCACCCGGGAGCGAGATCTGCTGGTGGCCATGCGGTGGGCCAAGATGCCGTTTACGGTCACTTACCTGGTTGCGATGTCCTTGCGAGCGGTCGGGATGGTGATCGAAGATTTCTCCGTGGTCAGGCAGGCGGAGAAAGCCCGGGGCTACGATCCGAAAGGCAAGTCGATTCCATACAAGCTCCGGCAGTTCGTGATGTACATAATCCCGCTCATGGGGCTTGCCATCAGACGTTCCGAGGAGTTCTCCAATGCGCTGGTGGCACGGGGATACAGTTTTACCGGGCTTCATCGGGTGAAGCGCCCGGACTACGTGCTCACGAAATACCACTTCAAAACCCTGGATGGAATCATCGTCCTGTTCCTGACCCTCTCGTTGGTGCTATTGGTAGTGGCAAGGTACGGATATGGGATGTTCACGCTGGAAGGATCCCTGACGATGAAATTGCTCCGTGAGTGGTTGGTAGGAGGTGTGGGATGAGCGCCGTAATCAAATTCGAAGACTATTCCTGGAAATATTCCCGCACCAAAGTTCCGGCTCTCCACGATGTGAACCTGGAGATCGAGGAAGGTGCCATTGTCGGGGTCATCGGCCCGAACACTTCCGGGAAGACCACCCTGGCCTATTCCATCAACGGATTGATCCCAAACCAGTACTACGGCGTCCGTTCGGGGCACGTTTACGTGATGGGGAAGGAGGTCAAAGAGTACAAGCAGTCAGAACTCTGCCAGAAAGTCGGGCTTGTTTTCTCAGATCCGGAAGCGCAGTTCACGGCCATGACGGTCGAGGACGAAGTGGTCTTCGGCATGGAGAACCTGGGTCTGAGCATCGAAGAGATAAAGCGGAGGCTCGAGTGGGTTGTGCCGTTGACGGATATCGAGCCGTTGATGGACAAGCCGCCTTACGAAGTCTCCGGCGGGCAGAAGCAGCGTGTTGCCCTGGCGTCGGTTCTGGCGATGCAGCCGCCGATCATGGTGCTGGACGAGCCTACGTCCATGCTTGATCCTGTCGGGCGGAAGCGGGTTTTCGATGTGCTCGGAAGGCTGAAGCAGGAGTACAAAAGCACGATCATTGTGGTGGAGCACAGCCTGGAGCACCTGGTCCCCCTCTCCGATCACATGGTCCTGGTCTACAACGGGCAGGTTCTCCTGGCCGACGAGACCACACCATTCTTCGAGAAGATGGATTTCCTGATGGAGCACGACGTGTTCCCGCCGGGGGTGATGGAATTCTTCTTCAGGCTCAGGTTGTTGGGACACTATCCGGATTCGCTGCCGCTGCCCAAGACCCTTGAAGAGGGGACGGAAAGGCTTCGGGAGATGCTTGCAGGAGGAAAAGATGGCCGATAACGATGTCTACGTGAAGGTGGAAAACCTGACCTACCGGTACCCGGATGGCACCCTCGCGCTGAAGAACGTGAATCTTTCGATTCACGAAGGCGAATTCGTGGCGCTGATAGGTCAGAACGGTTCCGGCAAGACCACGCTTTCCAAGTGTCTCAACGGCCTCTTCAAGCCCACGGAGGGCAAGGTGATCGTGGATGGCCTCGACACCGCCAAATCTTCCATCACCAACATGGCAACCAGGGTGGGGTACGTTTTCCAGAACCCAGATCACCAGATCTTCAACAACTCAGTCTGGAAAGAGATCGCTTACGGCCCAAGGAACATCCAGCTTCCGGAAGACGAGGTGAAAGCCAGGGTGGAAGAATCGGCGAAAGTAGTTGGACTCGATCCATCGTACTTCGAAATGCACCCGTTCTTCCTGCCGAAAGGCATTCGCCAGCGGATCGCAATTGCTTCCATTCTGGCGCTGCGCCCGAAGATGATCATCGTGGACGAGCCGACGACCGGGCAGGACATGAAGCAGTCTTTG
>JALWAP010000108.1 GCA_027016315.1 Anaerolineae bacterium | reverse complement strand
CCACCCCTTGAGCTGTCTTGGGGAAGGCGATCACCTCCCGGATGCTCTTTTCGGACGCGAGCATGGCAACCCATCGGTCGATGCCGACGGCGATTCCGCCGTGGGGTGGAACGCCATAGGTGAACGCCTCCAGCAGGTGCCCGAACTGCGCCCTGGCTTCCTCTTCGGATATGCCAAGCGCCCGGAACATCCTGGACTGCAGGTCTGGCCGATGGATCCTGATGCTTCCGCCTGCGATCTCGGCGCCGTTGCATACGGCGTCGTAAGCCTTGGCCCGAACCGAGCCGGGATCCGTTTCGAGCTTGTCCCAATCCTCGTCCACCGCTGACGTGAAGGGATGGTGCATCGCTTTCCACCGGTTTTCTTCCTCGCTCCACTCCAGGAGCGGGAAATCGACAATCCATGCCAGCGCCATCACATTGTCGTCCATGAGGCCCAACTCACGCCCGAGCCTGAGGCGCAGGTTGCCAAGCGAAGCTGCCACGACCTTGGGCTGGTCTGCCACGATCAGCAGCAAATCGCCTTCTTTCACATCTGCAAGCTCGAACATGGCAGCGACTTCCTCTTTGGAGAGATGCTTTGACACCGACGACCGAATCTTGGGCGTGCCATCCTCGTTTTGCCCCTGCTGGCGGGCTATCCACACCAACCCCTTGGCCTCGTACTGCTTGACGAAGTCGGTTAGTTCGTCGATTTTCTTCCTGCTGAACTCGGCGCCGCCCGGGACGTTGATCCCTTTCACCTGCCCGCCGCTTGCTATCGTGCTGCTGAAAACCCGGAATGAGCTGTTCTCGAGTGTCTTCGTGAAGTCCACGAACTCGAGCCCGAACCGTAGATCGGGCTTGTCGGAGCCGTATTTCGCCATTGCTTCGTCGTAAGTGAGCCGGGGAAATGGCTTCTTCCATACGGTTTTCCCGGTTAGCTTTTCCACCTGTTCCGTCAAAAGCTCTTCGATCAGGGATTGCACGTCTTCCGGCTCGACGAAGGACATCTCCAGGTCGAGCTGGGTGAACTCCGGCTGCCGGTCGGCCCGCAGGTCTTCGTCCCGGAAACATCGGGCGATCTGGAAGTATTTCTCGTATCCGGCTACCATCAAAAGCTGCTTCAACTGTTGCGGCGATTGTGGCAACGCGTAGAACTTCCCTGGGTGAAGCCTGCTCGGCACGACGAAATCCCGAGCGCCTTCTGGGGTGCTCTTGATGAGGATCGGTGTTTCTATTTCCCAGAATCCGCGTTTGTCGAGGAACTCACGCATGTGCATTATCGATCGATGCCGGAGCCCCAGGTTGCGTTGCATCCGCTGGCGCCTGAGGTCAAGGTAGCGGTACCGCAGCCTCAAGGCTTCGTCCACGGGAATGTCCTCGTTGATCTGGAATGGCGGGGTCCTGGAGGCGCTCAGAATTTTCACCTCTTCGACATGGACCTCCACATCTCCCGTCGGTAGGTCGGGGTTCTCGAATCCCTGCGGGCGAGGCTCGACCTTCCCGCTGACCTGGATGACGTATTCAGGGCGGACTTCGCTCGCCACTTTGTGGGCCTCCGGAGCCTTGGCGGAGTCTATGACCACTTGCACGATTCCCTCTCTGTCGCGCAGGTCGAGGAAGATTATGCCGCCGTGATCCCTTCTCCGGTGAACCCAACCGGCCAGGACGACGTGTTCTCCGGCGTCTCGAAGGCGGAGCAGCCCGCATGCGTGAGTTTTCAGCATTATGCCACCTCTTTCGTGAAAAGATTCATGAGTACCGCCGTATTATAGTTCCGGCTACAGGCGGGAGCAAATTGACATTCTGGCAGGCAGTGGTGATATAATGGCAGTCGGAAAGGCGATCCGTCCGTCAGGATGGGAATCCCGGCTTTGGGAGGTGGGCTATGTGAAGTGAACGGGAAGGGGTAGCAGCGCCTGGACCGGCGTCCGGGGAGCGCGATCGGACACCGGTTGACGAGGGAGAGGGTTCCTTGCCGCAGGGCAAGGCTAACTTTCCAGGCAGTTGGCTCCGGGGAAGGAAAATCGAGAGATCGGCGGAAGCCCTCCAGGGTTGGCCACGACCCTGAATCGCACGGAAGTGCGGCCCCAGAAATCCTCAGAAGCCAGCGACAAATCCCACCGGTAACGGTGGGGACAAATCGCAACGGCGGTGGCGTCTTCATTGCAAAAAATACCTCGCGCTTTGCGCACTCGAAGTCGTTCTGTTTCCAGAATACAGGGGATGGAGGTTCCTACAATGTGTGGAATCGTTGGATACGTAGGCCCGCGGTCGGCGGGGAAAGTTGTTCTCGATGGTTTGAAGAAGCTTGAGTACAGGGGGTACGACTCTGCCGGGATCGCCGTGTTGAACGGCGATAACAAGGTTGAGATACGGAGGTCTGTGGGCAAGATTTCGAAGTTGGAGAGGCTGGTGGAGGAGTCACCGCTCGATGGTCAGATCGGCATCGGGCACACGAGGTGGGCCACCCATGGGCGCCCGACTTCTTACAACGCCCACCCGCACACCGACTGCACAGGCGAGATCGTGCTGGTACACAACGGCATCGTGGAGAATTTCCTTGATTTGAAAGAGATGCTTCTGGCCGAGGGGCACGAATTTTCGTCTGAAACCGATACGGAGGTCATCGTCCATCTTGTGGAAAAGTACATGGACGAAGGAGAGCCTTTCGAGGAAGCGGTGAGGATGGCTTTGAACAGACTCAAAGGCGCCCAGGCAGTGGTGGTCGTGTCCACCCGCGAGCCGGGAAAACTCGTCGCTGCCAGGATCGGGAACGCAGGCGGTATTTCCGTGGGCGTCGGCGATGGCGAAATGTTCCTGGCTTCCGACATGCCAGCCATTCTGGAGCATACCCGGAGGATGGTGTTCCTGGAAAGCAGGGAAATGGCGATCGTCACGGCCGATGGTGCGCGATACCTGACGCTCGATGGCGAGCCGGTGGAAAAGGAGATTACACTCATCCCGTGGGATCCGGTATCGGCGGCCAAGGGGACGTACAAGCATTTCATGGAAAAGGAGATATACGAGCAGGCCAGGTCTATCACCGATACCATCCGCGGGCGCGTCGACTTCCAGCGTGGCGAGGTCATCCTGCCTGAGGTGAAGCTAACGCCGGATCTCGCCAGGAAGTTCGACAGGATGGTAATCGTGGCCTGTGGAACTTCGGCGTACGCCGGGCTGGTGGGCAAGTTCTTGTTCGAGAAAATAGCGAAGATTCCCGTGGAGGTGGATTACGGCTCTGAATTCAGGTACCGTGACCCGCTCATCGACGAAAACTCGCTGGTGCTTTCCATCACGCAATCAGGCGAGACTGTGGACACGCTGGCGGCGATGGAAGAGGCGAGGAACAAAGGTTCGTACCTGATTTCCATTGTGAACGTGGTGGGGAGCCAGGCTGCCAGGATGGCCGATGGCGTGATCTACATGCAGGCGGGGCCTGAGATCGGGGTGGCGTCCACAAAGGCGTTTACCGCGTCCC
>JALWAP010000107.1 GCA_027016315.1 Anaerolineae bacterium | reverse complement strand
TCTATTTTCTCGATCTTGCCCACACAAAATTCGCAAGACTTCTTCTTGGAATGAAAGTTCCTTCTATATGCCATGTTCCACCTCTGAATCAATCTTCCAGCCCGGCAAGCACCTCTTCGATGTCCTCAGGTGGCTCTTCCTCGACGTGTTGCCTGCCGTCCAGCATTATCATCTCGTTGGCCACGAGCTCGGTTCGATAGTGCTTCTGCCCGGAAGCGTCTTCCCACTTTCTGGTCTGCAGATGCCCTTCCACGTACACCCTCGATCCCTTGCGCAGATGTTTGTAGCAGATATCCGCCAGGGATCCCCAGGCAATCACGTTGAACCACTCTGTGGCCTCTTTCCTGTCACCGTTCGAAGTAACCCAGGTTCTGCCGGTAGCCACGTTGAAAAGTGCTATCGGCTTACCGCTGGGCGTGTACCTGAGCTCCGGATCCTTACCCAAGTTACCGATGATCATTACCTTGTTCAATCCTCGAGCCATTCCTCACTCTCTCCTAACCAGCCATCTTCGAGTCTTACAGGATCACTCGTCGGTCCGAACAACGATGTGGCGCATCACGTCTTCGGAGATACGCAGGTTGGTTTCCAGCGGCTCGACGGCTTCCGGTGGCATCCTGGTCTGGAGAAAAACGTAGAAGCCCTCTCGCTGATGCTGGATGGGATAAGCGAGGGTGCGCCGTCCCCAGATGTCGACATCTGTGACCTCGCCGCCTGCGTCCACAATCCACCCTTTGACCTTTTCGATCACTGCGTTGGTCTCTTCTTCCTCGAGCCTCGGGTGGATTATGAATCCTACCTCATACTCTCGCATCTAACGGTCCTCCTTTCTTTGGGTTTGCCCCCGAGCCTCCTCGGGAGTAGAAAGCGAGGCGAACCTCGGCAAGGAAATATACCACACCGACTCCCTTTTGCCAAAGTGCCGGAGTGCGAATTCGCTGCCGGTGTTCTTCACAGCCCCCAGCCGTCGATTGCCATCTTTGCTGCGCGCTCCAGGCCCGCCACTGCTTTGTCGAAGTGACGGAAGCGCTCGTCGCGGCTCTGGCCGTGGTAGTAGCGGTAGTAAATCTGCTGGGCAATGCCAGCCAGGCGGAAGAGGCCGTAGACGAAATAGAAGCGCAGGTCGGCGGTGGTGAGGTCGGTGCCTCCGATGTAGCGCTGCACCACCTCCCGGCGAGTGAGCGCTCCGGGAGCGTCGGTGGGGCCGAGGCGAATGGCCTGCATCTCGGGCGGGTCGTCGGCTTCCACCCAGTAGGCCAGCGAAGCGCCCAGGTCCATCAGCGGGTCGCCAATAGTCGCCATCTCCCAGTCCAGCACACCCACCACGTGGAAATCGGCAGGATCGAAAACCACGTTGTCGAACCGGTAGTCGTTGTGGATGAGCGCTGCGCCGCGCTCGGGTGGCATGTTGGCCTCCAGCCAGGCGATGATTTCCTCGAAATCGGGCACATTGGGCGTGCGGGCATCGCGGTAGCGCCGGGCCCACCCCTGCACCTGCCGCCGCACGTAGCCTTCGGGATGACCCAGTTCGCCCAGGCCCAGGGAGCGGTAGCCGAGGCCGTGCAGGCGACGGTGGGTGTCGATGAGCCGCTCGCACAGGCCGCGCATTTCGGCGGGGGAAAGCGCCAGATCGGGCGGCAGGTCTCGGCGCAAAATCAGGCCACGGATGCGTTCCATGACGTAGAACGGCGCACCAAGCACCGCCGGGTCGTCACAGTAGGCAAGAGGGCGGGGTACAGGAAAAGAGCCATGCAGGGCAGAGAGGATCACCCATTCGCGGCGCATGTCGTGGCCGCTCTTGGGTTTCCTGCCCCGTGGAGGGCGGCGAAGCACCATCTCGGTGCCGCCGACGCGCAGCAAATAGGTCAGGTTGGAATGCCCCGACGGGAATTGCAGCACTTCCAACCTCCCCTGCAAGCCCGGGATGGCTTCCTTAAGGTAGGATTCCAGGCGTGGCAAATCGAGCTCCTCGCCAGGACGGGGCGGGCGTGGCATATCATTCATCTGAATTTAACCTTTTATGCCTCCATAGTTTTGTATAGATCTCCTATCCCCCTCATGCCGGTTCGATGCGCACAGCGCTCACTTTATACTCCGGAATCTTGGCGATGGGATCCAGCGCTTGCTGCGTCAGGGTGTTGGCATTCTCCTCCGCCCAGTGGAACGTCATGAACACGATGCCGGGCGGCACTTCCTCCGTCACCGCCGCTTTCGTCACCACCGTGCCGCGGCGGCTGGTGACGCGGGTCGGCTGGCCGTCCTCGATGCCGTATTTCAGGGCGTCCTCCGGATGGATCACCACGAACCCTTCCGGCACGTGCTCGTTCAGCGGCTTGCTCCTGCCGGTCATGGATCGGGTGTGCCAGTGGAACAAAATCCTGCCGGTGGTCATTATCAGCGGGTACTCCTCGTCTACGTCCTCCGCCGATGGCATGTGATCCACGGCCATGAAGAGTCCCTTGCCGCGGGTGAACTTCCCGACGTGCAGGATCGGCGTGCCGGGATGGTCGGTGGTGGGGCAGGGCCACTGCAACCCTTGCGTCCCCAGACGTTCGTGCCGGATGCCGCCGTAAATCGGCGTGACTGCGGCGATCTCCTCCATGATGTCCGCCGGCGAGAGGTAGTCCCAGCTTGCGTAAGGCGCGCTCCGGTCGATGTGTTGCCCGATCTCGCCGTCCAGGAACCGGTTCGCCAGGTCGGAGAGGATCTCCCAATCGGGGCGGGCCTGCCCCGGAGGCCGGACGGCTGGGTTCACCATCTGGACGCGCCGCTCCGTGTTAGTGAAGGTGCCGCTCTTCTCCGCCCAGCTTGCCGCGGGCAGTACCACGTGCGCCATCTGCGCCGTCTCCGTCAGGAAGATGTCCTGCACCACCAGGAACTCCCCTTTCTCCATGCACTCCCGCACGTGGTTGGTGTCCGGGTCGCTCACCATGGGGTTTTCGCCCATGATGAAGAGCCCGCGGATCCTGCCGTCGCCGAACGCGTTGACGATTTCGACGATGGTGAGCCCCGGATCTTTGTCCAGATGGAGCGGCAAGCTTTCGTCCAGGCTGATGCCCCACGCGGCGGAGAAATGCCGGCGGGCATCCTCGTTCATCACGTGCTTGTAGCCGGGGAAGATGTTCGGCAGCACCGCCAGGTCGGACGCACCCTGGACGTTGTTCTGTCCCCGCAGCGGGTTGACCCCGGCTCCCGGCTTGCCGATGTTGCCCAGCAGCATCTGGAGATTCGTGCAGGAGAAGACGTTCTGGACGCCGTGGGTGTGCTGCGTGATCCCCATGGCAAACAGCAGCGCGCCGGGGCGGTTCTCCCAGAGGATCCTGGCCGCTTCCTCGAATTTCTCCACCGGTACGCCAGTGATCTCCGATGCTACCTCCGGCGGGTATTTCATCACGGTCTCTTTGAAATCCTCGAACCCTTCCGTGCGCTCGTGGATGAACTCCTCGTCGATCCAGCCGTTCTCGATGAGCACGTGGGCGATGCCGTTGATGAGGGCGATGTCGGTGCCAGGCTTCTGCTGCATGTGCAGGTGTGCGAAATCGGTGATGGGGATGCGGCGTGGGTCGGCCACGATGAGCTTCGCACCACGCTCCCGCACGGCCCGCCTGATGCGCATCCCGATGACCGGGTGCTGCTCCGTGGTGTTAGATCCGATGATGAAGTAGCTCCGAGCGTCGTCCACGATGTCGTCGATGCTGTTGGTCATCGCTCCGGAGCCGAAGACCATGAGCATGGCGGCCACGGTCGACGCGTGGCAGAGGCGGGCGCAGTGATCCACGTGGTTGGTGCCCCAGACCTGGCGGGCCAGCTTCTGCACCAGGTAGTTCTCCTCGTTGGTGCACTTGGCCGATCCGAAGACGGCGATGGAGCGGCTGCCGGATTCCTTCCAGATCTGCGTGAATTTGTCCACCACAACGTCCAGCGCCTCGTCCCAGGAAGCCTCCACGAACCGCCCGACCTGCTTCCTGCCGGACGGATCGATGCCGCGCTCCCGTAAGATCTCCGGTCGAACCAGCGGCACCGTCAGCCGGTCGGGATGGTTGACGAAATCGAAGCCGAAGCGACCCTTGACGCACGTGGCCCCGTGGTTCGCCGGGGCGTCCCATGCTGGGGTGACGTCCACGATCTCATTGTCTTTCACGTTCAGGTAGAACTGACACCCGACGCCGCAGTAAGCGCAGGTGGTGCGGACTTTCTCCAACTCCCAGCGGCGGCCTTTGCCGATGGCCTGCTTGGGCCACAGTGCTTCGGTGGGGCAGACGTTGACGCAGTTGCCGCAGAATTCGCACGGGCTTTCTTCCATGGTGGCGTCCAACCCGAAGCCGATGTGGGTATCGTGCCCCCGGCCGAAGAACCCGATGGCCTGGACGCCGTTGATGTACTCGCACGCCCGCACGCACCGGCCGCAAAGGATGCATTTGTTTGGATCGACCTGGATGAATGGGTTCGGATCGTTTACCGGGAAGTCCTTCTCGATGCGCGGGAACAGGTTGCCGGTGGCGCCGTACTCGTAGGCCAGGTCTTGCAATTCGCACTCGCCCGCTGCCTCGCAGGTCATGCAGTCCAGCGGGTGCTCCGAGAGTATCAGCTCCAGCGCCAGCTTGCGGTCTGCTTCCAGTTGAGGCGTGTGGGTTCGCACCACCATGCCGTCCTCCGCTTTGGTGGTGCAGGAAGTGTGCGTGCCCGGCCTGCCTTCGATCTCTACCACGCAGAGGCGGCAGTTGCCGTCCGGCGGCAGCGCCGGGTGATAGCAGAGCGTCGGGATGTGGACTCCCGCCTCCTGCGCCGCCTGCAAAATCGTCTGGCCTTCCTTTGCCGTGATCTGCTTCCCGTCTATGGTGAGAGTTACGCTCATTTGGCCTCCTGTTTGCGTCGGATGGTTTGTTTTGATTTCTCTGCCGGATATTGCAAGTTTGATAGACGTTCGGGAGTCTATTTCTCCTCAGTTGACTATCCTGTCGAGGTAACTGACTTTGCCTGCCCCAACGTGTCTTTCGTCATTCTGAGGAGCGTCAGCGACGAAGAATCTTGAACGCTCCCTTTCCAGATCCCGATGGTTCGTCCAGAGTGTCGCAAGATTCTTCGCCTCGGCATTGGGCTCAGCGCTGCTGAGCTCTACTGCCTCGGCTCAGAATGACGCGTAGGGGCAGGGCTTGTCCCTGCCCGCGAGAGGCATTGCTCACAGTATTTTGCTTGACGAACCAGTAGGGCGAGCTGTCTAGCTCGACCAGGCGAGCCAGACGGCTCGCCTTACAGATTTGCCGCTGGCAGTTGCGCTCACGAAAGTAAAACGGCTCGGGAAAGCTTTCTGTATGCAATTTCTCCCTCTTTCCTCACCCAAGCGAAGTCATCCTACCACTGTTGAGCGCTGCAGATTCATTCGGTTCCTACGACATCCCCCGGTTCCACCCTCGCGATGCCCTCCACCCTATCGAAGTCCCTGTCGTAGCTAATGATCTTCTCGATCCCCAGGCGTTCCATGCGAGCGATAGAGAGTGCATCTTCGAAATCTATCGAGTGAAGTGCGTACAGGCTCAACGCCCTGAGAACGACCTTTCGACTCGGTAATTTGAGTCCCGGCAGCGACAAAAGCGGCTGCAGCCTCGCACGCACATCTTCATGGCTCAGACCGTACAGATTTTTCGACGAAAGGACATACACGATTTCTGCTACGACGGCCTCGGACGTGTAGGCTTTGACCTCCCCCCTTTCCATGGACTTGAATAATTTGAAGCAAGACTCTGCTTTCTCAGGGTCGTCCTTCGTGATGTACCTCAAGAACACGCTGGCATCTATGAAGTACATCTCCTACGCCTCGCTGCTCATTTCTTCGAGCACTTTCCGGGAGTGCTCGTCTATAGCCGTATTCCTCAATTTCTTGAAATCCTCCGGCCTACCGAGTGGAGGAACCGAACCGTAAACCTCCTCCAGGCTCATTGGAGGCGGCAGTATCTCTACGCGCCCGCCTTCCACCCGAAAAATCACTTCTTTCCCCGGCTGAATCCCAAGCAAACGCCTTACCTCTGCTGGTATTGTCACCTGACCTTTCGAGGTAGCTCTAGTCACATATTCTTTTACTTTCTCCATGGTATTACCTCTCCAGAAAGTCTTACCAATCAACTATACCAGCAAAATAGCTTCCACGCAAGGGTGCATTCGGCTCTGTCCGGGGGTGATCCAGTCCGGCCCCGTGACGCCGGACTGGATCACCCCGCCACTTTCTCTCCGCCAAGGTCGCAAACCCCCGCCGGGCAATGGCCGTGCAAATGTGCCTCGATCTCCTCGCGGAAGTGTTCCAGCGCCGTTTGCAGCGGGACGGCGGCGGATTGTCCCAGCCCGCAGAACGATTCTTTCCGCATGTGCTCCGCCAGATGTTCCAGCAGCTCCAAATCGCCCTCCTTCCCTTTGCCGAAAGCGATGTTGGTCAGGATGGAGTAGCTCTGGTACGTGCCCAGGCGGCACGGAGCGCATTTACCGCACGATTCGTGCCGGAAGAAATCCATGGTCGCCCGAAGGATGTCCAGAACGCACGCGGTGTGGTCGGCAACCAGGATGGAACCGGCGCCGAGGGTAACGCCTTTCTTCACACTATCGTAATCCAGCGGCACGTCCAGCAGCGATTCCGGGATGAACGCTCCGGCGGACCCGCCCACCTGGGCGAAATGGAACTTGTTCCCGTTGCGGATGCCCTTGCCGAACCGTTCGATGGCCTCCCGCGGCGTGATGCCGAAAGGCACTTCGAACGCTCCGGGCCGGTTCACGTCGCCGACGATGGTGAAGACCTTGGTGCCGGGGGAACCGGGCGTGCCGACTTCCTTGTACCAGTCGGGGCCGTAGGCGATGATGTCCGGCACGTTTGCCAGCGTTTCCACGTTGTTGACCACCGTCGGCTTGCCGCGGAAGCCGTAGGTGGGCGGATACGGCGGGCGCTGCCGTGGCTGCCCACGTTTCCCCTCCAGCGACTCGATGAGCGCCGTCTCCTCGCCGCAGATGTACGCCCCGGCGCCCAGGTGCAGTTCGATGTGGAACGAGAAATCGCTGCCCAGGATGTTGTCGCCCAGGAAGTGGCACCGCTCCATCTGCTCGATGACCCGCTCCAGCCGGTCACGCAGGTGCTTGTATTCGCCCCGCAGGTAGATGTAGCCTTTGGATGCGCCCACGGCGTACCCGGCGATGACCATCCCTTCCAGCACCCGGTACGGCACGCTTTGCAGGATCAGCCGGTCTTTGAACACGCCGGGCTCCGATTCGTCGGCGTTGAGGATGATGTATTTCTCGTCGCCAGGGGCTTCCGCGGTAAACTCCCATTTGAGCCCGGTGGGGAACCCGGCGCCACCGCGCCCGCGCAGGCCGGACTCTTTCACGATGCGGATCACTTCCTCCGGCTCCATGGCGATGGCCGCGTCGATCCCCTGGAGCCCGCCAGCCTCCCGATAGTCCTCCATCGATTCCGGATCGATCTTGCCCACGTCCGCCAGCACCCGACGGGTCTCTCCCTCGGCATCCGCTGTCAGTTCCGGCGGCATTCCTTTGGGCAAGAGAGCGTCCGGTCGGAATCCTTCCGGATCGGACAAGATGGCCTTCACTTTTCCCGTGCTCAACTTGGTATAGATGTTGCCATCCATGAACATGAGAGGCCCCTGGGCGCAATAGCCCAGGCAGGAAGTCGTTTCATACGTGAACTTCCCGGAAGGGTCCGTCCCACGGACTCCTATTCCCTGGGGCGGACGAAGCGAGGTATCCAGGTCGATGCGCAACTCCCGGTTCAACGTCTCGCGAATCTCCTTGTTGCGGAGTTCGCAAAGCGGACCTTCGCAAAGATCGATGACGTGTAATCCGACCGGCTCGAGCCTCAGCATGCTGTAGAAAGACGCCACGCCGTAGACCCGGCTTTCCGCGACTTTCAGACGCCTGGAGACTGCCTTCAAGACCTCTTTTGGCAGGTACCCGTAGGCCTGTTGAGCTTCCTGAAGTACAGGGAGAAGGCTTTCCTGTGAGGCTGCGTGTCTCGCAAAGATCGATTCCAGCGGCTTGAGATCCACGGTTGGTTGTGATTTCACGTATCAACCTCCTCAAAAATGTCCCGAATTCGGGCGACCCGGAGAGAGAATGCTTGTTGTTGGCTTCGCCGACAATGATAGCGCAAAATTCAAATCTTGTCACGCCCGAAGGGAGAACCACCGGTACCCATAGCGCAAGTTTCTCTGGAATGCTTTGCCAATTCCACCCCGTTGTGATACCATCGATCCGAAAAGATGGGACTTTGTTCCCTGAAAGCCCTTCGCCTGGAGACTATTCAATGGCAACGAACTCTCTCAAAATAATGTACCTTTCCGCGGAAGTTGCTCCGTTCGCCAAGACAGGCGGGCTCGCCGACGTGGCAGGATCGCTGCCGAAAGCCCTGAATGCGCTGGGGCACGACGTGAGGATCGTGATGCCCCGCTACGGCAGGATCTCCCCAGAACGGTTCGGGTTGAAGGAAGTGATCCCGGAGCTGAAGGTCCCCATGGGAGACAAGACGGAGTCCGCCAGAATTCTCCAGGGAGAGATCGGCTCGGGCGAGGAGAAAACCACCGTCTACTTCGTCGACAACGCCAGGCTCTACGATCGGGACAATATCTACATGTACCCGGACGACGCCGAGCGCTTCCTTTTCTTCAGCAAAGCAGCGCTGGAACTTGCCAGAAAGCTAAACTGGCAGCCAGACATCGTCCATTGCAACGACTGGCACACTGCCATGGTGCCCAACTGGCTGAAGACCATCTACAAGGACGATCCTTTCTTCGCCCATACAGCCACGGTCTACACAATACACAACCTCGCCTACCAGGGCGTGTTCGGCTACAGGGTCTTGGAGATAGCGGGGCTTGCGGAGTACGGATTCATCGCTCACCCGGAGACCGCTTCTCTGAACGACGTGGTGGATTTCATGGCTCGGGGGATACTCTTCGCGGATGTAATCACCACCGTGAGCCCACGGTACGCCCAGGAGATCCTCACGCCCGAATACGGCGAAGGGCTCGATGGCATCTTGCGGGACAGGAAGGATAGACTCTTCGGCATCCTGAACGGAATAGACGTGGACACCCTGAACCCCGCCACCGATCCGAATCTGCCGGTGAATTTCGACGCCGACAGCCTGGGCAGGCGGGTGGAGAACAAACTTGCACTCCAGAAGGAAGTCGGGCTGCCGCAGAGGCCAGACGTTCCGTTAATGGGGGTGATTTCGAGGCTGGCAGACCAAAAAGGATTCGACCTGCTGGGGCAGATCATGGATCCTCTCTTCCGGTTCAATGACGTCCAGTTCGTGCTCCTCGGCACTGGCGAGGAAAGATACCACCACATGTTCCAGCAAATGGCGCAGCGCTACCCCGACCGGTTCTCCGCTAATTTCACGTTCAACGCCCCGTTGGCCCAGAAAATCTACGGTGGCAGCGACATGTTCCTGATGCCCTCCCGGTTCGAGCCTTGCGGCCTTGGGCAGATGATCGCGATGAGATATGGCAGCGTTCCGGTGGTCAGGGAGACAGGAGGGCTGGCCGATACCGTGGAGAACTACGATCCCACCACCGGCAAGGGCAACGGGTTCACTTTCAGAGAGTATGATTCCATGGCCCTTTACACCACGGTTGTGCGTGCTCTGGAGAACTACCGATACCCGAAGATCTGGAGAAAGCTCATGCTCCGTGGGATGAAGAAGGATTTCTCCTGGCAGAAGTCCGCCAAAGAATACGTCGAAGTGTACAGGAAAGCTCTGAGGTTCAGGGCTGGGAAATGAATCACGTGGAAACATGGAGGTTTCTATGAAACTGTGGCTCGATACAGCGAAAATCGAGGAGATACGTGAGATCGCTTCCTGGGGAGTGCTGGAAGGCGTGACCACCAATCCGAGCCTCATGGCTCGGGCAGGCACCGCCGATAGGAAGAGCGTCGCCAGGACTATCGACGAGATCGTCGGTGGGCCGGTCAGCGCCGAAGTCATAAGCACCGACGCCGAAGGCATGATCGAAGAAGCGCGAGAGATCCTGACCTGGTCTCCGCACGTGGTGGTCAAAATCCCCACCACGGAGGAAGGTCTGAAAGCAATGAAGGAGATCTCCAAATGGGAGAACGGGCGGATCAACGCCACGCTGATTTTCTCCGCGAACCAGGCACTCCTCGCGGCCAAGGCGGGCGCAACCTACGTTTCCGTGTTCATCGGCAGGCTCGACGATGCAGGCCAGGACGGGATGGAAGTGATCCGCGAGACGGCTGCGATCTTCGAACTGCACGACATCCCGGCCGAAATAGTGGCCGCCTCCATCCGACACCCAAGGCACGTCATCGAAGCAGCAATTTCCGGCGCCCACATCGCAACGATCCCTTACGCTGTCATGAAGAAAATGATCAAGCACCCGCTGACCGACGTCGGCATCGTAAGGTTCCTGGAGGATTGGAAGAAAGTCGCGGGATGAGTCAGGGCAAGGGGAGCGCTATCGCAACCGCGCTCCCCACGTTCGCAAAGCGGAGGTTGGGCACATGGAAGGGAAAAGGCTGGAAGAAGTGATCGGGGAGATGCTACGAGAACGCAAGCTCACCATAGCCACTGCGGAATCCTGCACGGGAGGCTTGCTCTCCCACAGGATAACCAACGTCCCGGGCAGCTCCAAATATTTCCTCGGCGGCGTGGTGGCTTACTCCTACGACGCAAAAGAGCACATCCTCCATGTCAGGCACAACACGCTGTACGGCTTCGGCGCGGTGAGCAAGGAGACGGCTATCGAGATGGCGAGGGGAGTGCGGCACCTCTTCGATAGCGACATCGGCATTGGGATAACGGGCATTGCGGGGCCGGGCGGCGGCACGCCGGAGAAACCGGTGGGGCTTGTGTACATTTCGCTCTCCGTCCCCGGACACACCTGGTATCGGGAACATAGATGGAAGGGAAGCAGGCTGGAGAACAAAGAGCAATCCGCCGAAGCCGCTTTGCAGATGGTGCTCGATTACCTCGAAGGCAATCTCGCAGCGGAAGAAACGGAGAGTTGTTGATCCTTCCAGAGCAACCACGCAGAGGAAACCCGAAGTTTCCTCGCTTGCGCCGATCCCGATAGGAGGTCATTTGGTGGTACGTCGCCGCAGGCGCTGGAAGATAGCTCCTCCCGCGCCTGAATCCATACTCAAATCCCTGGACGAAAGGTCTCCTGTGGTCGCCCAGGTGCTCTACAACCGCGGCCTCCGCACCCGGTTCGATGTGGCCGACTTTTACGATGCCCGGTTCGATTTCGACAACCCGTACCGGCTCAAGGGGGTCGCCGAGGCAGTACACAGGCTCCGGATTGCCATCAGGCGGAAGGAATGCGTGGCCATCTACGGCGATTTCGATGTGGACGGCGTGACCTCGTCCGTGCTCATCAGCAAGGTTTTCGAATCCCTCGGAATCAAGTACCAGCTTCACATCCCACACCGGATCGACGAGGGCTACGGGCTGAACAAGCCCGCGATCAAGAGCCTTCGAGAGAAAGGCTGCACGCTGCTGCTGACGGTGGATTGCGGTATCCGGTCGGTGGACGAGGTGGCTTACGCCCGTCGGCTCGGCATGGACGTGATCCTGACAGACCACCACTCGGTCGGACCGGAGATCCCCCCAGCCACGGCGGTGATAAACCCAAAGCAACAAGGCGACCGATACCCGTTCAAGGACCTGGCCGGGGTTGGCGTGGCGTACAAGCTGGCGCAGGGTCTGATCCGCGCCGAACGCCAGATGCCGTCTCGCAAAGGTGCTGCTCCCGGCATCGCCGA
This sequence comes from Anaerolineae bacterium, assembly GCA_027016315.1. Classification (GTDB taxonomy): domain Bacteria; phylum Chloroflexota; class Anaerolineae; order S016-19; family S016-19; genus S016-19. The sequence goes on along the minus strand of JALWAP010000107.1, from coordinate 97,382 downwards.
GGAAGACCTCCTGGACCTGGTGGCGCTCGGCACGGTGGCGGACATCGTGCCGTTGACAGGCGAAAACCGGGCGCTGGTTCGACGGGGGCTCGAGCGAATAAACCAGGCGAGCAGGCCGGGCCTGCGAGCGATGGTCGAGGAGTCGGGGCTCAAGCCGGGCAAGATAGATGCCACGGCAATCGGGTTCGTGCTCGGGCCAAGGCTGAATGCCGCCGGTCGGCTCGAGACGGCGCTCTACAGCTACCGGGTTCTCCACACGGAAGACGAATCGGAAGCGATGGAGCTCGCGGCATTGCTCGGCAAGCTGAATCGCACGCGCCAGGAAATGACAGAACGCTCCGCCGAGGTGGCCAGGGAGCAGATCGCACAAACCGATCCGGACGCCCCGATCTTCCTGGTCGATTCTCCGGAGTTCCACCGCGGGATCGTTGGGCTTGTCGCAAGCCGCCTCACGGAGGAGCTACACAGGCCGGTGCTGGTGGCAAGACGGGAAGAGGTCTTCACCTACGGCTCGGCCAGGAGCATACCGGCATTTCATATCACCCATGCTCTCGACAAAGCGTCGAACTGGCTGCACCGGTACGGCGGGCACGCGGCGGCAGCGGGGTTCACGCTGAAAACAGACAACATCGACGGGTTCCGGAACGCCCTGTTGGAAATCGCTCTGCAGGAATTCGACGAAGATTCGTGGACGCCGGAACTCTTGATCGATGCGAAAATCGGTTTCCGCCAGATCACCCCGGACGTCTACCACGAGATCGCCAGAATGGAGCCTTTCGGCGAGGGGAACCCACAGCCCGTCTTCTGTTCCGGGCCTGTGGAGGTCAGGAGTGCCAGGGCTGTGGGGAATCACAATTCGCATTTGAAGCTGTTTTTAGCTCAAGGGGGCGTTGGGTTTGGGGGCATAGCTTTCAGAAGAGGGGAGCTGGCGGAAAAGCTTCCCTCGCTGGTGGACATCGCATTCCAGATCACCATGAACGAGTGGAACGGGAACAGCAAGCTGGAGCTGCTGATCGTGGACATCCTTCCCGCCGGAGAGGGCTGCTCAGGAAGCGACTATCTGCACTGACCGGCCTCTGAGCATTGGTTCGGACATGTCGTGGGCTGTAGGAGTTCGGCACGCCGAACCCTATGCCAGCGGAAATTCGGCACGTCCCTGATGACATGAAGCTGTTTGGGAATGGGACATCCCCGATTCTTTGTCGCTTGCGCTCCTACTGGGCTCTCAAGCGAGAGATTGTGAGCAATGTCTCTCGTGCACAGGGACACTATGCGTCATTCTGAGCCGAGGCAGTAGAGCTCAGCGCTGCTGAGCTCGATGCCGAGGCGAAGAATCTTGCAACGCTCTGGATAAGCCAGGGGCGTTCGGCAAAAGAGCGCTCAAGATTCTTCGTCGCTGACGCTCCTCAGAATGACTAAAAGTGTGTGACAGATAGTGAAGTCATCTGCCTTGAGGAGGGCGAAACATCGCCTTTCCTATCCGCCACCAACTGAAATAGGCTTGACAGCCCACTACTAAAGAAAACACCGTGGAGATGGCGTTATGTCAACGCGAAGGCGCAGAAATAGAAGCACCTTGGACGGCTTTGCGTCTCAACACCCCTGGCGTCTTCGCGTTGGCAAAGCATGTTCGCGGGCGGAAAGCGGTAGCGAGCCCGTAATCTAAACCCAGGCCCGAACTCCTTGCCACTTTTTGAGTAAAGGTGTACAATCCGGGTAGCGTCTTGTTCGAGGTAACGTCGTCAGTTCCTTAAAAACATACGGTTTAAGTTGGTGTGGAACATGTCTCTCGTTCTGGTCCAGAACCCGTTGCTTGATCCAGTCACCTTGCACCGTCGATCGACCAAGATCGAAAGCGTAAATACGCCGGGAATAGCTCTTTCGAATCGCCTTTTGCTCTCATCCGTTGGATTCATTCATCTTATCTTTTCAACGTCTCTCGACGAAAGGAGGTTATCACCTTGACTTATGCAATCATTCGCGTCATCGGTTTTCTCATCTTCCTCGTCAGTGGGTTTGAACTTGGCGTCAACTACGGGCACGTCCAGACTTTTGAACCCAATACCCTCAAATGGCTCGTTCCGCTATCCGTGGTAAGCGGGATAATCGGTGCGATAATAACGCCGTGGCTCACGGTCATCCCGGCAAAGCACATGAACCGCCTCATCAAGCGCACCTCCGTCCAGGAGTTGATCGCTGCCACCATCGGAATGACCGTGGGGCTGATCATGGCGGCTCTCCTTACCGTCCCCCTCGCCACCCTTCCGTATCCGTTCAACAGGATATTCCCGGCGATCGCAGCCGTGGTTCTGGCGTACATCGGCATAATGGCTGCCGTGATCAGACACGAGGACTTCATGGAACTCCTGAAAAAACGTTCCTTCAAGCACAGGCCTTCCGCCGAGAAGGAAATCCTGCTCGACACCAGCGTCATCATCGACGGGAGGATCGCCGACATCAGCAAGACCGGATTCCTGTTCGGCAAGCTCCTGATCCCCAGGTTCGTGCTCAACGAACTCCAATATATCGCCGATTCGTCCGATTCGCTTCGGAGGAACCGGGGGAGGAGAGGGTTGGAGGTGCTCAAGCGACTGCAGGAGGAAGGCGGGGAGAGGGTCCAGATCATCGATGACGACATCCCATCGGTGCATCAGGTGGACGAGAAACTGGTCCAGCTTGCACTGAAGAGAAAGGCTTCCATCATGACCAACGATTACAACCTGAACAGGGTCGCGGCGCTGCAAGGAGTGGAAGTGCTCAACATAAACGATCTCGCAAATGCCGTGAAGACCGTCGTGCTGCCAGGGGAGCGACTCCGGATCAACATAATCCAGGAAGGAAAGGAGTCCGGTCAGGGAGTTGGGTTCCTGGACGATGGAACGATGGTGGTGGTCGAGAACGGAAAGCGATACATCGGCAGCACGGTGGATGTGGTCGTGACAAAAGTGCTGCAAACATCTGCCGGGCGGATGATCTTCGCCCAGGTTCCAAAGAACAAGAACTGAGTTCAGGAGTCGATACATGGGTCTGAGAATCTACAACACGCTCACGAGAAAGAAAGAGCCTTTCGTCACCCTGGAGCCGGGGAAAGTGCGCATGTACGTGTGCGGGCCTACGGTGTACAACAAGGCGCACATCGGGCATGCCAGACCGGTGATAGTTTTCGACGTTGTGCACAGGTACCTGATCCACAAAGGCTATCAGGTCGCCTACATGATGAATTTCACGGACGTGGACGACAAGATCATCAATCGGGCGCCGGAGCTGGGGCTCGAGCCGCTGGTGCTGGCCGAGCACTACATCCAGGAATTCTTCGATCACCTGGCCGAGTTGAACGTGCTCCCGGCAACCCATTACCCCCGTGCCACGGAAGAGATCCCGATGATGATCAAGATCGTGCAGGGGCTGATCGACAAAGGGTACGCCTACGAAGTGGACGGCGACGTGTACTTCCGGGTGAGGAAGGACGAGGACTACGGCAAACTTTCCGGTCGATCGCTCGAGGAGATGAAAGCCGGGGCTCGCATCGAAGTCGACTCCAGGAAAGAGGATCCGATGGATTTCGCGCTCTGGAAAGCCGCAAAGCCCGGAGAACCTTCCTGGCCCAGCCCGTGGGGCCCTGGTAGACCCGGCTGGCACATCGAGTGCACCGCCATGAACATCCACCACCTGGGCGAGCAAATAGACATCCACGGCGGTGGCAGCGACCTCATATTCCCTCACCACGAAAACGAGATCGCACAGGCCGAAAGCTACACAGGCAAAGTCCCGTTCTCCCGGTTCTGGATGCACAACGGCATGCTGCAACTGAGCGGGGAGAAGATGTCCAAGTCGATTGGGAACGTTATCACCATCGAGGAGTTCCTGCAGGACCACAGCCCCGACGTTCTTCGGCTGCTGATCCTATCCACGCACTATCGCAGCCCGCTCACGTTCAGCGACGAAACGGTCGAAAACGCCGAAAAAGCGCTGAACCGGCTGATGGGTGGACTGAAGCCGAGCTACGGGAAGCTCTACTCCGGTGAAGTGGCCGACTCACTGAGAGAGCAGACGAAGCGCACAGTCGCGGGCTTCGAAGAAGCGATGGACGACGATTTCAACACCGCAGCCGCCCTCGGCCACATGTTCGACCTGGTCAGAGCCATAAACCAGGCGAGGGATGCCGGGCTGGCAGGACCCGCGTTCAGCGACGCGCGGGAGACGCTTCGCAGGCTCGGCAATTTGCTCGGGTTGAGGCTCCTGCCGGAACCCGCCAGGAAAGCCCAGGGGTTGGACGTGGCTCCGTTCGTCGATTTGCTGGTGGAAGTCCGCTCCGAGCTTCGGAAAGAGAAGCAATGGGCGCTTTCCGACAAAATTCGGGATGGGTTGAAGGAGCTCGGCGTGACCCTGAAAGACTCGCCGGAAGGCACGAGCTGGGAGATCTCCTGAGATGGCGAAGGAGTGGCTGTATGGGCGTCAGCCGGTCCGGGAAGCTCTTCGGGCAGGCCGACGCCATTTCTTTCGCCTGCTGACTTCCAGGAGCCTCGGGAAATCCCCCGAGTTGAAAGAGATCCTGGACCTGGCCGGCAGGAAAAGGATTCCGATCGAAACCGTCCCCCGAAACGTCCTGGAAAGGACCATCGGCTCCTCCCACCACCAGGGCCTGGCGCTGGAGGCGTCCGGCTATCCCTACGCCGACCCCGCAGAGCTGCTGGCATCCGTCTCCCCTCGATCACTGTACCTCCTGCTCGATCACATCCAGGACCCGCAGAACGTGGGCACGCTCCTGCGCACAGCCGAAGCGGTCGGGGTGAGCGGGACCTTCATCCCAGGCAGGCGCGCCGCTTCGATCACCCCGGCGGTCAGCAAAGCATCGGCTGGAGCGGTGGAACACCTGCAGGTGGCCGAGGTCACCAACCTGAAACGAACGCTGGAAAGCCTCAAAGCCGCAGGGGTTTGGATCGCTGGACTGGAGAAGACACCGGAGGCAATCCGATACGACGCCAGATCATGGGATCTGCCGCTCGCGGTGGTCGTTGGAAGCGAAGGAAAAGGGATGAGCAGGATCGTCCGGGAAGCGTGCGATTGGCTCGTGTACCTGCCGATGGTCGGGCATGTGGAATCGCTCAATGCCGCGGTCTCCGGATCGGTGTTCCTGTACGAGGTGATGCATCCGCTCCTCACGTAAAGGTTCTGGCAGTTGCATCCCGATTCGAAGTTCCAAAAGATTTGGGTGATGGTTTCGTGTATGGTATGATTCCGAATGGAAGGCTCGCTCAACAGCTTGTCGGACACCCGGCAGGCTGCCTCGCTTCAAACTGAGTCAGGAAAGGAGGAATTGCGGTGGCTGATATTTTCGACAAGTGCTATAAATTCACCGACGCCAAAGTCGCCATGGAAGCTGGCTATTATCCTTTCTTCATCCCCCTCGAAGAATCGGAAGGCACCGAGTTCGTCTACCAGGGCAAGCGGTTCATCATGGCAGGCTCCAACAACTACCTCGGCCTCACGACGCACCCGAAGGTTCGGCAGGCGGCGATCGATGCCGTAAACAGATACGGCACAAGCTGCACCGGCTCCCGGTTCATGAACGGCACGCTGACGCTCCACGTCGAACTCGAGAGAGAACTGGCCGAGTACGTGGGCAAAGAATCTGCGCTGGTCTTCAGCACCGGTTACCAGACGAACGTCGGCACCATCTCCGCGCTGGTGGGGAAAGGAGATTACGTCATCACCGACAAAGACGACCACGCCAGCATTATCGACGGATGTATGCTGAGCCGAGGCAAGATGCTCAGGTTCAAGCACAGCGACATGGCCGATCTGGAACGGGTGCTCAAAAACGTACCCGAGGATGCCGGGAAGCTGGTTGTGACCGACGGCGTGTTCAGCATGGGAGGCGATATAGCCCCGCTGCCGGAGATGCTCGAAATCACCAAGAAGTACGGCGCCCGGCTGATGGTGGACGATGCCCACAGCATCGGCGTGCTTGGGGGAGGACACGGGACATCGGCATACTACGGCGTGACCGATCAGGTCGATCTGATCATGGGGACGTTCAGCAAGTCCTTTGCCTCGCTTGGCGGTTTCATCGCCGGGGATTCAGACATCATCCATTACATCCAGCATCACGCCCGGTCTTTGATCTTCAGCGCGAGCATCTCCCCGCCGAACGCGGCAGCCGCCAGAGCCGCCCTGCAGGTGATGAAGGAAGAACCGGAGCGCATCCAGCGTCTGCTGGAGATCGGGGATTACATGCGGGAGAACTTCAAGAAGCTCGGGTTCGACACCGGCCCGAGCCAGACGCCCGTCGTCCCCATCGTCATCCGCGACGAGATGAAGACCATCTTCATGTGGAAGGCCCTGTTCGAGGCTGGCATTTACGTGAATGCCGTGATCCCGCCCGGCGTGGCGCCCAACATGTCGCTCCTGCGAACCAGCTACATGGCAACCCATACTCAGGAGCAACTGGACAGGATACTGGAGACGTTCGAGCGGGTCGGCAAAGAGATGGGCGTGATTTGAAAATCCTTCATTTCACCGAAAAAGCACCTCCCCGTGAGCACCATCCCGAGGAGGTGCTTTGTTCGATTGTTCGGCTGAGGTCTCGATGGGCTCGTTGAGCTTCCTTGGCAAGGTCTACTACCACAATTCGATCGGAGCCTGGCTGCTCGCAGCGGTAATAGCCGTCGTTGTATGGGGAGCGCTTTCGCTGACCAAGCTGCTCTTCGTAAAGCGCCTTTCCAGGCTGGCGGAAAGAACCAAATCCACCCTCGACGACCTGGTCATAGAGCTGGTCAGGGATACGCGCGGCTGGTTCCTGCTGGTGATCTCCCTCTACGTCGGCTCGCTGAGCCTTTCGCTCCCGCCGAAAACCGCTGAGATCGTGTCCACGGGCACGATCATCCTTTCGCTCCTGCAGGGCGCCGTCTGGAGCAACACATTGCTCGCATACCTGCTCTCCAGAGGCACGAAGGAACAGGAAGGCGAAAGGGCAACGGCAATAAGCGCCCTTGGGTTCATCGGCAAAGTAGTCATCTGGAGCACGTTCCTCCTCCTGATACTCGACAACATCCCAGGCGTGCACGTGGGAACTTTGATAGCGGGCTTCGGCGTGGCCGGGGTGGCCGTGGCACTGGCCGTCCAGAACATACTCGGTGACCTGTTCGCGGCGCTCTCCATCGTCCTGGACAAGCCGTTCGTCATAGGCGACTTCATAGTCGTGGACGATTATTCCGGCACGGTCGAGAAGATCGGATTGAAGAGCACGCGCGTACGCAGCCTTTCGGGAGAACAGCTCATTTTCTCGAATACCGACCTGCTGTCGAGCCGCATCAGGAATTTCAAGAGGATGAAAGAAAGGCGCGTGGTGTTCACGATTGGGGTCACCTACGAGACGCCGCACGAAAAGCTGGAGAAGATTCCCCAGATCGTCCGGGAAGTCATCGAGGCCCAAGAGAACGCCCGGTTCGACAGAGCGCATTTCACGTCATTCGGCGATTTCGCCCTGAACTACGAAATCGTCTACTACATGGAAGTTCCGGACTACAACGTCTACATGGACACCCAGCAGAACATCAACCTGGCTCTGGTGAGAAGGTTCGCAGAAGAAGGAATCGAATTCGCCTATCCCACCCAAACGATCTTCCTTGCCAAGAGCTGAGCCTTAGCGGAAGACGACGGCATTTATCCAAGGCTTCTTCGGACTAAAGGCTTCTTGGCCCTTCTCGAAGATTCCCTGCGGGCTGCCATCACCTGGTATTGCTGGTAAAGTCCCAGACCGATGGTGTACCCGAATCCCATCGGGTAGAGCGAGACGAACGGCACGGCGTAGAACTGTCTGTGTGCGGTAGCCACCCACAGTGTAGCAACCGAGTAAAGGAACAGCCCAAGCTCCCCCCAGAAATTTCTGTCCAGCTTCAACGCGTAGGAACGACGATGCCATGCCCCGTCGCCCGACTCCACGCGAAACTTCGGCGTCCGGAGGAACTGGGTGCTCCCTTTCCTGAACCCGCCGATGATGGCAAGCGTGTTGTTCCAGCTTATCCCGACGCCGAGCAGGGCCAGGATCGGGAACGCAAGCGCCCTCCTGACCCACCCATCCTTCGATATTTCGCGCTGCGACAGGGCGTACAGCGCCACCGGCCCCAGGCTCGCGATGCTCGCATAAGCGAGCGGCCACGGCGCTTGCTCCCTCAGCGCCAGCATGGGCAGGGTCAGGAGCAGCAGCATCATCATCAGCGGCGATACGAAATATCCGCCCATGTGAAGAAGCGCTTCCAGCTTGACGAACCACAGCGCTGGAGAGCGGAGAATCCTGCCAGCGAGGAGCCTGAGCGCCTGCACCGATCCCCTGGCCCACCGGAATTGCTGCCGCTTGAACGCCGATAGCTGCGGAGGTAGCTCGGCGGGTGCCACCACGTCCCGCAGGTACACGCCCTTCCACCCTCTCATCTGAGCGCGGAAGCTGAGGTCCATGTCCTCGGAAAGCGTCTCCGCCGACCAGCCGCCGCTATCCTCGATGCAGGTCTTACGCCAGATCCCGGCGCTTCCGTTGAAATTCATGAAGAGCCCGGAGCGAGACCGCGCCACCTGCTCCACGACGAAATGGCCGTCCAGAGCAAGCCGCTGCGCCCTGGTGAGAAGCGAGTAGTCCGGGTTGAGATGTCCCCATCTGGTCTGCACGAAGCCCACTTTTTCGTCCGCGACGAACGGCTGCACCGCCCTTTCGAGCCAATCCGGTGGTGGAGCAAAGTCAGCGTCGAAAACCGCGACGAGCTCGCCCTTCGCCTGACGGAGGCCGTATTCGAGTGCTCCAGCTTTGAACCCGACCCTCTCAGGCCTGCGAATAGCCCGAATGTCGATCCCGCGAGATGCGTAGATCTCCACGTACCTGTCCACCACCGACCTGGTTTCGTCGTCGGAATCGTCCAGAATCTGGATTTCCAGCCGGTCGCGCGGATATCGCATGGAAGCAACGGCTTTCACCAGCCTTGGGACGACGTAGCGTTCGTTGTAGATGGGAAGCTGAATGGTTATATAAGGTCGCGCGTCGCCGAGGGGAGACAAATCCATCGAATCCCGTCGGCGTATGAGGTACAGAACGATCATGATCATGGACTGTACCCCGTAAAGGGCCATCAGCACCGCAACGGCCGTGTAAGTCCATGTCAACAGAGAGAGCAATTTTCACCCTCCTTTTCCCTGGCGAATTGTAAGTGTAGCATCTACGCACCGAAAATGCCAAAGACAAAGTCCCAAATTTGGCAATCGCCTGTGCCCAGATCATGTCGCCGAGTCCCGGGACGAGCCACTCGGCTCCCAGTCGCGGCAAACGTTTGGCCGAATGACGGCTTCAAGGTTCTTCGTCGCTCCGCTACTAAGAAAACACTTGTGAGGCGTTATGTCAACGCAGAGACGCAAAGACTTTTCGAAATTCTTTGCGCCTTACGCATCTTACCGTCTTAGCGTTCCTTTCAGTTTCTCCCGGCAGGTTTTCTTCCTGTTTGAGCAGCGCAATGCGACGTGGAGTTACTCAAAATGACGTGGTATCTTGGTGAGCTCATAGCTTGCACGAATGGAACGCCAGCGCGCAAAATGTCGATTTCTGGAATTGTGTGCTAAAATAAATTCCGTCGCTATTCTGAAGAAAAACGGAGAACCTGGTGATGCAGAATCGGTCGTTTCCAAAGGTGGATTATCTCGTCGTGGGGCACGTTACACACGACATCCACCCTGGGAAACCGGATACCCTCGGTGGCACGGTTGCATACGCAGCGGTCACCGCTCACAAACTCGGTCGAAAAGTAGGAATGGTAACGCGGGTCAGCCCTGATTTTCCGTGGATCGGGTGGCTCGAGGAAAACGTAGACCACGTATGCGTGCTTCCGTCAGATGAAACGACGACCTACGTGCTGGAATATACACCCAGAGGGAGGCGATTGATGCTCCAATCCCTGGCTCCGACCATTGAGCCGGATGACATCCCAGGGGAATGGCGCGAAAGCCCGCTGGTTCACTTTGGCCCTGTAGCCCAGGAGATCCATCCTGACCTACCATCCTCGTTGGATGGTTCCAGGAAGCTCGTGACGCCGCAGGGATGGATGCGGTGCTGGGACGGCGGCGGAGACGTGAAGCCATATCCCTTTGCCGTGGCGAACAAAGTCCTCCCCCACACCCACGTGGTCGTCCTGAGCGAAGAGGACATCGGCGGCGATTGGTCGGTGATATTGCCCTGGGTGGGGCAAGTGCCGGTTCTGATACTCACCAGAGGCAGGGAAGGGTGCACGGTGTTCGCTCAAGGCGAGCAGCGGGACATACCTCCCCGTCCGGCAGCGGAGGTAGACCCGACTGGCGCGGGCGATATCTTCGCCGCTTCGTTCTTGGTTCGCTGGCACGAGACCGGCGATCCGTGGCACAGCGCGTATTTCGCAAACGTGGTGGCGTCCATGTCGATCGAGAAAGTGGGCGTAGAGGGCATCCCTTACGGGGATGCAGTGGAAAGCTGGCTGGAGGAACATCCGCTATGGGCGTGACAATCGCTTTCGCCAACCAGAAGGGCGGGGTCGGCAAGACTACGACGGCAATCAACGTGGCCGCATATCTCGGCGCACAGCATGGGCTCAAGGTGCTGGTGGTAGACGACGATTCGCAGGCAAACGCGACCAGCAGCCTCGGCCTGGAGCATCCAAGCAAGAGCCTCTACGACGTGCTGGCCGGAGGCGTACCTGCCGAAAGCGTCATCCTGCCGACCGAGGAGTCTGGCGTGTACCTGCTCCCATCCTCCGCCGATCTGGCGGGAGCGGAAGTGGAGATGATAGATTTCCCTGGTCGGGAGCGGGTGCTTTCCGAAGCTCTCGAGCCGCTCAAGGAGCGCTTCGATATGATTTTCATCGATACCCCGCCGAGCCTTGGGCTGCTCACCATCAACGCCCTTGTGGCTTCCGACATGGTGCTCATCCCGCTCCAAAGCGAATATCTGGCTCTGGAAGGTTTGTCCAGGCTGTGGGATACCATCAGAAGGATACGAAGGGTGCTGAACCCGAATCTCGGGCTTTTGGGGATACTTCTTACGATGTACGATCGTAGGACGACGCTTTCCAAGAATGTGGAGGAAGAAGTGCGCAAATATTTCCCGAAGGAGACTTTCAAGACCGTGATCCCAAGGAGCGTCAGGCTCAGCGAAGCGCCGAGTTTCGGGATGTCGATACGAATGTACGCACCTTCCTCCTCGGGGGCGCTTGCCTACCAGCAGCTTGCCGCCGAATTCCTTGCCAGAGTGAAATCGATATTCGGGCAGACGAGGCTAAATCCCGGTTCGATCGCAGCAGAACGGAGGAGTTGATCATGGCCAATGATAAGAAAAGAAGGCTGGGCAGGGGACTTGATGCACTGATCCCGAAGGAGCCGGAACAGAAGCCGACCTCCGGTGTGGAAGAGATCCCCGTCTCGGAGATCATTCCGAACCCGCGTCAGCCAAGACAAGTCATCTACGCTGAACAACTTTCAGAGCTTGCAGCATCCATAAAGGAACACGGCATACTCCAACCGCTGGTCGTGACGAGGGCTAGTTCAGAAGGTGGGGGAAAATACTACCTGGTGGCCGGAGAGCGCCGGTGGCGTGCGGCACAGATGGCGGGCCTGAAGAAAGTGCCGGTTGTCATACGAGATATTTCACCGAGGGAGATGCTCGAGTGGGCGCTGGTCGAAAACATCCAACGAGAAGATCTGAACCCGTTGGAAGAAGCCCGCGCTTACTGGACGCTCGTGGAAGAATTTGGGATGACCCAGGAGCAGGTGGCGAAGCGGGTAGGAAAGAGCAGATCTGCAGTCGCCAATGTAATTAGGCTGCTAAACCTACCGGACTTCGTGCAAAAGGCGCTCGCTGGGGGAAAGATTTCGGAAGGGCACGCCCGCGCTCTTCTACCCCTCCCGGAGAAGCAGCAGAAAGAGCTTCTGGATTTGATCATCGACAAGGGTTTGAGCGTCCGCCAGACGGAATCGCTCGTACGCCGGATCCAGGAAGCCGCACGGAAACAGCAATCAGAAGAGCAGGAAGAGCCCAATTTCGATGCCGAGCTTGCACGCCTGGCCGAAAAGATGCAGGCATCCCTCGGAACGAAAGTGGAGCTTCTCAAAGGCAAAAAAGGCGGGAAAGTGGTGATCTACTACTATTCCGACGAAGAGCTGGAACATATCTATTCCCGTCTGACAGGGGAAGGATAGCTGCTCTATCCCGCCAGTAGTTACCGGAGGTCTCAACGATCGAAGAAATCACTCAGAGCGTCCACCATCTTGGAAGTGTTTCGGCCGTTGTTGAGGCTGAAAATGTGTATCCCAGGGACGCCTGCCTCCAGCAACTCCCTCGCCTGCTCGATCGCAAGCTCAAGCCCTGCTTCCCGCTGGTCCTCTGAACCATCCTCGTACCTGAGTAGGGTAGTAGTTACCCGGGAAGGAATCTTCGCTCCGCATAGGTTCGTAATTCTCTGAACCTGGGAGAACTTCACGATCGGCAGTAACCCAGGGACTATCGGCACCTCTATTCCCGCTTTCTCCGCCGCATCCCTGAACCTGAAAAAATCCTGGTTGTCGTAGAAAAGCTGTGTCAACACAAGATGCGCCCCGGCATCCACTTTTTCCTTCAGGTACTGGATGTCTTTGTTCCAGTCCTTGCACTCCGGATGGCCTTCCGGATACCCGGCCACGGCGATGTCCAGATCGGTTTTCGATGCGATCCTCCGCACAAGTTCGATCGCGTGATTACATCCTCTCTCGTGTGGCACGAAATCCGGGTTCGAGCGAGGGTGATCTCCGCGAAGGGCAACGATGTTATTCGCCCCGTCCTGGACCGCCTGATCCAGGTAGGCGTCTATCTCCGCGGGATCGGTGCCGTAGCATGCCAGATGCGGCACGGTTTCGAACCCGAAGCGCTCTCGAATAGACTTTACTAAGTCGAGAGTCTTCTCTCTGGTAGATCCTCCGGCGCCATAGGTGACGGAGACGAAAGCCGGGTTATGCCTGACAATGCATTTCAGCTCTTCGAACAGTACGTCAAGGCCTTTTTCCGTTTTTGGTGGGAAGACCTCGACGGAGAAAACGGGCTTCTCCCTTCCTCTGTCGTAGATTTCGCTGAACTTCATCCCTGCTCTCTTCTCCTCCTGCGCCTGCCTCGCCGGGCGGAGGCTCCTTGATCCCCGGCAGGTTGCATCGCCCTGATCCATGTGAGGCAGTTTTCGTCGTGTCCCATGAGCATGTCCGCAGCAAGAATCGCCTGCTTGATCTCTTGCTTGAGCGGGTTCGTGATGGCGCTCGTCATGCCGCTTGCGATGAGCATGCTTATGAAGTGAGCGTTGATGATCTCCCTCCCGGGAAGGCCAAAGGAGACGTTCGATGCCCCGCACACGGTGTTCACGCCAAGCTCCTGCCTGACCAGCCTCGTCGTCTCGATCGTAATCGCTCCAGCTCCAGGCACAGCCCCCGCAGGCATCACGATCGGGTCAATGAGTACATCCTCTGGAGGGATACCGTAGTCGGACGCCCGCTGAAGGATCTTCTTGGCGATCTCCAGCCGCTTTTGCGGATCGTTCGGGATGCCCGTCTCGTCGTGCGGTATGCCGATGACCGCCGCGCCGTGCTTCTTCACGAGCGGCAGAACCGCCTCCAGCCGTTCGTCTTCGCCAGTCACCGAATTGACCAGCGCTTTCCCCTCACACGCCTCGAGCCCGGCTTCGAGGGCTTCCACCACAGAGGAATCTATCGAGATCGGCACGTCCACCACGTTCTGGACTTCCCGGATAGCCTTGGCAAGAAGCGCTGGCTCGTCTGCCAGGGGGATTCCGGCGTTGACGTCGAGCATGTGTGCTCCCGCTTCCACCTGAGCGATCGCATCGGAAATCACGCGGCTGAAGTCCCCGGCTTTCATCTCCTCCGCCAGTTTCTTTCTGCCGGTCGGGTTGATCCGCTCGCCGATGATCACGAAAGGCCGATCCTGGCTGATGACGACTCGTTTGTTCCTCGATTCGAGAATGGTTTCCATGATAGAAAGAGCCTCCGATAGAAAAAGGTTTCACCTGAAGCCCCTCTTCGGGCATCCATCTCCTGCCGGTGATTACGTGGCGTTATGATACCGCACGCGAACGCCGCGGGCAAATCGGGGTTTCCCGATCTCCGGTAAACATTCGAGCAGGAACAGGCCTGTAGGGGTCCAGTGTTATTGCCAGCCGCGGGAGGAAAACATGTGGCATAGCTGACGGAGATTGATGGCCACAGCATGCTCCGCAATTGCACTTCTCACCTCTGTGGAGTAAACTTTGGTTCGTGGGAAAGTTAATCGAGCTACGCAAACGACCTGCGAGGGCTTGCTGCCGCGCAGGCGGAGGAAAGGAAGATGTCTGAGAAAGCGAGAAAATACGGGGCTGTGGTCCTCGAGCCGATAGCAGCTTTTCTGAACAGGTTCGGAATAACGCCGAACATGGTGACGGTTGCCGGGTTCGTGCTCACGTTGTTCGTGGCGGCGGCCGTGGCCGAAGGATACTTTCTTTGGGCGGCGTTGTTGATGATCGTGGCCTCCGGCGCGGATGCCGTGGACGGGACTCTGGCGAGAACCACCGGCAAGGTATCCAAATTCGGCGCTTTCCTGGATTCCACCCTCGACAGGTTCTCCGAGTCCGTGATCTACCTGGCCCTGGTGATTTACTACCTGGCCCACGGAACCACCTGGGAAGTGCTCCTGGCGTTCGTGGCGATCGTCTCCTCCATGCTCGTCAGCTACACGCGTGCCAGGGCCGAAGGCGTGAGCGTGGAATGCAAAGTAGGAATCGGCACCAGGCTCGAGCGGCTCGTCATCCTGTGGCTCGGGCTCGCAACCGGCTATGTCACCGTGGCCGTGGCCATCATCGCCACGATAGCGACGATTACCGTCTTCCAGCGGATGTTCCACGTCTGGAGGGTCACCAGCTCCCTGGAAGCGTGATCACCTCACGACAGGTAAGGCCATGAAACGTCTCCTGAGCCGCCTGATCCTGGCGGCGATGCTGCTCTATCTGATCAGGATGCCATCCCCGATCGTCGTCGGCCTGGGGCCTCAGCAGCATGTGGAAACCATCAACCCGAAAATCGGGGTGCACACCCGCCTGACCGACGAGGTCGAAGAGTGGAAGATCAAGCGGACGCTGGTGATGGTCAGGGAGATGGGCGCTTCATGGATAGTGGAATATTTCCCGTGGGCTTACTACGAGCCGCACAAAGGATTCTTCTCCTGGCGTCACGCCGACATCGTGGTGGATCACGCCAACAGACAGGGACTGAAAGTGATCGCACGGCTCGGGTACGTGCCGCAATGGGCCAGGCCGAAGAACAGTTCGCCCACGTACCTCGATCCATCCCATTTCGATGACTTTGCCGATTACGTCGGGGCTTTCGTCAGGCACTTCAAAGGACGTGTGCATTACATAATCATCTGGAACGAACCAAACCTTTCCCTGGAATGGGGCTACCAGCCGGTCGATCCAGAGCGATACGTGGAGCTCCTGAAGAAATCCTACGTCGCTGCCAAGGCCGCTGACCCGAACGTGAAAGTGCTTGCGGGCGCGCTTGCCCCGACCCTGGCAAAGCCTGGCAGTGGATGGGGGTGGAACGACCTGGACTTCCTTCAAAAGATGTACGATCTGGGCGCTGCGCCCTATTTCGACATCCTTGCCGCGCACGCCTACGGTTGGCATTTCCCACCGGACGCTCCGGCCTCCCCCAATGCGATCAACTTTTCCCGCGTTGAGCTTTTGCACAAAGTCATGGTGGAAAACGGCGACCACAAGCCGATAATCATCACCGAAGGGGGCTGGAACGACCATCCGCGATGGAGCAAAGCGGTTCGACCTGTCCAGAAAGCCACGTACACCGTCAGGGCGTATCAGAAAGCGCTCCGGGAATGGCCGTGGTGCAAGGCCGTCGTGTTCTGGGCATTCAGATTCCCGAGGCCGACCCACACGTATCAGGATTACTTTACCTGGGTGAACGTGGACTTCACGCCTAAGCTAACGTACCTTGCGGTGCAGGCGTATGCCCACGGCGAAACCCTGGACCTGCTTTCGGGGGTGAAGTGAGATGCTGCAGTCGAGGAAAAAGCTGGTTGTCGTAGCGACAGCGCTCGCGGTGCTTGCGGTCGCAGCCTTTCTGCTGTGGCGTGGAGGCGGAGCGGGCAGCAAGGACGAAGCGTGGAAGCGGGTCCACGAAACCGGCATCCTCCGGGTCGGGATCGATCCGGAGTTTCCACCGTTCGAAGGGCGGTCGCCGGACGGGAAGATCGCCGGGTTCGACGTGGATCTGGCGCGGGAGATAGCCTCGACCATGGGTGTCACCGCCACGTTCCGGATCATCAGCTTCGACGGGCTCCTGGATGCGGTGTGGACCGGAAAAGTGGACGCCGTAATCTCCGCCATGCCCGCCGACGCTCTGTACACTCATGACCAGAGTTACTCGACCCCGTACTTCGACGCGGGCACGTACCTGGTGGTGAGGAAGGACGAGCCTGGGATAAGGGGCGTGGACGACCTGGCCGGAAAGAGGGTGGCGGTGGAGCTTGGCTCGGCGGGGGACGCCATCGCCAGGCAGGTCAGGACGAAGGTTAGCGGGATGCACCTGGTGCTCAGAGAAGATCAGAAATCGGCGCTGCAGGCGCTGGTCTCAGGAGAAGCTGATGCGGCCATCGTGGATGGGGTATCGGCGAGGATGTTCCCAGGCCCCATTTGCCTCGTCAGCCCGCCTCTGGAATCGGTGCCTTACGTGATCGTGCTGCCGAAGAAATCGCCAAAGTTGTTGGCCGAAGTCAACCATGCGCTTGCTTCGCTGAAGGAGTCGGGGGGGCTTCAGGAACTGTATCAGAAGTGGATCGTGCCGCGTGGCGAAGATCCAGAAAGGTTGTGTCCCCAGCCCGGATCGTGAACGGCACCATCTTCCCCCATGGCGTCTCCAGCATGTAGTCGCCGGCCGGGGCGTCAGCCCACAGGAAATTCTCGCCCCACTGGTCGTCGGGGTGAATCTGGGGGTCGTCCAGGTAGGTGTAGAGAATCTGATACACTTTGTCCGGGCGGCCTTTCTTCCACACTTTCAGCACGGCCCCGGGCCAGTTCCTGCCATCCGGGGTAAGCAGCCTGCCGACGAGAGTCCCTCGCCCGGGCAGAAGGGCGAGCCAGAATTCGGGATTTCTGGTGTGCCGGTAATCGTTCTTGCCGATCCGCACTTCCAGGTGCAGGTGAGGGCCCATGGCTATCCCGGCCGCGCCAACCCTGCCGACCACATCTCCGGCCTTCACGCGCTGATTTGGCGAGCATTCGATCCTGGAAAGATGCCCGAACAGCACGAAGATCGGCTTGCCTTCGTACTCTCTGTCGAGCTTTTCCACCACGAGGTTCCCGTAGAAGTTCTTGAACTTGCCGTAGACACGCTCTTTGTCGCTGCCAGCCACCACGATCACTCCGTCCGCCGTGGCGTGAACGGGCGTTCCATACCTGGCCTGAAAATCGGCACCATGATGCACGAGGTAGACTCCCATGCCGTCGGTACCGTACGGATAGAAAGCGCTCGCAATGCACCGCCTGGGCGGCCACAGCGGACGCTGTAGCCAGTAGTGGGTGCTTGCGCTGGATACGTCCGGCGTCGGCCAGGGCTTCCCGGGCTTCAGCGGGGTAGGGGAAGCCGATGGCGTCGCCGAGAGAGCCAGTGTCGGTGGGGGCTGCGTTGGGGTCGGCGTAGGGGACGGAGCGGGCGTTGGTGTTGGTGTGTCAGGAACCGGCGTCGGAGTGGGGAGCGGCGTGGGTGAAGGCGTTGGTTCCACCGTCGGCGCAGCCGTCGGCGTGGCCGAGGGAGTCAACGTGGGTGCGAGCGTGTTCGTGGCAGAAGCAGGTGGGTTGGCTCCGCATCCCCCGAGCAGCAAAACTATCATCATCGACGAGAGCAGAAAGGCTATGCTCTTCTTCGGCAAATTTCCTCCTTGTTCACCCACAAGGTTACGAGGAAAAGGCTACACTTTCTAGCGATCGTTGTCAATGCTGGTTTGCCATTCTTTGCACATGGGTCCGGATACGCTACGGGTTACTTCTCCTGAGAGGTCTTATCTTTGTCTCATCCCTGACATGGGCGGTAGGGAGCAGCTGGCCAAACCCTGCACCATGGAGAAAAACTTGGGGTGTCCCTAACGCCCTTGGGCTGTTTAGATCATCGCGAGGTCATTCGTCCAGCATCCCTCCCCGAACCCCACGGTCTATTTTTGGCAAGAAAGGTGTAGAGGGATATAATGAAACGAAAGTTCGTCTAAAATGTAAGGCGTCCAGGGGGCGCACTTGCTTTGTTCAATACTTTCCCGGGGAGTGGCAGAGTGGTTAAGTTAGCAACCAAGGAAGCAGATTACTGGAAGTCCCTGAAAATAGAGGATTCGGACATAGAAGCCCTGTTCGATTTGTTCGAGGACGGCAATCCTCACACGACGGAAGAGCTCGTTCGGGTCATCGTCGCCTCGAGAGTTCGGGACGAGCTCAAACGCATCGGCGAGGGGCTCAAGAAAGGGATCATCTACCAGCCCAAGTCCGACTATTCCGTTGGCGACGAAATAGCATTCCCTTCGCTGAACTACCGGAGGGGAAAAGTCATCGGAAAGCGGCCCGGGGTGAACCCTGAGTACGGCAAGTTCGACGTGATACAGGTGGAGTTCCCAGACACCGGGGAAACGCTGGAATTCGCTTCGTCCTTCCCTCTTCCGCACAAGCTCAACATGGAAGGCGAACTGGATGGGGCCATGCCCTCCGTTTCGACCGATGAAATCCTCGACGAACATGGTGCCGTGATCGCCAGGCGTGTGGAGGAGGAGATACAGGAGAACTATCCGGGCGAGTTCGTGCGCTTCAACGGGAAATGGATGCTTGCCGACGCCCTCGTTCCGTTCAACGAAGGTCACCTCAACATCGCAGAAGCTCTGATAGAGATCAACGGCAAGCCTACTCCAGCTTCCGAGCTACTGCCGCAGCTCGACGTTCAGAGCGATGCATCCGAGGAAGCAATGCTGTTCTCCCTCAACCTCGCCCTGGAACGGGACGAAAGGTTCGTGAACGCCGGGAGCGAGGACGAACCGAAGTGGTTCCTCTGGAGGCTGCTGCCGGATGCAGCCAGGGAGACTCCCCTGTGGCTGGAATATACGCCGATCCCGATGCCTCATGCCATCCCGAACGTGGACCTGACCCAAATAACTGTGCAAATCGCCGACGAATGGAGCGAATTGCTGGAAGACCTGCCTGACGAAGGCGACACCGTGCGCGTCACGGTCGTCGTTCCATATCACCACTGGAGAGCCGGGACCCTTCCGCTCAACGTCTGGGTGAAGAAGCTGGTTGGGACCGGCGGCGGTAGAGTCGAACCGGTGCGGTTCGCCGATACGAGGCGCGGGAAGCGGTTCACGGGCTGGGTTCTGGCCGAAGGAAGGTACATCGCGGGGCTGAAGGAATGGTTCGAAGAAAGGCAAATTCCGATCGGCGGCGTGGTGATCTTGGAGCGGAACCCTGACGATCCGGAGGAAATACTGATCGACGCCAGAACCAGGAGGCCGAAGCGGGAGTGGGTCAAAGAGCCCGTGGTCGAGGGCGACGTGCTCACCTTCCGCGTCAATCAGGAATCGATTTCCAGCGAATTCGACGAGCATATGCTCTTCGGGAAAGGCGATTTCGAGGCTGTGGACTCCCTTCGTCAGACCGTCGGGTCTGCGAACATCCACGAGCTCGTCAGGAGGCTTTTCCCGGAGCTGGCGAAAATAAAAGGAACCGTTCACGCCAAGACGCTGTATCAGGCGGTGAACATGCTGAGGCGATGCCCGCCGGAGCCGATTTTCCAGGTGCTCGTCTCCGATTCGAGTTTCGTGGATTCCGGCGACGGTTTTTGGATAAGCAAAGGCGATCTGTGACGTTGCCTTTTCCTTTGGAACGCATTCTATCGCTTGCTCTGACGAGAAAGGGGACTACGATATGGGCAAATGGATCAGACCAACCCTTGAGACCAAGTTTCACATAGATTTCGACTGGTGGCGCGAAAAAGGGCTGAATTTCAGGCTCGCCCTGAGGGATCAGCTTTGCGATATCTGCCGTGAGCGATACGAAGAAAACTGGGACGTGGAAGAAGTGGATTGGGTCGACCCAGACACCGCAATCGTGACGAGGACCGATCCGATGATGCAGTGCATGCTCCTGCATTGCAAAGACAGAGAGGATTTCATAAGCCCCCACGTTCCGCTGACGACCAACGTCTTCAGGGTTTTCCTCGTAAACGGCAACAAGCCGCTTTCGCCGATAGAACTGGGCGAGATCATCAAATGGAGAACTCCTGAAACAATCCTGAGGGTCATAAAAGGCCCTCGGGTATACCTGGGGATCAAACCGGTGCAGCCAGATGAGCAATAACAAGGTCGAACTCCTGGCAATCGGCAACGAACTGCTCATAGGGCAGGTCCACGATTCCAATCTGTACTGGCTTTCCGGGAAACTGACCGGTATCGGTGCGCTCGTGTGGCAAGGGTACGTGGTGAGGGACGACATGGACGCCATCGGCGAGGTCGTGAAGATCGCCCTAAGCCACAGGCCAAAGCTGATAATCACCTCCGGCGGCCTCGGGCCTACGTGGGACGACATAACCGTTGCCGCGTTGGGTAAGGCGCTGGGACGGGAGGTCAGGCTCGACCCAAAGGCTTTGGAAATGGTCAGGGAAAGGTACGAAGCGGTGAAAAAAGCGGGCTTCGTGCGGGATGCGACCCTGACGCCGGAACGGAAGAAAATGGCGTACCTGCCGGAAGGCGCTGTGCCTCTGCACAACCCTGTAGGCACAGCCCCGGGAGTGCTGATCACCGAGGGTGAAACGAACATCGTGGCGCTGCCCGGTGTTCCGCCGGAGATGAGGGGGATTTTCGAGACCTCGCTGCAGCCTTACCTGCGGAAATGGTTCTCCGGGGTGGGAACCGTGCAGTGGGGCGTGATCATCGGGCAGGGCGAAAGCACCATCGCCGCCATAGTGAACGAAGTCGCCCGTGCGCACCCGGACGTCTACGTGAAATCCAGGGCCAGGATAGTCGATGGCAAGGCCAAAGTGCTGGTTACCCTGACCGTTTCCGGCATGGAGAAGTCCAGGGCCATGGAAAAGCTGAACGCCGCCAGGGAAGACCTGATGCGCAGGCTGAAGGAAGCAGACGTACCCATCTTGGAAGAAGGAGAGGACCTGCCGTTCCAACAGGAGTCCTGATCCCCCGGAAATCGCGGCCTCTCCATCTCCTACCGTGTTTCGAGAGTGTCCCATGACTGCCGAGGAAGAAATCGAAAGAGCGGTACGAAGGCTCTTTTTTTCGTTCGCCTTGTTGCTCGCTCTTGCGCTTTCCGCTTTTACCCCCACGCCCACCCACGCGATGGAAGCTTTTGGCTCCGCCGCTTCAGGCAACGGGTGGCCTCCGGTCTCGGCAAATTCGGCTGTGGTCATGGATGTGGGAAGTGGCAAGATTCTTTTCAGCAAGCATCCGCATTGGAAGATGCGCCCGGCGAGCCTGACGAAATTGATGACCGCCGCTGTCGTGCTCGACCACGACCACATACACCGGGTGGTCGTCGTCCCAGGCGCCGCGCTGGTGGGCGGTTCCTCCATGGGGCTCAGGGCCGGGGAGAAGCTCTCCATCGGTCAGTTGCTCTACGGAATGCTGATCCCTTCCGGCAACGACGCCGCAACGACGCTGGCGTACGCCGTCGGCGGCACACTGGCAAATTTCGTCAGGATGATGAACGCCAAAGCGCGTGCTCTGGGCATGACGGAATCGCATTTCATGAATCCGCACGGCTTCGACCAGCCCGGACATTACACGACGGCCATGGATTTGCTCAAGCTTACCAGGTATCTGTATTCCCGGTACCCGCTTTTCAGGGAAATAGTATCGACCAGAGACATCCTGGTGGCGGGACATTGGCTCCACAACCGGAACCAACTCCTGGGCGTGTACCCCGGCGTGAACGGCGTCAAGACCGGCACGACTCCGGCGGCCGGGGAATGCCTGGTCGTTTCGGCCGTCTACGGAGGTCATCAGGTGCTGATCGTGATCCTCGGAAGCAGGGATCGCTACGCGGACGCCAGGGCGTTGCTGGATTACTATCGGGCGCACTACCTGACGGCGGGCAAGCCGCCGGGCAACGAAAAAGCGAAAGTGTACGAAGGCTTCACCCGGCGGATGTTGATCCCGAAAACGTTCACGCTCCCGCATATGCGGTAGAATTCACGCTTTGCCGTCGGGTCGATCGTTGCGAAAGGCAGGGAGATCATGGAAGAAAGAGTGCAGAAAATACTCGCCCGGGCCGGGTTCGGTTCCCGGAGGGCGTGCGAGGAGATCATCCGACAGGGCCGGGTCACGGTGAACGGCAAAACCATCACCATCGGGGCGAAGGCCGATCCAGAACGGGACGAAATCCGCGTCGATGGAGAACGGATAAAAGTGCAGGAAACGAACCAGTACATCATGCTGTACAAGCCCAGGGGCGTCCTCTCCTCTTTGTCCGATGCCGAGGGACGCAAGACGTTGAAGGACATCGTCCCGGTCGAAGGGCACTGGTACCCGGTCGGAAGGCTGGATTACAACAGCGAAGGTCTGATGCTGCTGACCAACGACGGAGAGCTGGCGCACAGGCTCACGCATCCCCGATACCGCCACCCGAAGACGTACCTGGTGCTGGTGGACGGCAGGCCTTCGACCCAAGATCTGGTCAGGCTGAGGAAAGGCGTGGTTATCAAGGGCGGATACCGTACCGCCCCCGCCGAGGTTAGCATCCTCGATTCTCCACCCAAATGGCTGGCATCCGGCCTGGTATCCAGACCAAAAAGCGCCTGGCTCAAGATCGTGATACGGGAGGGGAAGAAACGGCAGATCAGACAAATGCTTGGAGTGATCGGTCATCCGGTTCTCAGGCTCATTCGCGTCGGAATAGGGCCGCTAAAGCTGACGATCACCAAACCAGGCCAGTGGAGGAGGCTCTCGGATCGAGAGGTCGAAAAACTGCGAAGATCGGTGGGCTTGAGATGAACAAAGCGACGGAGATACGAACGGAACTGGCGAAGAAAATACATGCGCTTTTCTCGGAGCAACCGTTTTCGGATGTCCTGGACCGGATGCTGGCGATGGGCACCGATTTCTACATCGTGGGCGGGGTCGTTCGAGACCTGGTGCTGGACAGGAAAGTGAAAGACCTGGATCTCCTGGTGCCAAAAGGAGGGCTGCGGGTGGCTCGGAAGCTCGCAGACGATCTCGGAGCGGCTTTCTACCCACTGGACGAGGAAAGGGGAACTGGGAGGGTTGTATTCCGTTCCAGCGGGCTTATGGTCGATGTGGCTTCCATGCAAGGGACTTTAGAGGAAGACTTGCGCAGTCGGGATTTCACCATAAACGCCGTGGCTGTCAGGCTCTCTTCCTGGCCGGAGACGGAGGTCGTGGACATCGTGAACGGGCTTCAGCACATCCTCGACCGGCGATTGTCGGCGGTGGGCGAGGATTCGTTCCGTTCCGATCCGGTCAGGGTGCTGAGGCTGGTGCGATTCATGGCGGCGCTTGGCTTCCGGCCGGACGCACGCACCTGGACGCTGGCGACGGAGAGCGTGACTGGTCTCGCCCAGGTATCCGCCGAACGTATCAGGGACGAGGTCGTCCACATCGTGGAGACCAGGAGGCTCGCCGACAGCCTTTCTCGGCTGGGTGATCTCGGGGCAGACGCTTTGATCCTGCCGGAGTTGGACGACCTCAAAGGGATTCCGCAGCCCGCCCCCCATTTCGACGACGTGTACAGCCATACGCTGAGCGTGGTCGAGTACACGGAACGGCACCTGCGCCTCGTCGATGGTGGGAAGCCGGGGAGCGAGGCGGATTCCGCGCTGTTGGAGGAACTGGGGGAGTTTTTCCCGAAGACGAAAGAGCACCTTTCACAGGAGCTATCATGGGGCAGGACGGTCAGGTGCTGCTTGAAACTGGCAGCGGTAGCCCATGATTGGGGAAAGCCGAAGACATTCACCCTGAAGGACGGCGACATCCATTTCTACGGGCACGAGACCGTCGGCGGGGAACTGGCTCAGGCCAGGCTCCGTGCCCTGGCTTTCAGCAGGGCGGAAGTGGACTGGGTCTCGAAACTGGTTCGGCTACACATGCGCATCCACCACCTGGCGCACGCGGAGAGGATCACCGACAGAGCGATTTTCAGGCTGGTGAGGGACGCAGGGGACACACTGCCGTCGCTGGTGTTTCTGAACCTCGCCGACCACCGTGGGACTTACCAGGACCGGCTGGACATGGGAAGGTGGGTCGAGCGCTTGCGGCTTGTGAAGAGGATCCTGGATTTCTTCTACCATCGGCTCGGTGCCAGGCTGCCCAGGCCTATCCTCTCCGGCAAGGACGTGATGCGACTCGGGCACATACCGCCGGGCCCGGAGGTCGGGCGCATTTTGAGGAAGCTTCAGGAAGCGCAGGCCGTGGGAGAAGTCTCCACCCGTGAAGAAGCCATCGAATGGATCGAAAGGTTCGTCTCTGCGGGAGACGAGCCCTGACGGCACCCCTAGGATAGGCCCCGAGCCACACGGCTCGCCACTACAAAGCACGCCGTCGGTCGAGTCGCCTGGCTCGACCGAAGAGCACGTGTAGGTCGAGTCGCCTGACTCGACCAAAGTGGGGGAGCGCGCTCTGCGTGGTCGTAGGTCGAGCTGTCAGCTCGACATGGCGAGCCAGACGGCTCGCCACTACAAAGCACGCCGTAGGTCAAGTCGTCTGACTCGACCGAAAAGCACGTGTAGGTCGAGTCGCCTGACTCGACCAAAGCGGTGGGCGCGCCTCTGCGTGGTTGTAGGTCAAGCTGTTAGCTCGACAGGGCGAGCCAGACGGCTCGCCCTACAGAATACCTGTAGGTCGAGTTGCCTGACTCGACCAAAACGGGGGAGCAACCCCCAGCGAAAAGAAAAAACTCTTCTCCTCTGTGTCTCTCGCGTCTCTGCGTCAAAAGTGTGAGTCATGCGTCTCGAGTGTAACGCAAGACACGGCGCTTCCAAACCCATTTCCGGGAGCAAGTTTTGTCAAGTTTGTGCGTTGGGATGGCGGTTGGTATAATCGCCATATGGCGAAGAAGAAAGTTCTGATAATCGTGAACCCGGTGGCAGGCGGTAGCCGGGGAGCCGAAGGGCTCGAAGAGGCGAGAAAAGTCCTGAAAAGCGCCGGATGGAGTGTGGTCATCAGGTTCACGGACGCTCCCGGGGAAGCTTCAAGCCTGGCTTATGCCGGAGTGCTCGAGGGGTTCGACATGATACTCGCAGCAGGCGGGGACGGCACCATCGGCCAGGTAGTGGACGGGATACTGTCTGCCCCAGGCGACCCTGCGGAAAAGCCACAAATGGGAATACTGCCGATGGGCACTGGCAACGTCCTGGCGAAAGACCTCGGATATCCGATACCCAACCCCATCAAGCCGGTCGTCTGCCGTGAAGCGGCGGAAGTGATCCTCGACGGTACCGTGTACCTAGTGGACGCCGGACGGGCTAACGGGAAGCACTTCCTTTCATGGTGCGGCGTAGGGTTCGACGCAAAAGTCACCCAGGACGTCGAATCGAACCCGGAGCAGAAAAAAAGGCTCGGCAAAGCGGCGTTCGTCGTGGCCGGGATGATAGCGATCAACACCTACAAAGGCTTCAAGGCCAACATAATCGTCGATGGGGAAGAGACGACAAAGAATGCTGTTATGATTCTGATAAGCAACATCCAGCTTTACGCCAGGTTCGTCCGTGTCGCCGAAGATGCAAAAATCGACGATGGGCTGCTGGATGTGTACGTGTTCGAAGGGAAACGGGGCATAGCTATTGCAAAGCACATCGCCGGGTTGCTCCTCAAGCCGAGCCTGAAATTCAAACCGCCCGACGTGACTTATTTTCGGGGCAAGCACATAGAGATCAAAGGGAAAGATCCAATCCCCATCCACCTCGACGCCGAGCCTTACGGCCTGACCCCTCTCTACGTGGACGTAGTCCCGAGGTCGCTGCGGCTCGTGATCCCCAGGCCGTCGGAAAGGCTCTTCATCGCCGGGAAGGTCAAGCAGAAGGGAGTGAGCGTTTGATGCCTGACTCGCTATTCGGGGAGCCGACGGAGCAGATAGAAGTCTTCACCGTATCGGAAGTGTCGAGCTACATCGAGGAGATCTTCAGGGTCGATCCGCTGCTCACCAACGTGTGGGTGACCGGGGAAATCTCCAACTTCGTTCGGGCTTCCTCCGGGCACCTCTATTTCAGCCTCAAGGATGCGGATGCGGCGCTGAAATGCGTCATGTGGCGCAGCAACACGCTTCTTCTCGAAAGGATGCCGCAGGATGGGGAGCACGTCCTTGCACACGGCTACATTGGGTTGTACAAGCCGCGTGGCGAATACCAGCTTTACGTCGACACGATGCAGCCTGCGGGAGTCGGCATCCTGTACCAGGAGTTCCTTCGGATAAAGGCCCGGCTTGAAGCCGAAGGGCTGTTCGACGAATCCCGCAAGCGTCCGATACCGGAATTTCCACGTCGGCTCGGAGTCGTCACGTCCGCTACTGGTGCGGCTTTGAGGGACATCCTGCGGATATTGCGGGAAAGGTATCCGCTGGTCGAAGTGATTTTGGCCCCGGCGCTGGTGCAAGGAGAGGAAGCCCCGGCGTCGATCGTCAGAGCGCTTGGGGCACTGAACGATTGTTGCGATCTGGACGCCATCGTCCTCGCCCGGGGCGGTGGATCCATAGAAGACCTGTGGGCGTTCAACGACGAATCGGTGGCAAGGGCCATAGCCCGCTCGAGGGTGCCGGTGATCTCCGGCGTGGGGCACGAGACCGACTTCACGATAGCGGATTTCGTCGCCGATCGGCGCGCCCCTACGCCGACCGGAGCTGCGATGGCCGCCGTTCCGGACAGGCGCGAGCTGAAAGGGCTGGTGGAGGGATACAAAGCCGCCCTCGTGAACAGCATCTCGAGGAAGCTGGGCGAGGAAAGGCTGGAACTGCGCAGGCTTCAGTCGGCGCTGAGCATGAGGTCGCCCGTAAGGCAGCTTGCGTACCGGCGGCAGATGGTAGACGAACTGGAGCGCAGGCTGGAGATGGCGATCGACCGGGCGCTGATGGAAAGAAAGCACGAACTCGGCGTGGAGCTTGCCCGGCTCAAGGCCCTCGACCCGAAAGCAGTGCTTCAGCGCGGGTATGCCGTCGTGCGAGATATCGACTCCGGAAAGGTTGTCTCCAGCGTGCATGACGTGGATAATGGCAGGTGGCTGGACATCGCCGTGAGCGACGGCAATTTCTCGGCTGTGGTCGGTTCGCCGGAACGGGCCGCGGGCGGAGCGTGAGCATAGCTCATCGCCCGTAGAGCGCGGCCTATTGATCGCAAATCTCGATAAGTTGGAGGATCAAGGATGAAAGTTCTCGTAACCGGTGGAGCAGGATTCATCGGCTCGCACGTGGTCGATGTTTATCTGGAAGCGGGGCATGAGGTGGTGGTGATCGACGACCTGTCGCATGGAAAGCGCGAAAACGTCCCGCCTTACCTCCAGTTCTACCACCTGGACATCAGGGACAAGACGCAGTTGCGGCTCTTGTTCCAGCTTGAAGGATTCGACGTGGTCGTGCACCAGGCGGCTCTGGCCAACGTGAGGGAATCGATGGAAAGGCCGGACGTTTACGCCGAGGTCAACATAATCGGCTCCATCAACCTGCTGGAAGCCTCAAAGGACTTTGGGGTTCAGCGATTCATCTACGCATCCACGGGAGGGGCAGTGTACGGCGAGCCGCTCTACCTGCCAGTCACCGAGGAGCACCCGATCAATCCCCTGGACCCGTATGGAGCCAGCAAGCACACCGTGGAGCATTACCTGTACCTCTACCATGCCAATTACGGGCTTCCCTACGTGGTGCTCAGATACCCGAACGTCTACGGCCCAAGGCAGGACCCATTCGGGGAAGCCGGGGTCATCGCAATCTTCACCGGCCGAATGCTCGCCGGGCAGCCGGTAACGATAAACGGCGATGGGACGCAGCAGCGGGATTTCGTTTACGTGGGGGATGTGGCTCGCGCCAACCTGCTTGCGCTGACCAGGGGCGACAACGGGATATTCAACCTGGGCACTGGCAAGCCGGTGGACGTGAACACCATCTTCGCGAAGCTGAAAGAGCTGACCGGCTATCCGCACGAGGCGAACTACGGCCCGGCCAAGAAAGGCGAAGTGTACCGGATCTACCTGGATGCGAGCAAGGCAAAGGCGTCGCTGGGCTGGGAGCCTCAGGTTGATTTCGACGAGGGCCTTCGCCTGACGGTGGAGTATTTCGAGAAGCATCGTCCTTTCTGATGGATGTACTGATAAGCGGGTGGTTCTGGGGCGAGAAGCAAACCGGGAGCGGACAATACCTGCACCGGCTCTTCGACGCACTTCATGAAATCGCCCCCCGGGACCGGTTCCGCCTGCTGCTAAAGCCCAATGCCAGAGCCGCACCTCCGGGTGCGCTGGCCGCACGCTTGCGCTTGCGCGGAAACCTGACGAAGCTCTGGTTCGAGCAAGTAACGGCTCCCAGAGCCGCCGCGGCTTCCGGAGCCTCGGTGTTGCACGTGCCGTACTGGGCTCCTCCGGCATTCTCCCCGGTTCCCACCGTGGTGACCATCCACGACTTGATACCGCGCATCCTGCCTGAGTACAGGGGGAACCTGATGGTCAGAACTTACACGGCGCTCGTGTCCCTGACCGCCCGCAGGGCCGCTCTGATACTGACCGATTCCGAAGCGTCCCGGAGGGACATCATGTCCCACCTTGGCATCCCATCGGACAGGGTCAGGCGCATCTGGCTCGCAGCGGATCGCCGGTACAGGCCATCGAACCGGGAAGAGATGGATCGCGTGCGCCGCAAATACGGGCTGCCACGATCGTATCTCCTCTACTTGGGCGGTTTCGACGTCAGGAAAAACCTGCGCACGCTGGTGGAGGCGTGGAAAATGGCCGGGCTTCAGGATGTGAATCTGGTCGTGGCCGGGAAACTGCCGGGGAAGGATTCCCCCTTTACCCCCGATCCCCGCAGGCTCGCCGCGGAAGCCGGTGCCGAAGGGATTGTCTTCCCGGGATGGATCGACGAGGAGGACAAACCAGGTGTGTATTCCGGGGCTACGGCATTCCTCTTCCCCTCGATTTACGAAGGATTTGGGCTCCCGGTTCTGGAGGCCATGTCATGCCGAACGCCGGTGATAGCGTCCGATTCCAGCTCTTTGCCGGAGATCGTCGGGACTGCAGGCTTGCTCCTGCCGCCAACGGAGCCGGAACGGTGGGCCGAAGCGATGATTTCGATCGTTACCGACCCTGATCTGCGGGATCGGCTTGCGGCTGAAGCGCTGGAAAGGGCGGCGATGTTCGACTGGGAAAAGACAGCGCGGCAGACTTACCTGGCGTACGCGGAAGCCGCCGGAGAAGCGCCGCAGGCATAGCCAGGCCGAGCGCCACCCCGCGCTTCCTCCCTGCGTCGGAGTTTCTGCAACGCCCGATCCAGGTCTTTCGGGTTCTTGAACCCCTGCACGGTGTGCACGAAGAACGCGAGCGACGGCGATAGCGCCCGGAGCTCTTGCAGCTTGGGGCCGATCGGGCTGATGGCGCCAGGGCCCGCAGCGTAGCTTCCGTGGAACGCAAAGTATGCCTGGTTCAGCTTCCTGATGTAATAGCCATGCGCGACGAAGACCTTTCGCCGCTCCTCCATGTACCGTTCCGCCTCGTCGATCTTGTTCGCCTTCAGCAATTCGACCACGTGAAGGTACGTTTTCCGCATCTCCTGGTTGAAGTCGAACTTCGGCCGGGGTGACGGTGGAGGCGGAAACGGCGATGGCGGAGGCGGCAAAAGCTGTGGAAAGTACTTCTTCATCGTCTTCCGACCGATTTCGTTCCCCACGATGTCCGCGACGGTCTCGTTGATCGTGTGCATGTCCTGGTTGTCGTAGTAGTGCCAGCCAAGAGGGTGAAAAGCCATGTAATTGTGTGTCCACTCGTGCGCTATGGTGCTCATGATCCAGTTGAGATCGGCCTGATCCGTCACCATGGTCGGGTACAGCGAGAACCCGCCAAGCCCATCCACCAGCGCGCTCCAGTCGAGGGTGTCGTGTATCGTCCTTTCCATTTTGTCCTGCACGGAGACCGGGATATCCGGCTTGAGGGTTATTCCCTTTATCATCTCGATCTTGTTCCTTGGGGAGATCACCAGGTATTTCGGCGTCTCCGTGAAGTGAAATTCCACCGGCGGGAACACCTTGCCGAACATGCCGAGGTGCTCCGATTCCATCGTGTCGGAGATCATCCGCTGTAGGATTGCCTCGACCGTGGGCCTGCGTCTTGCCTGAACAGCCCTGAGCCTGGAGACCTCGGCCTGTAGCTCTCTGGCTTTCTCCAGCGATTTGCTATCGCCCAGGGCATAATCCTTCGTTATCTCCCCTTCCAACTGCCCAATCTTCTGGGCAGTTTGGACGTATTCCACTACCAGGCGCCTGGATTCTTCCGGCGTGAGGTGTTTCTGCGGACGCTCCACCGCCGTCTCCAGCTTTTCGTAGATCGCGCTCACTTCCCATCGAGTCAGCGCGAAATGCCAGCCGTCGACGATCATCTCCAGCTTCCTGTCCTTCACCATCTGGGGCGTGAGGGAATTGCCCGGAACGAAGAAGATCAGGAACAGGAGCTCGAGCGCCAGGTATATTGCCCTTTTCACCTTTTTGCCCACGTAGCACCTCTGTAACGAAAAAAGCCCCAGGCTTTCGCTCCGGGGCCGGATGGCGCATATGGGATTCGAACCCATGTCTCCGCCTTGAGAGGGCGATATCCTAGGCCACTAGACGAATGCGCCACAAGCATCCAAAATTGTACTGTACCGTCAGGTCGATGTCAAATCCAGGCGCTGCAGGCGTATCTCGCTGCGCCAACCCTCACTGGCTGCCAGCTCCCCATACCGCCTTGATGCTATCTTCGATGAGCTTTTGGGTCTGCTTGGCCGCATCTTCTATCGGTGCGCCGCTCAACACCGCCTGCCACATGTTCGCAAGCGGGTTCCATAGGATGTCCATCGCGGGCGTGTTGGGGAACGGAGCGCCGTCTCGAATCTGAATTATCCGCTTGGCAAGCAGGCTCGATGGCTCTTTGGAGACCAACGAGTTGTTGAACTTGATGGATGCCGGGGCGAACCCGACCTGTCCTTTCATTGCTTCCGGGATGTACTTCACAGCCAGATCGTCTGCGACGCGCACCGCCTGCGGTTGGAAAGCCGATCCGGAGTAGATTCCAAAGCACCACGCCGTGACGAGTGGCTTTGCCCGCTTCCCATCCTCCAGCACAGGCCACCGGGGCAGGTCGATTGGAACAACTTCCTTCATCTGATCCAGGATCTGACCTTCGGTCATTATCCAAGCGAGCTTCCCGGTGGAGAAAAGCTCCTCCGGCGGGACGGAGATCTGTCGTTTCGGAATCGACATGGCTATTTTGCGCACGAGCTGCATACCTTTTATCCCGCCGGGCGTGTCTATGCCGACCTTGTAGTTGTCGGTTATGTAAAAGCCACCCTCGCCGTAGAGCCACGGGGCGTTGAAATACGGATTGTCACGTCCCGGATAGAGGAAATATATGTCGCCCGGGTGCTCTTTTTCGAACTCTGCCCTCTGCTTCAGGAAATCGTCGATGTTCGTCGGGACGGTTTTCGCAAGGTCTGTGTTCCTCACCCACGCGAGCCCACCCAGGGAATGAGGCACCGCCCAGACGAACCCCTGGTAGGAGACCGATTTGAGGGCAAGCGGCTCGAACTCATTTTTGAACGGCAGCCCGAGCTTGTGAATCAACTGGTTGAGAGGGATGATGGTGCCACTTTCCGCAAGCGATCCGACGTTGTTTGAGGTGAATGCGATGATGTCCGGATACCCGGTCGCATCAGTGAGGTTGGAAATCGCCTCCTGGATATCCGGCTGCTTCACGACCTGTATCCTGGACTCGGGGTGGTCTTTCATATACGCGTCTACCGCTTTGTTGAGGACGTTTTCCATTTGCGGGGGATAGCTGTGCCAGATAACCACCGCCGACGGTTTATGCGAACCGGGCGGAGAAGCAGTTGCCGCGGCCGTGGCTTTCTGTGTGGGAGGGATCGGCACCGGAGTACTCGAAGGCGTGGGTGCAGGCGACGGCGTGGACGACCTCGCGCTCGAGGGAGGCTGAGTAGGAGGCTCGGTGGGTTTGCCCGGGGTGTTCGTAGCCGTGGCTTCTTCCGTCGGAGGTACAACGACGGTCACCCCTACGGATTTCATCTGAGCGCTGAGGGTTTCGAAAACAGCTTGTTTGGTTGCTTCGTTGAACTTTACCAGATCAGAGCCGCGCTGGCATCCCTGCAGGAAGAACGCTCCGATCAACGCCAAGCCGATAGCCACACGGAAGAATTTAGATCTCATTTTCCCCTCGCTGCAAAGCTTTTCTCCGGAAAACGAACCTCATTTCTATTCTACCCCAACAAGAAACAAAGTAACAAAGCGAAGACATTGCCCTTGGACACGGGTTTGGGCGCACTGCGGGTTTGTAGTGCGTGTGACGGTCTAAAAGAAATGAGGAACCTCTCAGGTTGGTTGGAAAGGAGCACATTTGATGGTGAACTCGCAGCCGCATCGAAAGGGTGCCTAATCGTGCCTTATCCAGAGGGAAACGCTCTCTATGTGGAAAGTGTGCGGAAACATATCGACCGGCTGTACTTCGATCAGATCGAACCCCGCCGAGCGCAAATTGGCGGAATCCCGGGCCATGGTCGCTGGGTCGCAGGAAACGTACACGAGCTTCCTCACTCCAAGACGTACCAGGTCTGCCGGAACGTTCTTCTCCATTCCGGTCCTCGGTGGGTCCACGACCGCCGCATCGATTCGCTGATCCAGCGCCTCTACAACCTCCCCCATAGGCCCTTCGAACAGAGAGAGATTGTCCACGCCCAAATCCTCGGCCGTTCGGGCCAGGTCTTCCGTGGCCCACGGGTTTTCCTCGATAGCAACGACCTGCCCCACGTTCCGGGACAACTGGAGGCTGAACAGCCCGACGCCTGCGTACCCGTCCAGCACCGCCTGGCCAGGCTTTGGTTCCAGGTATGCATCTACCAGCTCGACCAGCTTTTCCGCGCCAGCGGTGTTCGACTGGAAAAAGCTCCCGGCAGAGACCCGATACCTGATCCCGGCCACTTCCTCGTGGATGTACGGCAGCCCTATCAGCGGCACGAAATCGCCCCCTGCCCGAAGCACGATGGAAACCGGCACATCGACGGAGATCTCCGGCTGTTCCTTTCCCCTGGTTTCCAGCACCAGCATGTCCTCGCCAGTGTTCACGCCGTGCCTGATCCTGACGGCGACCAGGGGAGACCACGACAGTTCAAAGCCTCGATAAAGTTCGTTTACCGCGGGGTGAAGTATGCTGCATTCTTCGATGGGGACGATTTCATGGCTTTGAGCTTTCTTGAACCCAAGGCGCCCGTGCTTCCCAACGGCAAACCGGGCGTTGTTCCTGTAGTGCCACGGCCCGCCGACCTGCGCCACTGGCCGAACAAGAGGATTTTCCAGGTGCCCGATTCGCCGAAGCTGCTCCTCTACGATCTCCCGCTTCAGCTCAACCTGCTTCTGGTACGCGATGTGCTGCCATTGACAACCGCCGCACTTACCCTGCCCGAAATGTGGGCATCTCGGCTCTACCCTGTACGGCGACGGCGTGATGACTTCGAGCAAGCTGGCTCGAGCCCAGTTCTTCTTCTCCCGAACGACCTCTGCCCGTACTCTTTCCCCGGGGATTGCGTATGCCACGAAGACGATCTTCCCTTCGTATCTACCGAAAGCCTCCCCGCCGTGCGCTATGCCCTCGAGCTCGATTTCTATGACGTTTCCCATGCATCCTCCCGGCGAATTGTGCCATCGTTGTTCGGGCATTGCAAAGAGCGCCTGGGCTTGCGTCAATGTCCAAGGACTTTGACGCTTTCATCCCTTGGATGGTGGGTGAGGGTCACGCGTCCGAATCTGGTCATCAGGTGTTTCGCCTCGTCCCGAAGAGCGGCCAGCCGTTCGTTCCTGGCAGCCCAGGAACCAAGCACCTGGTTGATCACGAGCTTGCTATCGCCTCTCACATCCAACGTCCAGAGCTTCGGGTCTTCGCCCCTCTCCTTCAAAAGACGCTCGGCTCCCTTGAGCGCCTCGATCAGCGTCTTGTACTCGGCCTGGTTGTTCGTCAGCACGCCCTCGAAATCAAGCCTCGTGAGGATCGGGGACTCGCCGGGCAGGATGATCGCATAACTTCCATAGCCGACGCCAGGATTGCCACGGCTCCCGCCGTCGAAAACTATGGTCATCCGCTTCTCGCCGCTTTGCTCCTCGAGCACGATCTCCTTAAGCCAGGAAAAGAGTTCTCGCCGTTCCGCCGGGGACAGAGATTCGATTTCCTTCTTGAGCCTATCTTCGCCCATTCAGGCAACCTTTTCTGCTTCCGCTTGCTTCTGGCGCTTCTGCATTTTCTGGTCGTACAGCCAGAACAGGTTCGCCACGTGCAGGTCCTGCGCCAGACCGCCCAGCGCTATCCGCGGGATTCCGCATGCGTCCACGCTGATCTGTGAAAGGCTTTCCTTCGGCTTTCCCCTGGCGATCGTCTGCTCTACGAGCCTGTCGATGGTACGAAGGTACGTCATGCTTTTCGAGAGCTTCTCCGGAATCTCACCTTTCAGCAGCACCGGGCCGTGTCCGGGGACCAAAGCGTCCAGCTGAAGCTGGCTTAGCTTCTGAAGCGAGTGCATGAGCTGTTTGAGGTCTCCACCAACAATGTAGGGGACGGGCATGACCACGTCACCGGCAAAGAAGACCTTCTTCTCTATCACGTGTATCCCGATCCCGTCTTCCGAGTTGCCCGGAAGCCGCTGAATGTGTATCGTTTTCTCACCGAGCCGGATGGTGAGTTCGTCCTCCACAAGCATTTCCGGAAGCCTTATTCGCACTTCCTTCAGGTCGGAAGAAGTTACTTTCGCCTCTTCGAGAGCGGGCTTGCCATATTTTTCCATCAGATACCGAGCACGTTTATGCGCGATGATCTCGGAACCTTCGAACAGGTAGTTCCCATAGACGTGATCTGCATGGGAGTGGGTGTTGATCACGTACCTGATGCCCTTTGGTCCGCTTACGCGAAGGGCGAAATCCCTCAACGCCTTGGATTCCCGTGGAAATGGCATCGTATCTACCACCACACTTCCCTCTTGGGTGAGTATCAAACCAGCCGTCACCTGAGCGTAGAGCTCGCTGGTGAAAACGTAGATGTCTTCCGAGACCCTTTCTCTGATCATCTGCTACCTCTCTGCTCTGGTTGGTTATTTGCATTACACAGTAACACAAAGGGACAAGATTGTCAAGAGTTTTTATTGTACTTGACATAGTTAATCGCAAGAAAGTCGGTTAGTTGTGTGAAAGTTTATGAGACCCAATGCACATGACATGAAGAGGAGAACTGCCGGTTGCGCCCTCAATGTATGATTGAAGCGGGATGATTATTACTAAGAGGCAAGCGGTCTCGCTCGGAACGCACTTATGCCGATGGGTATCCACGGATCGGTCGGGCCTGACGACCCCACCTACGCGTTTTGTGGCGGCCAGTTGTTTGGCTCGTTAGTATGACGCAGAGGCATGAGAGACGCAGAGGTAAAGAAACAATATTTCTGAGTACGTGGGGCAAGGCCGGTGAAGATCAAGCGGCATCTAGGCGTCAGCGCGGTAGGGGCGAGGACAAGCCTTGCCCTGATTTGGTCGAGTCAGACGACTCGACCTACGCGTTTTGTAGCGGCAAGCCGTCTGGTTCGCCCGCATTACCTCACTTTCGCGTTCGTGGATTCGTCGTGTATTGGCAGCAAGAAGAGCGGCCTTCGAACCTGCCGCAACACCCGTACGGCCACCCCACCGAGCGAAGAACTCGAAGTAGCTCCGCGCCCACGGGCGGACATCATTATCAACGTCACTTTCTTCTCTTCGCTAACCCTGAGTATAGTCTTGACCGGATTCGAGCCGGTCACCACGGTCTCCACCTTCAAACCATCTTCCCTGAGCACCTCGGCGATGGCCTCCAGGTAGCTCCGGGATTGGGACTCCGCTTTCCTGCGCAATCGCGCAACCACGTCCGCCAGCGTGCCGTAGAGTCCGGGCTCGGGCACGTCGGGCACAGAAAGCAGTATCACCGTGCTGTTGAAGGAAGGATCGAGCGCGCGAACATAGGAAAGCACCCTTTCCGAGAATACGGAGCCATCCAGAGGCACGAGCACCCGGTCGACCCTTGGAGGCGGCACGGTCCCGTTCCTCGGGCGGATGATGACGGACGGGATGGAAACGGAACGAAGTATTTCCACAGCCCTGCTCTTGCGCAGCAGCCCTTTCCAGCCGCCCCACCCGTGGGTCGTCATTATGAGCATATCGGCGGAAACTTTCCTGGCCACCTCGCCGATGGTCTCGCATACCCGCCCTTTGGCCACTTCGATCGCCACCTTCAGCCCTTCTGCGGATATGCTCTTCGCTATTCCTTCCAGGTACGAGCGTTTCTCTTCTGCCTCGCTGTCGCTGGAGCATACCGAGAGCAGGGTCACTGTGGCGTCGTAGTGGGTGGCGAGGAACTTTCCTGCCGGGATGGCGTTCTCCGCAAACTTCGAGCCATCCAGTGGGATCAGGATGTTCCGCGGTACCTGCTTCTTGCTCCTCCACAGGGCAATTCGCTCAGGCGATGCACTCCAAGGCTCCAGGACAACGGGCAGTATCTCGACGGTCTCCGGTTCGCTGGGGACCAGAGCTTCCGTCGTCCACATGGCTTCCTCCAGCTTGCCCAGCTCTTCCAGCACCGGCGATGGCGCACCGAGCTTGTTCCTGAAGTAAGTAAAAGCCACGTAAAGCACCGGAATGAACAGGAAGTACGTCCAGGCGCCTTCTTTCAGCCGTTCGGCGAAGATTATCACCGTGGCGGCGGATGTCAGAAATGCCGCCATGACAGTCCCCACGAAAGTTCCCATGTGGGAAAGGTCGAATTCCTGGCGTAGTTGCCTGATCAGCCTTTTGGCAGCAGCCCACCCGGTCATGCTCAGGAGGATGAATACCCCGGCGGCATACACGGAAAGATATATCTCCTCGCTGGTGCCTATGAAGAGAAAGCATATGGAGGCAATGCCCACTTCCAACCAGACCGGCATGTCCGCCACGTTGAATTTGTTCCTGCGTCCCAGGATTTCCGGAATGTAATGCCTATCCTTCAGCCCCAGGGCGAGGTTCTGCAATCCCTGCGCGCTCGCGGCGCATGCCGAAAGCAGCACGGCAACCCCGACGAGCGTCCCGGCGTACGAAAGCCATTGCGGGAGCAGCTTGTCCATGGTCTGGGTGAAAACGGATACTTCCGGGTTGGTCGGATCGGAGAGGCGGAAAATTGCAGGCCCGGTGATCACCATCGTGACCGCCGCCGTGCCCATGATGATGAGCAGGCTTCCGAAGGCCTTCTTGCTCCGTTCCTCTGGCGTGCCGTCGTATGCCGCCACCAGGTTTGCAAACACCTCGATGCCGGTCATAACAGCGAGAATTCTGGAATACCCCGCAAGCGTGTAGTGCAGGTAGCCGTCGGTAAAAGCCTTCAGGGAAAAATCCGGCAGGTGTATGCCGAATTTCACGACCGTGGCGATATTCATTATCCAAAGCAGCAGCAGTACCCCGGCAGTAGCCGGTCCGAAGATGACGGCAGCCGTCTTCGGCCCTCTGTTCACCAGCCATCCGGTGAGCAGGCTGAGCGCCACGGCAGCTATCGCCCTGTAAGTCAGGGGGCCGATTGCCTGGTTGAGCACCGGGGCTCGGTCTGCGATGAAAGTTACGAGCGCTGCCATGCTCACCAGAAACGTCAAAGTGTACTCCACGAAGGTTATCCCGGCGTTTATCTTGACCGCCCACCCTCCGAACTCTTCCTCAGTGAGGCCACTGCCGCCGCTCCCATCCGTAACCCAACTCATGACGAGCCGGTACATCGCCGAGACGGTGGCTATCGTGAACACTACGAGCCACACGCTGGCCCCGAAAGTCACTTCGGCAACGCCGGCCACTACGATCAGCTTCAAGAACGGCCCGAACACGTACAGGGGGGAGGTGGCGGGGTCTCCACCACCCGCCAGTGCTCCCTCCAGCGAATTCGAGAGCTTGTGCGAAACCGCGACCGACATTACATTCCTCCTTGGTCATATGGCGTCCGGAATCGCGGAACGAGATTTAGCCTACGTTTCCTGTCCGGACGAACGCGGCGATCTTCTTTCCGGCTCGAACCACGCCGGGCTACTCAGACGCGCAAAACCCCGCTTTCCTGAGAGAAAATACCCCTTTCCCCACTGAAAACCGTTGGGGCGAAGATCGCACCAAACTAGAAAATTATAGGCGGAGAGTTGTGTGAGCGTCAAGATGGTGCAGGGGAATCTTGCATTCCATTTCGAGAAGTGGATACTCTGGCCTCGTAATGAGTTGCACAGAGCGTGAAAGGGAGGAAAATTTTGGACGAGACCGATATGCGACTTTTGGACGAGATGCAGGCTTCGTTTCCGCTCGAGCGGAGGCCGTGGGATGCCCTTGGAGAGATGGTAGGCGTTCCCGGTTGGGAAGTGCTGGAGCGTGTTCGGGCATTGAAGTCGGAAGGAATAATCCGGCAGATATCCCCTATTTTCGATACACGAGCGCTCGGATACCGGTCGAGCCTGGTTGCTGCTGCTGTGGAACCAAGACGGCTCGAAGAAGCAGCAAGCGTGGTAAACGAATATCCCGGAGTCAGCCACAATTACGAACGGGAGCACAGGTTCAACCTATGGTTCACCATTGCCGTGCCGCCGGGCAGGTCTTTAGAGGAAGAAGTAGCCAGACTTGTCAGCGAAGCGGGCATCCGAGAGTACAGATTGTTGCCCACTATCAGGATGTTCAAGATTGGCGTGCAACTGAGGATGGGCAGCGGCTCGATCAGGGACGCTCGTCAGCATGAGCGGAAGCAGTCTCCGCCCCTCAGCGATCGGGACAAGATGTTCGTGAAAGTGCTGCAGGACGATATCCCGCTGTCAGAGGAGCCTTTTGGAGCTGCTGCGGCGCGGCTGGGCGTGAGCCAGGAGGAAGTGCTATCGTGGCTTAGGCTGGCGCAGGAGAGCGGGTGGATGCGTCGGTTCGCTGCGGTACTTCGGCACCGGAAGGCGGGGTTCGTTGCGAATGGCATGGTCTGCTGGCGCGTGCCGGATGATCGGATAGAGCAGGCCGGGGTTGCAGCGGCGGCTTTCCCGGAAGTGAGCCACTGCTACCAGCGCCCCACATACCCGGACTGGCCTTACAACCTCTTCACCATGGTCCACGGGAAAAGCAGAGCAGAGTGTGAGCAGGTTGCAAAACGTATTTCTACAGCGATCGATGTAAAAGATTATACTATTCTGTACAGCGTGCGGGAGTTCAAGAAAGAGAGGATCAGGTATTTCGAATGTGAGTAGCGGGATCCCCCAGATTCTATCCGACGTCAGTGCTTCGCTTCCGGTCTCGTCCTGGGCGGATAAATGCGTCTTGTCCTGGGAGGTGTCTTATCGATGGACGTGGCCATGGCCGTTGATCCAGCCAATATGGAACAGGACGGTTTGGGGGCATCCACGGATGACACTTAAAAACAGCCTAAAAAGGTGTCAAAATAGGTTAAGTGAAAAGTTTGACATACCGAGGAATGGTTTGATATAATATGCGGGCGCGTAGAAAGCCGCGGATGCTCCATTCGTGGATGTTTTCCGCCAGTGTCACTTTAAATTTTAAGTTTACGGCTTCATAGAGCCTTTTATCAAGGTCGAAAATTCATCCCCCCATAATAATACCGGATCCGCGTCACGGGGAGGTTAATCGATTGCACTCGTTCAAGGAGGTCATCAAAACATGACAGAGTCAGAAAAACAGGAAAATGGTGGAGAAACAAAAAATCAGGAAACGCAGGACGGCTCTTCCCAGGGAGTTCAGAAAGAGCAGAAAGAGCTCACGCCTCAGTTTAACCTGAACATTGGTATG
Organism: Anaerolineae bacterium; assembly: GCA_027016315.1. Taxonomy (GTDB): domain Bacteria; phylum Chloroflexota; class Anaerolineae; order S016-19; family S016-19; genus S016-19. The sequence continues at coordinate 57,290 of JALWAP010000107.1, read as the reverse complement.
CTGGAGAAAAGGAGCCTCGCGGAGCTCCGAGACCTTGCCAGGGAAATTGGCGTTACCGGCTATACCAGGATGAAGAAATACGATTTAGTCATGGCAATCCTGAAAGCCAACGCCGAAAAGCAAGGTCTGATATTCGGTGGCGGGGTGCTCGATATCACTGAGGACGGCGTGGGGTTCCTTCGATCGGAGCGCCTGCTGCCCGGGCCCGAGGACATCTACGTCTCTCAGTCCCAGATCAGGCGCTTTGGCCTCAGGACCGGCGATTTCGTGGTCGGGCAGGTCAGGCCGCCGAAGGAGACAGAGCGGTACTATGGGCTGCTGAAGGTGGAAGCTGTCAACGGCGCTAATCCCGAGCTTTCCTACCGCAGGCCCAGGTTCGAGCAACTGACGCCGATTTTCCCCAACCAGCAGCTAAAGCTGGAAACGCGCCCCAATATCCTCGCCACGCGCTTGATCGACATGCTCGCGCCTATCGGCCGGGGGCAGCGCGGGCTCATCGTCTCGCCGCCGAAGGCAGGGAAGACGACGATCCTGAAGCAGATTGCCAACGGCATTACCACCAACTACGACGATGTCGATCTGATGGTGGTGTTGATCGGCGAGCGGCCGGAGGAAGTAACGGACATGGACCGGTCGGTGGACGCTGAGGTGGTGGCTTCCACGTTCGACGACCCGGCCCGCTTGCATGTGAAGGTCGCTGAGCTGGCGCTGGAGCGTGCCAAGAGGATGGTGGAGAACAAGCGGGACGTGGTGATTTTGTTGGACTCCATCACCAGGCTTGCCAGGGCGTACAACATGGTAATCTCTCCCACCGGCAGAACCCTTTCCGGCGGCCTCGATCCGGCGGCGCTGTTCCCGCCGAAGCGGTTCTTCGGCGCAGCCCGGAACATCGAGGAAGGTGGTAGCCTCACAATCATCGCCACGTGTCTGGTCGATACCGGCAGCCGGATGGACGACGTGATCTACGAAGAATTCAAAGGCACCGGCAACATGGAACTCCACCTGAACCGCAGGCTCGCCGAGCGCAGGATATTCCCCGCAATCGATATCGAGAAGTCCGGAACCAGGCGAGAAGAACTCCTCCTCGAGCCGGACGTGCTCCAGCGGGTCTGGACGCTGAGGCGGATGATCGACGCTATGGGAGGAAGCCTGGAGGCCATCCTTCCGATTTTGGAGCGACTTTCCAAGACCAGGAGCAACCGGGAATTCCTCGCTACGCTCCACAGGGAAACGATCTAAGCCCAGAAACGCGCTTTGCGGTTTCCTTCTGCATCGGGGCAGAATAGTCGGAAGAATCTGGCCTGCAGTGACTCGCTGTAGGCCGGATTTTTGGTGAGGAGGGTTCGAGATTGATTACCAGCGCTGCCAACCCGAAGATCAAGCTCGTCAGGAAGCTCATCGAGCAAAGGAGAGCCCGCTACAGGGAAAGGGCTTTCGTTGTGGAGGGAACCCGGCTCCTGAGGGAAGCTCTTCAGGCCGGCGCACTCCCGGAGTTCTGCCTCTATGTAGCCAGATGGCTTGATTCCGGCGGGAAAGAGTTGCTCGCTGCGATGGAGTCTGCAGGCGTGCCATGCTTCGAAGTCTCGGAGGAGGTCTTACGCCTGGTGAGCGACACGACCACGCCGCAAGGCGTGATCGCTGTGGTGCCGATGCAGGAACTCCCCTGGCCCGAACGTCCGCCGCTCGTGCTCGTGCTCGACGGGGTTCGAGAGCCGGGGAACCTGGGAGCGATATTGAGGACGGCGAGCGCAGCAGGGGTCAGAGGCATTCTCTTGACTCACGGCTCGGTCGACCCTTATAATCCAAAGGCCGTGCGCGCTGGCATGGGGGCACATTTCAAGGTGGCTTTGAGGCGCATAGCCGAAGTAGCGTCGGGAGACGCCTGGAATGAGTACGCCGCGGGGTATCGGCTGTACGTTTCCGCCGTGAGCGGAGGCATTTCTCTGTGGAAGGTGCAGTGGGAAGCTCCATCGGCGCTGGTCGTGGGTGGAGAAGCGTTCGGGGTCAGCCGACAAAGCCTGGAAGCCGCCGATGTGAAGGTAACAATACCGATGTCGTCCGACGTCGAATCGCTGAATGTGGTGGTGGCTTCTGGCATACTGCTCTTTACAGCGTCCCACGCCTTAGGGGTCATTGGAGGATGAAATCGCTCTACGAGAAAAACAAAGAGGTCCTGACCGACTTCGCCATCATGGCTGTTTTCAGCCTGTTTGCGATTGCGCCCCTGTTTTCTCCAGGTTACTTCACTCAGGCTCACGACGCACACCATAGTGTCTTCTTCCTGGTTCAGATGGATCAAAACATAAAGGAAGGCGTGTTTTGGCCTCGGTGGGGGCCAGACCACGCCCTCGGCTACGGGTATCCCCTTTGGCTCCTGTACGCACCGCTGGCCTATTACGTGGCGGAGGCGTTCCACCTGATCGGCCTCGGGTTCACCAACTCCGTCAAGGCTGGCTGGATTCTGTTTACCCTGTTTGGGATGCTGGGAACCTACCTTCTGGTGTTGAGATGGTGGCGCAACCGGTGGGGGGCGATAGTTGCGGGGCTGGTGTACGTGTACGTGCCGTACCACCTGGTGGACATCTACGTGAGGGCGGCTTACGCCGAGTACGCTGCCGTGGCGTGGTTCCCGTGGGTGTTGTTGGCGTTCTACGAACTCGCCCGACGCAAATCCCTGAGGAGCGTGAGCGTTGCTGCTGTTGCGTACGGAGCGCTGATGCTCACCCACTCCGGCACGATCATCCTTTTCACGCCGGTGCTGGCAGCGTGGGTGGCGTTCTGGCTGGCGTGCGCGTGGTTCCGTGAAAAGAAGTTCCCTCTCAAGGCGACTTCCTACTCGATTCTCGCCGGGATGCTGGCAATCGGGTTTGCGGCGATTTTCCTGTTCCCCGCCGTGGTCGAGAAAAAGTACATCGTGGAGTCGCAATGGGTGGGAGGAAGCTACAACTACCGGATGAACTTCACCTATTTCTTCCAGCTCTTCGAGCCTTTCTGGGGGTTTGGGTACTCTGTCCCGGGCCCGGAGGATGGAATGCCTCTGCAACTCGGGCTGGTGGCCTTTGCTCTGGCTGCTTCGGGGTGCTGCTTCGCCTTGAAATCCAGATTGCGGGAGCGCGAGGAGATTCTGTTCGCCGGGGTGGTTCTCCTTGTCGCCATGTTCATGATGACGAAAGCTTCGGAACCGGTCTGGGATCACGTTCCGTCGCTCTCCTTGATACAATTCCCGTGGAGATTCTTAGGGATCGCGGCCCTCGCGATGGCGGTCATGGCGGGTGGTCTCTTGCCAGCATTGGATTTGAAGGCGCCGCAGATGGGGTTCTTCCTGGCTTCCCTGGTGGTTCTGGGAAGCCTGTGGTACGTGACACCCCGGCTCACCGATATCTCGAAGGTGGACGAGTCTCCGGGTGGCCCGACGGCTTTCGAACTCCAGTATCCCGACATGATCGGCATGACGATATGGACCAAAAGCCAGCCGAAGGATTCCCCAATGGTGCCGTACTACCGTGGGAAGAGCAAGGAGCTTGTGAAAGCACACGTGCTGAAAGGCCAAGGGACGGTTCGCCAGCTTTTCCACGGTGGCTCGACGGACGTGGTGGAAGTCGACGCCAGTACGCCGGTCGTGCTGCAGTTCTACACGTACTACTTCCCAGGCTGGCGCGCCACGATCGATGGAAAACCGGCTGCCATTCGGCCTGAGGGAAGGTTTGGCTTGATCACCCTGGGCGTGCCGAAAGGGCACCATGTGGTGCGCGTGCACATGGGCGGGTTCAGCACCCCGGTTCGGAAGCTCGGAGGCCTCACGACTCTGGCAACCTCGATAGCGCTCCTGGGGTTGTGGGCGTTTGGGAGACCCCGCACACACGGCTCTTGAAAACTTTCCTTGCAAGGAGGCAGAAGATGAAAAGGCTACGAAGCCATGACGAAATGCTCCAGGAAGCAGTTTCCAGGGGAGCAAAGAATGTGGCAATAGCAGAGGCCCAGTATCCGGAAGCGGTACTTGCGGCCCGGGAAGCGATGGATATGGGCTTTGCCCGATGTTTCCTGGTGGGAAGGGCTGGCGAGATCGAAGATGCAGCCAGGGAAGCTGGCGTGTCCCTACAAGGGCTGGAGGTGGTAGACGCCCCGGGTCCGCTCTCTTCGGCCAGGAAGACCATGGAGCTTGCCAGGAACGGGACTGCTCAAGTGGTGATGAAAGGTCAGATCAGCAGCGACATGTTCCTGAAAGCAGCCCTCGACAAGGAATCCGGCATCCGAGGGAAGGACTTGCTGAGCCACGTGGGGGTGTTCGACATCCCCGGATTCGAGCGCCTGATCCTGATCACCGATGGCGGGGTGAACATAGCCCCAACGCTGGAGCAGAAGCGATTCATCGTGCAGCACGGGATAGACGTTGCCCGCGCCCTGGGCATCGAGCCGCCTCGTGTTGCCCTGGTCGCCGCTACGGAAAAGGTGATCCCCAACTACACCGCCACGCTCGATGCCGCGGCGCTTGCCAAGATGGCAGAGCGGGGGATCATCAAGGGAGGGTACGTGGACGGGCCGCTTGGATTGGACAACGCCATCCTGCCCAAGGCAGCGAAGATCAAAGGCATCGGCGGGGAGGTGGCTGGCAAAGCCGACGTTCTTGTCGCACCGGATATTTCCGCTGCGAACCTGATGGCGAAGGCGATCACGTATTTCGCCGGAGGAGTCATGGCCGGGATCATCGTGGGAGCCAGAGTGCCCATCGTCCTCGGCTCCAGATCCGACCCGCACCGCACGAGGCTCGTTTCCATGGCCCTGGGCGTGTTGCTGGCATCCATGTAGGCGCCGTTGGGGAGATATGCTCCGCTCGATGAACAATCCCTGGAGGTAACCGATGCCTGATAGAACCGTTTTGCAGAAGCTTTCAAAGGACGATCTGATCGATCTGCTGGAGGATGCCGCCAAGAACTGGCTTGCTCACGACGGCCTATGGTTCCTCGGCGTGGAAGAAAAGTTCGGTATGGAGACCGCCATCGAACTGGACAAGAAAGCGTGGCGGCAGTTCACGGTCATCGAAGCGAAGAGAATCATGAGACGGCTTGGGATAACCCCCGGGGGAGGCATACCTGCCCTGAAAAAAGCGCTTCAGTTCCGGCTGTACGCACGCGTGAACGAACAGGAAATCATCGAAGAAGACGAAAACACCATCGTCCTGAGGATGAACACCTGCCGCGTGCAGGAAGCAAGGAAGCGGAAAGGGCTCCCAGATTTTCCATGCAAGCCCGTTGGGATCGTGGAGTACACGTATTTCGCCAAGACCATAGATCCGCGCATTGAAACGGAAGTGGTAACCTGCCCCCCCGACGAGCATCCGCCGGAATACTGGTGTGCGTGGAGGTTCAGGCTGAAGGAAGGGTAAGCCGGTCACGAACAACACCTACGGCGCAGGAGGCGTCTCGTGGGTTCTGTGGTATAATTCGGGGAAGATTCTGCAAGCGAGCGCTTATCAGGGAGGATACCACATGCGTATAGAAGATTTCCCCAGACCCCCTGAGGACAACGGGAGAGGCATACATTGGAGCGCGAGCGTATACCATCCGGAGGGAGATCCGCTGGAAAGATGGATACGCGAACTGAAAGAAATGAAAATCAAATGGGTCAAAGTGCTCGACGATGGCGGAGGGTCATCGCTAAAGGTATGCACCAGGTTGGTCGAAGAAGGGATGATGCCGGTCGTCCGTCTGTACAGACCTGAACCTAACCCGGGACATATCCACGGGCGGGAAATGGATACCATCCGCCGTCTTGTCTCCGTGGGGGTCCGGTATTTCGAAACGAACAACGAACCGAACCTGCCCGACGAGTGGCAAGGACACAACATGCCACCGAACTGGGTCGAAGTGGTCGTGGACAATTTCATCTTTGATGCGGATTTCATCTTATCTGTCGGGGGGCTCCCCGCACTCCCTTCGATGGTGATCACAGACGAGGACAATCCTTTTGAAATCATCCTGCAAAAGGGCAGACGTGACATCCTCGAGTCCGGTGCGTGGGTTGCGATACACAATTATACTTCGAACCATCCTCTCGACTATCCTTATGACGATGTGAATCAGCTCGGGAAGCCGCTAAGTCAGGAAGAATACGATGCCCTTGGGCCCTGGGCGTGGGACAACCAACCCATGGACTTGATAAACCGATGGCGTGCGAAGGACAAGAACCCCGGCCACACCGCCAGGGACGAACCGTACTGTTTCCTTCAGTTCGAAGGCGTCAACAGCATAATGGACGAGACACTGGGGTTCAGGATACCAATTCTTGGAACTGAAGGGGGGCCTGTCGTCGGTTGGCGTGACGACCGGAGGTATCCTCGCATCACCCCAGAGCTCCACAGGCAAATGGTGGAGGATATAGCGGAATACCTCCAGGGAACGAAGGTTATCCACGGAGAGGGCGCTCCAGACAATTTCTTCTGCCTATGCCACTGGCTGATAGCCAATTACGAAATAGGCTACTTCGGTCCCGGATGGGAAAGCCAGGCCTGGTACACACACTGGTGGGATTCAAGGTTCGGCCTCAACGGACACCTTCCAGCCGTAGACGCGCTCAAAGCGCTGCCTACCAGAGCCAGGCTCAACGTGGAGGAAGTTCTTGGCTCCATAGAAGGCACCGTAAAGGACAAAAACGGAACGCCGTTGCAACTCCGGCTAACCCTGGTTAGGGGCGACAAAGCGGTCGCAGAGACCTCCAGCGACGAAAACGGGAGGTTCGAATTTCAGAGAATCCCTGCCGGGCAATACAAGCTGAAAATCGAATGGAGAAAGGAAATCGAGACCGAAGTAAGGGCCAAGAACGTCACTCGCCTGGGGATAACGGACCTTGCCCCAGCGGCGGACGCTAACATCATTGGCTCGATCGCCTATGAGGACGGGAGCCCGGCCCCAGGGGTGAAAGTGTCTTTGATCTCAGAGGACGGTGAGGTACTGGCTACCACCAGAGCCGACGCCAGCGGAAAGTTCCGGTTTGCCGTCAAAGCCCAGGGCGAATACACGGTTCAGTCTGAGAATCGCGAGGAGGCTGTATCGATAACGGGCGATGGTAGCTACTCGGTGCATATCGAACTGCCTACCCCTCAAGGGTTCGTGTATCGGGTGGTTACGAAGCGATTGCTCCCCGCAGCGGAGAATCGCAACCGCAGCCTTTTCTTCGGGCAGGTGCTTGACCAAGACGGGCGTCCCCTGAACGACATCAAACTCGAGATGCGTTGGGAAGGAGCAGCTCCGGGAACGAGGTTCCCGGTGGTCGAGAGCGGGCATTTCGTTTCCAAGCCTCCTGGTTATTACGAATTCCTTCACACGGCTGGAGTTTTCAGCGTTCGGGTGGTGCAGGGAGATTGGGAAAGCGAGGTGGCGGATCACCTTGATACGGTTAACGCCCCAGGCCAGGAACATCGGCCTGTAAGCTACGAGATCAATTTCCAGTTGCTCCCAAAGATAGCACCTGCTCACGCAAGCAAGATTTCCGGGAAGATACCCGGGGGTAGGGAAGGACAGAAGGTCATCCTGCGCAGGGGCAATTCTGTCAGGACGACGACTCTGACCAGGAGCGGGTACTTCGAGTTCTCCGACCTCGCCGCGGGCACGTACCGGCTTGAGCTCGAGGGAATTGGAGTGATCGAAGATTCCATAGAACTCACCGGCAGGAACCAAAAGACCATTCTCTTCCCATTGCAAAGTGTGATCCAGGGCTCGGTGAAGAATGGTTTTCAGGGGCAGACAGTGTTGCTGAAGAGCGAGACTTACTCCTGGACCAGGGAGGCTGCTCTATCGGAGGACGGCAAATACAAGTTCGAGGGTCTCCCTCGGGGAGAGTACACCATATCCGTTGGTGGGGAAGAGGTAACCGGCATAGAGACCACAGGCACCGACACGGTAACCGTGCCGGAGATAGTATTGGAAGTTCCTCCTCCGAAGAAAGTCATCGAGTACTACTTCCTTTTGGCCCGGGATGACAGATTCCTCAGGGAAAGGATCCTGCTGTTGAGGCCGTACATGCAGAAGCTCCATGGGACGGCGGGATTTTCTGCCGATGAAGCAAGACACGCCATGAATGTGTTCCTCGCTGGTGTTGGGGAAGACGTGGCGGAATCGTTGCGGAGGGACGGATGTAAAGTGGAGGCACTTCCTGCTTCCCTCCGGAGCCTGGAGGAGTTCGTAGCCCAGAGGCTGAAAGGCTGAAGGAGGTGGTATGTCCAGGGAAAAATTCGTTGAAAGATACGTCCTGTTCGGCGAAAGAGGGGTTGTCGGAACGCTGACCAACTTCCTTCTGACCGTCGATTACCTGATGCGGTTCGGTACAGCATTTGGATTTTCTGTCGAGGACGCGAAACAGGCAGAAAAAGTCACGATAATCGGTGGAACGGAGTTCGTATCGGAGGAGGAAGAGCAGGCTATCTCTGATACGGGTGCCGTCGTCGCGAGGATTTCTGGTTCGGAAGAAGATATATTCCAAAGACTCAAGGCTAGGATGGATGCCGGGGAGCCTTTGCCTTGAAAAGATCGCCGGTGGTATGAAGCAAGGCAAAAGCATTTGAATTTCACAGGGCAGGCCGGGCGGCTCTGCCATGTTTTCCCTTTCAGATTTCCTCTCGGGCGCTTTGTATTATTTATTATTCGTTAGAGTTCATAATCGTGCGGGATTGCTTTTATCGGAATCGCGGTGATATAATTTCGCGTAGACCAATACGGAGGAAAGCAAAATGCCCAAGGAACTGGACATTACCCAGATAAGCCAGATGGTCAAGTGGCTCGATGAGGAAAGAAAAAAGGACAAAGAGGAAAGAGCACGGCTGATGCAGCAGGTGGCCGGACTCATGGGCGAGCTCGAGGAACAGACCGCGAGGGTACAGCAGCTGGAATTCGAGCTTTCGAGTGTTCAGGGTCAGCTTTCCAAACTGAAGCAAATCGAAGAATCTTTGGATCAGCTGAAAAGCGAGCTTGGGCTCACTTTGAAGGATTACCGAGAAGACCTGCTGGAGGAAGTCCACGAATCTGAAAGGCTGTACAGGGGGGACTTGGAGAGGCTTTCCCAGCAAGTTGCATTGATGCGGAAAGACATAAATGCATTCCATTCGATAGGGCTTAAGGAATGGATGAAAACTAGGGAGGCAGAAGAAGGCCGCCTCAACGATATCATCATCGAACTGAAGCATCAATTCGAAAGCATAAGGTCAGAAGTCGAGGAGAAGGTTCGTCCTCTTACGTTCTTATCTGAGAGGATCGAACAGGATCACAAAAGGATTTCCAAAACTCAGGGTGAAATCATTGCGTTCCAAAAAGCCCTCGGCGAGCTGAAATCAAGGTATCCGTTGCTGAGCGAACAGATCGAAAGACAACAGAAGACCTCTGAGGAACTAAAACTCGCCGTAGAAAGAATCAACAAAGACCACAAAGAATTCATTGAGAGGGTGAATCTCCGGGAGACTGCTCGCGACAAGAAGATTTCCGAGTGGGAGAAGGAGTGGAATGAGATAGAAACAAAACTCGGAAAATTCCGGGAACAGATGGAAGAATTTGCCGTATCTCACCGTGAGATGCTTAAGGTTGTAGACACTCTGGAGGAATTCAAAGAAGAAATGCGGCGGGGGATCAATCAGGTATCGGAGTTGCAGCGCATAGCCGAGGAACGCCAGCGAAAAGAATTGGCGGAATTCAAGGACGAGAACGACCGCATGTGGCACAAACAGTTGGTAACCCTTGAGAGCCAATGGAACTCTCAGGACAAGGTCAATCAGGAACTCAGAGAAGCACTCAGGTCGTTCGAAAAGGAATTACAGGTACACATGGATTTGATGCAAGTCTTGAGAGATGCACAGGCCACTATCATAGCGCAGATTGAACTGGCTTCAAAGAAGTGGGCAGGAGAGATGAAGCAGGTCAAGCTGAACTGGGAAAAGATCCGGAAAGAAGGGTAGATCAAGAATGGGGATGAGCGTATCGGTGATGAAATCTTTGTGGGGGACATTGAAGGAGGTCAACTTCGCGGCAATTCGCGAAGAATCCAATATTCCTCCGCTGCTCTTGCTCGTGGGCGGCTCGGAGGAAATGCGGAAGGACTTACTGACCGCTCTGTTCCAGGGCCCGCGTGCTGGAACCGCCCTTCCCGGCAGGACGGTGGTGGCGTATCCATCCCCTTGCGATCGGTTCTGTGAGGACGCTGCTAAACGTGCAGACGCCATTCTGTACGTTTCCGGCAACAGTGAGGTTTCCGACCTTCGACGCAGGGGCTATGTGGTGATAGAAGTCCTGACCAAGCCGGAAATACCTCCGCGTCCCGCATCTGTGGTTTGGAACGAAGACAGCAAAGAGGAGTTCTTCCGAAGGCTTTCAGAGTTGCTGGTGAAGTCTATTCCCTCGAGGCAAACCGCCCTGGCCAGGGCCTTCCCCGCGTTGCGCTCCCACCTTCTGAAGAAGCTGGTGGAGGACGTATCCTGGCAAAACGCCACTTACATCCTCATGTCGGGCATCGGGGAGATGGTACCTGTGCTGAATATCTCCGTGGACATGGCCGACATGCTGATCCTGACCAAAAACCAGGCCATAATGGCCTACAGGATCGCTCTTGGGATGGGCGAGGAGGGGAGCGCAGAGGACGTGCTGCCGGAGCTCCTTTCGGTGGTCGGCAGTGGATTCCTGTGGAGACAGGCCGCCAGGCAGCTCATTGGCCTGATCCCGGGTTGGGGCGTCGTGCCGCAGGTGCTGGTCGCATACGCCGGAACATACGCCACCGGCATGGCAGTGTATCAGTGGTACGCAACCGGCAGAAAGCTTTCCAAGAAAGAGATGCGGGGGCTTTACAAGCAGGCGATGGCCCGAGGTAAGCTACTCCTGCCAAAGATCAAAGCATCGGTGAAAAAGAAGAACCATGCATAACGATTCGAAGCTCTTCGTCTTCGACCTCGATGGAACGATACTCAACGAACACACAATCCTTTCCCCAAGGGTGGAGTGTGCCCTGCGCGCAGCAAAGGGATGCGGTCACAGGATCACTCTGGCAAGCGGCAGGGGCTGTCCCCCGACTCAACTTTTTGCCCGGAGACTAGGGGTTTCGGAGCCAGTTATATGCTATCAGGGCGCAATGGTCGAAGCTCCAGGAGGTCATCCCCTCATGATGAGAACGCTGCCGGTTGCAACGGCCAGGGAGATAGCCAAGTGGGCTTCGGAGCACGACATCGACATAACGATGTATCAGGCAGGCAAAGTCCTGACGAGGCGGATCCGCCAGGGGATGGAGTTCTACCGGCGTTGGTTCGGCCTCCCTGTGGAGATAGTGGACGACCTGGAGTCGGCCGTAGGGGACAGGGTGATCAAATTCATCATCACCACGTCTCCGGAGAAGAACGATTCGGTGAGAGCAATGGCGGAGAAGCGGTTCGGGAGCAAAGTTCGGGTCGTCAAATCTCACAACCTGTTCATCGAACTCGTTTCCAGGGAAGTTTCCAAAGGGTCTGCCCTGGAATTCCTCGCCGATTACCTTGGCGTAAAGCGAGACGACGTGGTGGCCATAGGCGACAACGAGAACGATCTGGAAATGGTTCAATGGGCTGGAGTTGGGGTCGCCATGGGTAACGCATCCCCAAACCTGAAGCGCATCGCCGACTGGGTCGCTCCATCGGTGGACGAGGACGGCGTGGTTGAGGTCTTGAGGAAGTACGGCGGGCTATCGTGTGTGACGTGATGAAATCTTCCGACAACGCCATAAAGCTGGCTGCGGAGGCCGTGGCAAAAGGAAAGCTGGTGGCGTTCCCGACGGATACGGTATACGGGGTAGGAGCGTCGATCCGGCTGGTGGACGCTGTGTTGAGGCTCTACCGGGCAAAGTCCCGCCCGAGGGACAAAGCGATACCGGTTTTGATCGCACATGCGTCCGAACTCCCTTCGGTTGCCGTCGATGTCCCGCCGGAAGCACTGCGGCTTTCAGAGCGCTTCTGGCCGGGGCCTCTCACGATAGTGCTCAGAAAATCGCCTGCTGTCCCGCCCGAGGTGACGGCAGGTCAGGAGACCGTCGCCGTCAGGGTTCCGGATCACGAAGTGGCGCTCGAGTTGCTGCGCCTGGCAGGGCCGATGGCCGTCACCAGCGCGAACATTTCCGGCGCTGCCCCTCCGTTGACGGCAGAGGGCGTCGTATCCCAGCTATGCGAAAGGATAGACCTGGTTCTGGACGGCGGCAGGTGCCCAGGCGGCACGCCATCCACCATCGTCGATCTCTCCGGCGACGAACCTTCGATCTTGCGCAGCGGGCCGATTTCGCCTGAAAAGATATTTCGGGTGTTTCACAAATAGGGGAATGACTTCGTCTCTAATTTTACCTCTGACTATTTGCTGGTTTTAGTACCACGTTCGTTTATTGTTCTTCGTTGTGCCGGGTTGGAAATTGATGTATAATAGTAATCGATCGATCTTCAAAATATGGAAAGGAGGTCATGGCGATGGACATAGTCAAGTCGTTGACATTTCAGTTCGAAGACCCCGAATGGTTGGTCAAGATACTCATCGGCGCGATCCTGGTGCTGCTTGGGATACTGACGCTGCCGATCATCGTGGGTTTCGCCCTGCTTTTCGTGCTGGGCGGGTACGTCGTCGAAGTGGTCAGAAACGTGATGGAAGGCAAGGAAACTCCAATGCCTCAGTGGGACGAGTGGGGTAAACTGTTCTCCGAGGGGTTGAAATTCTTCATAATCGAGTTGGTCTGGTCGATACCTTCCATCATTTTCCTCATCTTCGAAGAAATCGGGCACTTCATGGCCAATGGGCATTCTGCAACAGCGGCTTTGGGCACGCTATTCGTTCTGGTGTTCAGTCTCCTCAACCTGGCCTGGGGAGTGGTGCTGATGTTCATAACCCCTGCCGTGCTGGTGAATTTCGCCAAAGTTGGCGAGGTATCCGCGGGGTTCGACCTGTCTTTCATTTTCGACTTCGTGCAGAAAGAAGTGGTGAACATCGTAATTGCCGCGGTGATCATCTGGGTGGCAGCCCTGGCGGCAAGCATCGCCGGGTTGATATTGTGCCTGATCGGCATATTCCCGGCGCTATTTTGGCTTACCATGGTCGAAGCCCATCTGTACGGGCAGATCGGGAAAGAATATTTCGAAAAGATCAACTCCGCCCCCGCCGAACTCACGCAGGGGTGATCTCGATCCGACCGTCTGGGCGGGGCTTGCTCCGCCCAGACTCACTTTCCCCGTCAATCCTGCCTCCGTCGTAGCCCTCTGTGCAATCGAGCCAGCACAACCGTGCTTGCGTCTTGAGCTTTTTCATCGTCGCCCTGCACCGAAAAGTCCGTTTTCGTTCGGAAGGAAATCGCCCCGATGCGATCAGGGTACCTCCTGCTGTACATATCCACAGCCTGGCTGGCGGGCATAGAGCTCGCCGATCGGTTGTGGAAAGCGCACCTCATCGGATGCAACCGCCCACGGCCGATTGCTTTTGCCATCGTAGCTGCGATCCTCCTGCTTGCTGCATTCGCATCGTCAAAGCTGGAAAAGGGAAAAGCGGCGCTCTGGTCGCTCTTGCTCGGGGTCGGCCTGTTTGGGATGGCAAGGTACGCTTTTCACCCCGCTTCGCCGTGTTTGACCCCCGCGGACGTCGGTTTCTACGCCGATGGCTCCAACGTGGTGCTCACCGGGCTCGTATCCGGGTATCCTGAGGAAAGACCGAACGGGTTCCGGTACGTGATCACCGCCAGGGAAATCCTCACCTCCGGCGGGAAGAGGTTGCGAGTCAGAGGGAAGGTGCTCGTCATAACCGATCGCAGCGCACCGCCTCTGAAGTACGGCGACGAAGTCGAAATCCAGGGCAGGCTCGCAATCCCAAAGGTGTTCCGCGATTTCGACTATCGGGCGTATCTGGCACGCAAAGGGATAAATTCCATCGTCCGAAGGCCGGGCAACGTACGAATCCTCGACCGAGGCCGCGGCTCTGCATTCTGGCGGGAGCTCTACGCCGTCCGCGATGCCTCACGGGCGCAAATCGAAAGCCTTTTGCCGGAGCCAGAGGCGTCGTTGCTGGATGGGATACTCCTCGGCATCGAAAGCACCATCCCGAAGGAACTGTACGACCGATTCAACAGAACCGGAACGAGCCACATTATCGTCATATCGGGGTTCAACATAACGATCGTGGCCGGGCTGTTGATGCTTCTCTTCGGGCGGGTCATGGGAGAGCGGGCGGGGGCTGTGGCGGCTGTCGTTGGAATCGCTGTGTACACTCTCTTCGTTGGAGCGAACCCACCCGTGGTGAGGGCTGCTTTCATGGGAATGATCTACGTCCTGGCAATCTCGCTGGGCAGGCAAAGCACGGCTGCCATCTCCCTGTTCTTCTCGGCCATGCTCATGACAGCCATCAACCCGCTGATGCTGTGGGACTTGGGATTTCAGCTATCGTTTGCGGCCACGTTGAGCCTGGTGCTCTTCAGCGCTCCGATCGAAAAATGGGCAGCGGCCAAAGTGCGCACCATGATGTCGCCCTCCGTCGCGGAAAAGGCGATTTCCTTCCTGAACGACGCCCTCATCGTGACCTTTTCCGCCCAGATACTCACGGTACCCCTCATTGCCCATTCGTTCCACCGGATCTCTCTGGTCTCACTCCCGACCAATTTCTTCATCCTGCCGGTGCAACCTTACGTGATGATCGGCGGGGGAGCGATGCTCGCCGGTGCAGCGATCTCCCATTCGATTGGACAGGTGCTCGCGGCGATCCCGTGGCTTTTCCTTCACTACACCGTCTGGTTCGTCCGTTTCTTTTCGAGAATGCCGCTTGCGTCGGTGCAGGTCCCCGGGTTCGGAGCAGGATGGCTCGTTGGATACTACGCGCTCGTCGGGGCTGCCGCGATCTACCCCGGGAAAGCGAAAGAGATCGCCAGCAAGCTCGCCGGAAGCCTCAAACTCGAGCACGCTGTTATTGGTCTCGCGTTGCTGGACATCCTCCTGTGGCAGGCAAACGCCCACGCCGCCGATGGGAAGCTCCACGTCGTGTTCCTGAACGTGGGGGATGGGGAGTCGGTGCTGGTACAGGCTCCGGACGGCAAGCGCATCCTCATCAATGGAGGCGGCTCGAGCACCGCCTTGCTGACCGCCCTCGGCAGGCACATGCCTTTCTGGGATCACAGGGTCGAAGCTCTGATCGTCTCAGGGTTGGGGTCGAAGTTCTCCTATGGATTGGATGGATTTCTGCGCCGGTACTCCGTTCCGCAAGTGTTCGTCTCCGGCGACCTGGCAGACGCCCCCGAGTGGAACAAGATCGAATCGGACATACCATATCGGCCACAGGTGGAAAAGATGCTCCCGGGAGCGCGGCTGCTGCTGGGGGATGGCGTGGTGATCGACGCCCTGGGGCAGGGATCGACGACCTACGCTGTGAGGGTCGCACGGGGCAAGACGTGCTTTCTCCTACCCGCGGACACCAGGCCAGAAAACGAACTCTGGCTGGCAAAGAAGTGGGGAAACAGCCTGAGGTGCGCCGTTCTGCTGGCGCCCGAAAGCGGCAGAAAAGGCAGTTCCCCGAAGGAATTCGTGCTTGCCGTACGACCGCGGTACGTGGTCTTCAGCCTGGGCAAGCGCAGCCGCAGCTACGGCTATCCGGACGCCGAAGTGCTCTGGCGCTACAACCAGGCAGGCGCGAAGGCGCTTTACACGGACAGGAACGGGGACATCGAGTTCGTCACGGATGGAGAGACGATAACGCTGCGAGAAAGGTAAGTGCGAGTCGAAGGAAACGCCGCGAACGAAACAAACGAGGGCGCTTAGCGATGCGCCCTCGTCTCAAAGTCAGTTCTACATTGAAGCCAAGTGCCACAAAGGCCATCAGACCCTTGGGCCGTGCTTTGCGATTTCCCTGCCTTCTTCGTCGGAGAACCGCTTTTCGAAATTCTCCTTGAAGAGCCCGGCCAGGTATCTCGCCTTCGCCTCGTATTCCTTCACGTCCTTCCACTGAGCACGCTGATCCAGCACTTCGGAGGGCACGTTCGGGCAGCTCTTCGGGATGGCAAACCCGAAAATCGGGTCTTCCTGGAACTCCACGTCGTCCAGGTCGCCGTTCAGCGCAGCGGTGATCATCGCCCTGGTGTACCTGAGCTTGATCCTGGTGCCGACTCCGTAAGGACCGCCGACCCAGCCGGTATTCACCAGCCACACGTTCGCCTTGTGCTTGTTCACCCTGTCCCGAAGCATCTTGGCATATACCTGAGGCCTCAACGGGAGGAATGGAGCTGCGAAGCACGTGCTGAACGTGGCCTGAGGCTCGTCGGAAAGCCCTCTTTCGGTGCCTGCCACCTTGGCGGTGTAGCCGGAGAGGTAGTAGTACATTGCCTGCTCCGGCGTGAGCTTCGCAATCGGAGGCAGCACGCCGAAAGCGTCTGCGCTCAGGAAGAAGATGTTCTTCGGGTGACCCGCCATCTCGCTCTCCACCGAATTGGGGATGTAGAAGAGCGGGTAGGACGCCCTGGTGTTTTGGGTGATCGAACCATCGTCGAAATCGGGAAGCCGCTTGATCGGATCGACGACCACGTTCTCAAGGATCGTGCCGAACCGATTGACCGCGCTGTAGATGTTCGGGTCGTCCTCCTCCTTCAGCCCGATGACCTTGGCGTAGCACCCGCCTTCGATATTGAATACGCCCTTATCGGTCCAGCCGTGCTCGTCGTCGCCGATGAGAGGGCGGCTCGGGTCGGAGGAGAGGGTGGTCTTACCGGTGCCGGACAGCCCGAAGAAGAGCGCCACGTCCCCTTTGGGGCCCACGTTGGCCGAACAGTGCATCGAGAAGACGTCGTTCATGGGCAGGAAATAGTTCATGTACGTGAAAACGGATTTCTTCAGCTCGCCGCCGTACTTCGTGCCGCCGATTATGCCGATGTTCTTCTTGAAATTGATGATAATGAACACCGGCGAGCGGGTTCCGTCCAACTCCGGCAAGGCGTGGAAACCGGTGAAGTGGTACAGGGTAAACTGCGGCTTGAAATCCAGGTCCTCACCCGGCTTTCGCCGGAGCAGCATGTTGCGGGAGAACAACCCCAACCACGCATTATCGGTAATCACCCTTACCGGCACTGTGTAGTCCGGGTCTGCGCCGGCGTACACATCCTCGACGAAGATGTCTTTCCCCTGAATATAGCCGTGCATCCGGTTGAGAAGCTTGTCGAAAACCTCTTCCGAGATGGGATGGTTTATCTCCCCCCACCAGATGTTGTCGTAGGACGACGGCTCCGTGACGATGTACTTGTCCTGAGGCGAGCGTCCGGTGAACGGGCTGGTGATCACCGAAAGTGCTCCGCTTTCGAGGGCTATCCCCTCCCCGCGCTTCAGAGCTTCTTCGTAGAGCATTGCAGAGGGGACAGACCAGTACACGTTGCGGGCGCCGTACACTCCATGGTTCTCGAGTTTGTAGTTTCCTTCGAATCCGATGACCTTCATTATGCTTCCTCCTGAAGATAAGAGTCATGTAACACCGCTTTTGGACGACTATACCACCAACCACCCCCAAAATCAAAACCCCCAAGACGAAATCGTCGGTCGTTATTTGAAAAGACGGGAGGACCGGAGAGTGCTTCGTCGAGCTCTATCGGGCTGTATCATTTCCTTTGAACGGTACCCCAAAGCCGCACCGAGAAGAGCTTGTGCCGGAACAGCTTTTCCAGCAGAGGATCCACCACGTTCAGCCTTTTCCTGTCACGTATGAATTCAGCGAAACCCCAGGCGAAATAGTCGGCGGGGGAGTTTTCGGTCCACTCCGGCCCGTAACCGAGGCGCCAGAGCTCCTGGATTTCCAGGCCAAGCTTTGAGACCTCAGGCCCGAGCACCGAAGAACCGTCGGTGAGATTTGGCTTTCCGGGTTCGCAATAGCTTCCGAGAAGATGGTCGATCAGCCTGCCGGTGGCGATCAGCGGGGCGATCTCCGCGTCTATCAACTGCTGGATCCCAATTGTGGCAACCGCCACGAACATCCGGTCGCCAACCGTCACGGCGTTGGGTTCATATGCCGAGGGCCTGGCGGAAAAGAGAAGGTGACCGTTGGGTACCCTGGCCCACAATTCGACCAGCGGAGCAGGAAGCGGAGAAAGCATTTTGACGAAAGTCTGCACCGGTTCCCAAAGGGATTTGAGTGAGCGGTACACTGACGGGGGCAGAGCACTGGAAAGCCCCTTCTCCAGATGGCATTTCCGTTGCTGGAGTAGCCTCCAGGCTTCTTTTCCATCGAAGCGCCGTTGGCGGAACTCTTTTCGATTTGTCAAAGCCGCTCTCCCCGAATATAATTGTGAGCGCATGAGCCCCCATAGCTCAGGTGGATAGAGCGCCGGCCTCCGGAGCCGGGTGCGCAGGTTCGAGTCCTGCTGGGGGTACTGCCCTCCTTCATTGTATCACAACTGTCAGGCCCCGGGACAGACACCGGGGCTTTTCTTTTGGCGAATGCCAGCCGCCGCGGGCGCTTGGGCTTGTCCTGGCCTGTTCCGCTCTGTTATAATTTTCAAAGCGCCAAACTCGAGGGTAACAAGCACCTGCAACGAATACACTTGGAGGAATGTGGAATGTGGCAAAGGTACGTTTTCGCTGCCTCGCCTGAGGAAGCCGGAAGTTTGCTGAAGGAACTTGGAACCGAAGCCCGAATAATCGCCGGGGGAACCGACCTCTCTGTGGCCATGAAAGGAGGCGGGCTGGAGGTTGGGACACTCATAGATGTCACCAGAATCCCAAGTTTGCAATCGATAGAAAGGCGTGATGGCAAGATATGGATTGGAGCTGCTGTGGCTTATTCCAGGCTGCTTGCTTCGCCAATGCTGAGGGAAAGCACACCGCTGCTCTTGCAGGCAGTCCAGGAGATAGGCTCGGTCCAGATCAGGAACCTGGGCAGCATCGGCGGGAACCTGGCCACGGCCTCACCGGCAGGAGACGCCATCCCAGCGCTCATGGCGCTGGGAGCGGAAGTGGCGCTGGCCGGTCCGGGCGGCAGGAGAACCGTGCCGATCACAGAGTTCTTCTTGGGCGTGCGCAAAACCGTCCTGAATGACGACGAGATAATCGAAGGCGTGCTTGTGCCCCCGCAGGCCGAAAACCAGATTGGGGTCTTCGTGAAACACGGGCTCCGGAGGGCACACGCCATATCGGTGGTGAACGCTGCTGTGCTGGTCACGATGGAAAGCGGGAAAGTGGCCGAGGCTCGGATCGCCCTCGGCTCGGTCGCTCCCACCGTTTTCCGGGCGGAAGAAGCGGAGAAGATGCTGGAAGGCTCGGACCTCGACGAAAAGGCCATAGCCGATGCCGCTGCCGCAGCGAGCCGGGCGTCCAGGCCCATCGACGACATTCGTGGAACGGCGGCCTATCGTCGGCATCTGGTGGAAGTATTGGTGAAGCGTGCTCTCCAGCATATCGCGAGCGGAAATGTTCCGGAACTGCTCCCGCCGATGAACAGGCAGGAGTTCAGGCTGCTCCCCGTGCCCTCGAGCGACGAAATCGCCGACGGAAACAGGGTCACGCTAACCGTGAATGGACAGGAGGTTACGCTCAAGGACGTGCGCGGGAAGAGCCTCCTGTACGCGCTTCGGGATGAACTTGGGCTTTTGGGCGTCAAGGATGGATGCAGCGCTGGGGAATGTGGCGCGTGCACGGTGCAGCTCGATGGCAGGGCGGTCACGTCTTGCCTCGTTCCGGCACCCCAGGCGCATGGCCGCACGGTGGAGACCATCGAGGGCATCTCGAAGAACGGCTCGCTCCATCCGATCCAGCAGGCGTTCGTGGATCATGCAGCGGCTCAATGTGGGTACTGCACGTCCGGGTTCATCATGTCGGCCAAGGCGCTCCTGGAGACCTATCGGAAGCCAGATGACGAGACGATCAAGCGTGCGCTGGCCGGGAACCTGTGCCGATGCACCGGCTACTACCAGATCGTCGAAGCCGTAAAAGCTGCCGCCGAGGAGGTGAACGATGACTGAGACTCGTTTCGTCGGGCAGAGCGTGCCGAAAGTCGATGGAAAGGCGAAGGTCACCGGAACGCTCCCGTATCCGCAGGACTACTCCATGGAAGGGATGCTGTTCGCCAAGGTGGTCTGGCCCAAATACCCCCACGCCAAAGTCCTGAAAATCGACACGAGCAAAGCCGAAGCAGTGCCGGGCGTGGTCAAAGTGCTGACCTACAGGGACGTACCGGTCAACGAATTCGGAATTTACGACATGGATCAGGAAGTGTTCGTCGCGGAGGGGAGCAAGGTCCGGTGGATAGGCGACCCGGTGGCCCTTGTCGTGGCGGAGACGGAGGAGATTGCCGAGAAGGCCCGCGACCTGGTGGATGTGGAATACGAGCCGCTACCGGTGGTCGAAAACGCAGAAGAAGCCCTGAAGCCAGGTGCACCGCTTGTGTACGAAAATCGCGCCAACAACATCCTGAAGGAGGTAAACGTCCACTTAGGCGACATCGAGGACGCGTTCTCCAGCGCCGATGTGATCGTCGAAATGGAAGTCCGGACGCCTGCCATCGAGCACGCGTATTTGCAGCCGGAAGCAGGCCTTGGCTACATCGACGAAGAAGGCCGAGTGGTGGTGGTTGCGGCAGCCCAGTGGGCGCACGACGACGTCAGACAGCTTGCACACCTCCTGAACCTGCCGGAGGAAAAGGTCCGGGAGATCGTCCCCGGGATCGGCGGCGCATTCGGCGGCAGGGAGGACATGTCGATCCAGCATCTGGTGGCGGTGGCCGCTTACGTTCTGCGCAAACCAGTGAAGCTCGTATGGACACGCGAGGAGAGCTTCCGCGGGCACGGCAAGCGCCATCCGTTCGTGATGAAATACAAGTGGGCGGCGAAGAATGATGGTACGCTCCTTGGAGCCAAGATCAAGATGCTGGCCGATGCTGGGGCGCATACATCCACAAGCATCGTCGTTCTCTCCAACGCGGTCTCGTTCTCGGTTGGCCCCTATCGTGTTCCGGCCATCGAGCTGAACGCCAAGGCCGTGTTCACCAACAACGCGCCCACCATGGCTATGCGCGGGTTCGGTGCCACGCAGCCTCCCGTAGCTTACGAGCAGATGATGGACGAGCTCGCCAGTAGGCTGGGGCTCGATCCGGTGGAAATCCGGCTGAAGAACCTTGTAAAGCCGGGCGATAGAGGAGCGGTCGGGCAGTTCCTGCCCAGAAGCGTGGAGGCCGGAGAGGAAGTGCTGACCAAAGCAGCTACCGCCGCCGGATGGAGACAAGTCGAGGGCCGATGGACTGCTCCCGAGCTCCCCGAACCGAGTGCTCCTGGCAGGAAGAGAGGAATCGGACTTGCTCTCACGTACAAGAACATCGCCTATTCTTTTGGATTCGACGACAAAGCCACGGCGATAGTCGATCTCTACCTGAACGGCAAGGAGATCGAGAAAGCGGTGGTGCGGATAGGCACGTCCGACGTGGGGCAGGGATCGAACACGGTTCTGACCCAGATAGCCGCCGACGCGCTCGGGGTGGACATCTCCAGGGTGGAAATGGCGCCGCTGGACACCTCCAACGTCAGGAGCGCCGGGTCGAGCTCCGCATCGAGGCAGACTTACATGTCGGGGAACGCGGTGTTCGGAGCGTGCAGGCAGGCGCTCAGGATGCTGGCCCGCGGCGAGGTCGATCCGAACGATCCGAACCACATCGAGTCGGAATACACTTTCTACCTGCGAAAAGTACATGCCACGTTCCCATTCGACCCGAACACCGGGCTTTGCGAGCCGCACGCACTCTACGGGTTCTCCTGCCAGGTCGCGGAGGTGGAGGTCGATACCGATACAGGCGAAGTGGAGGTCGTGAAAATCGTCTCGGCCCAGGACATGGGCAAGGCGGTCAACCCGAAACTGGTCTGGGGACAGGTCGCCGGAGCAGTGCACATGGGGGTTGGGTATGCCCTTATGGAAGAATTCCGACAGCGTGATGGCTACGTATACACCCGCAATTTCAGCGAGTACCTGATACCTACGGTTCTCGATATGCCGTACGAATTCGAGAGCATCAACGTGGAAGTTCCGGAGGAGACCGGGCCGTTTGGCGCAAAAGGCATGGGCGAAATGCCTACTTTGCCCACCGCTCCGGCCATCCTGAACGCCATTCACGACGCAGTTGGGATCAGGCTGCCGCAGATTCCCGCCACCGCGGAGCGAGTCTGGCAGGCTTTGAACGAGGGCGGTAGATCGTGAGAGCGCTCTACCTCGAACGTGGCCAGGGCGTCCGGTTCGTTCCGGATTACCCGGATCCCACCCCAGGGAGCGGGGAAGCGCTGATCCGGGTCGTCAGGGCCGGGATTTGCAACACGGATCTGGAACTGGTGAAAGGGTATTACGGCTATCAGGGCGTCCTCGGGCACGAGTTCGTGGGGGTCGTGGAGGAAAGTCCGGACGATCCGTCGTGGGTCGGGCGGCGGGTGGTGGGCGAGATAAACATCGCCTGCGGCGAATGCGACATGTGCCGACGGGGATTGCCGCGGCACTGTCGCAATCGGAAAGTGTTGGGCATCCTTGGGAAAGATGGCGCTTTTGCCGATTACGTGACGCTTCCGCTGGAGAACCTCCACGCCGTTCCGGATTCCATCTCCGACGCCGAGGCGGCTTTCACGGAGCCGCTGGCTGCCGCTCTGGAGATCCTGGAACAGGTGACGATCGCCCCTGGCGAGCGGGTGGTAGTGGTGGGCGCAGGGAAGCTCGGGCTGCTGATAGCTCAGGTGGTCGCCAGAACCGGCGCCGATCTCACGGTCGTCCTCCGCACCAGGCGCAGGAACTACGAGTTGCTCCGCAAATGGGGCATTGGGACTGCGTCGCTGGAAGAGCTGCCGAAAGCCATGGCCGACAAGGTAATCGACGCCACCGGCACTCCCGAAGGATTCGAGGCTGCCAGGAGCCTCGTGCGCCCCCGTGGTACCATGGTGCTGAAAAGCACTTACCACGGCGAGATGTTGGTGAACATGACCAGCGTCGTGGTGGACGAGCTTACGCTGGTAGGTTCCAGGTGCGGGCCGTTCGACAAGGCGTTGGGCTGGCTGGAGCGCCGGGATGTGGACGTGCTTTCGATGCTCGATGCGGAGTACCCGCTGGAAAGGGGCGCCGAGGCAATCGAATTTGCTTCCCGTCCGGGCGTGTTGAAAGTGGCGCTGGTGATGTGATGGCGAAAGGGTTCGTGCACGTTTACACCGGCAACGGCAAGGGAAAGACCACCGCAGCAATCGGCCTCGTGGTCCGGGCTGCAGGGCGGGGAATGCGCTGCTTCGTGGGGCAGTTCCTGAAATCGATCCCCTACGGCGAGGTCGCCATGCTGAAAGAACGGTGTAGCGACCTGGTGACAGTGGAACTGTTCGGGCGTCCCGGACATGTTTCCGGCCCAGACCCAAAGGACGTACAAGCGGCAGAATCGGGGCTTGCCAGGGTGCGGGAGGCGCTTGCCTTCGGCAGGTATCGGGTCGTGGTGATGGACGAAGTCAACGTGGCGATGTTCTACGGGCTGCTGACCTGGGACGAGGTGAGGAGCGCCGTCGAATCCCGCGCCGATGGCGTCGAGGTGGTTCTGACGGGCAGGTACGCTCCACAGGAGGCCATCGAGTTCGCCGACCTGGTGACCGAAATGGGCGAGATCAAGCATTACTACAAGACCTCGGGCGTGACCTCGAGGGATGGGATCGAAAGATAACGGGAGCGCGCTGTTGTGGACACGAGCCGGGGGTGGGCAGAATCAGTTAGATGCTCCACGTGGTCTGATGGTAAGGATCAACGCAAGCTTGATGTTCGGTGGCTATCAGAGAACATATATGATACTGGGTGCTCAACTTTTGTTAATTGACAACCGCGAGACTGTATGCTAAAATTTAGACTTGTAACGAGGGGAAAAACCTTACGGGAGACAATGGCGTTATGCACTTTTCATCGAAATTCATTCGTTTGCATGGAGGGTTCCTTGGAGCAGTAGCCGGTAGCCGTTGGCCTGTCGCCCGATTCCGTTCTTCTCCTTTCAGCACTCTTCGTGGAGGTCTGCATGGGAGCTTTGCTTGAGGTCAAAAACCTTGAAACCCGCTTTTTTACCCAGGATGGGGTGGTTCATGCCGTAAACGGGATTTCATATACCCTCGACAAGGGAGAAACCCTTGCCATCGTCGGGGAAAGCGGGAGCGGTAAGAGCGTCAGCGTTTTGTCGATCCTACGGTTGATTCCGCATCCCCCCGGCAAGATAACCGGCGGGGAGGTTTGGTTCGAAGGCAAAGACCTTCTCAAAATGTCGGATTCGGAAATCCGGCATATCCGCGGCAACAAGATCGCCATGATCTTCCAGGACCCGATGACTTCCCTGAACCCGGTGTTGACCATCGGATTCCAGGTGATGGAGGCGCTTCAGCTGCATATGGGGATGAACAAGCAGCAAGCCAGGGAGCGCACCATCGAGTTGCTGGAAATGGTCGGGATACCGGACGCGGAGAAACGGCTCAAGGATTACCCTCATCAATTCTCCGGCGGTATGCGGCAAAGGGTGATGATAGCCATGGGGCTTGCTTGCAATCCCCAGATTCTGATCGCAGACGAGCCGACTACGGCGCTCGACGTGACCATCCAGGCACAGATCGTCGATTTGGTGAAGAAGCTCCAAAAGGAGATAGGCATGTCGGTGATCTGGATAACCCACGATCTGGGTGTCGTGGCCGGGCTTGCCGATAGGGTGATCGTGATGTACGCAGGAAGCATCGTGGAATCGGCTCCTGTGAAGGAGCTTTACGGCAATCCAAAGCACCCATACACGCTGGGCTTGCTCAGGTCGATCCCGCGCATGGATCGCCCGAGGAAAAAGAAACTGACCCCGATCAAAGGTCTGCCCCCAAATCTGATTGACATGCCTCCAGGGTGTCCTTTCGCCCCGAGGTGCGAGTATCGAACCGAAAGGTGCTTGCACGAAAAGCCGGAACTCAGGGAAGTTGGTCCAGGACATCGCATCGCCTGCTGGGTGGACATGGAAGGCGGAGTTGCATCATGAACAACAACGACGTGCTGCTCAAGGTCGAAAATCTGAAGATGTACTTCCCCATCACCAGGGGAATCGTGATACAGCGGACTGTCGGATATGTGAAAGCGGTGGATGACATCAGTTTCTTCATCCGCAAAGGGGAAACGTTCGGGCTCGTCGGGGAGTCCGGATGTGGGAAGTCCACCACCGGCAGGGCTATCCTCCAGCTATACCGCCCAACGGCGGGGAAGGTCTATTTCAACAAAGATGGCGAGATGGTGGACCTGACCAAAATGAAAGGAAGGGACCTGCAGCTCATGCGACGCAGGATGCAGATCATCTTCCAGGACCCATACGCTTCCCTAAATCCGAGGATGACCGTAGGTGCGATCGTGGGCGAGCCTTTGGACATCCACAAAATCGCTTCGCGAAAGGAAAGAACGGAGAAAGTTAAGGAGATCCTCCGGCTCGTGGGGTTGAACCCGTACGTCATCAACCGATACCCCCACGAATTCAGCGGCGGCCAGCGTCAGAGGATCGGCATAGCCAGGGCTCTGGCCATAAACCCGGAATTCATCGTGTGCGACGAGCCGATCTCGGCTCTGGACGTTTCCATCCAGGCGCAGGTGATCAACCTGCTGGAAGACTTGCAGGGAAAGCTCGGTCTCACCTACCTTTTCATCGCCCACGACCTTGCCGTCGTCAGACACATTTCCACACGGGTTGCGGTGATGTACCTTGGGAAGTTGGTGGAAATAGCGGATCGAGACGAGTTGTACGAGCATCCGCTTCATCCATACACGGAGGCGCTTCTTTCGGCTGCCCCGATCCCGGATCCGGTCATCGAGGAGAAGCGCCAGCGCATAATCCTTCAGGGGGACGTTCCGACCCCTATCAACCCACCCAAAGGCTGTAACTTCAGCACCAGGTGTCCGAAAGTCATGGACATCTGCAGGGAAGTGGAGCCGGAGCTGAAAGAAGTGGCTCCCGGGCATTTCGTCGCTTGTCATCTTTACGACTGAGAGATTGGGTTTTCTGAATCCGAGGAAAGGAGGTGATAGGAGCCAATCTTGACGTGAGATAAGCGTGGCTGGCTTGTCCGGATGGTTATTGGACGTTTCAGTAAAATCCTTTGGTTAGGAGGAGAGTCTTATGTGGCGTAACAAGAAGTTCATGCTGGTGCTGAGCTTGCTGCTGATCGTCAGCTTTATTGCTGCGGCATGCGCCAAGCCCACACCGAAAGTGGTCGTTCAGACCAAGATCGTTGAGAAGAAAGTCGTTCAGACCAAGGTCATCGAGAAGACCAAGGTCGTAGAGAAGGTGATCACCCCGACGCCGGTGAGCAATCCGTTTATCGGGAGCGGCAAGCTGGACGGGAACGGTATCCCGCCTGACTTCTTCAGCGACATCCATGTCAGGAAAGCATTCAACTACTGCTTCGACTGGGATACCTACATCAAGGAAGCGCTCCATGGTGAGGCCGTCCAGTGCTATGGCCCGCTGATCCCTGGAATGCTGGGCTACGACCCGAATGCTCCTCACTACAGCTACGATCCCAAGAAATGTGAGGAGGAGTTCAAGAAAGCCTGGGGCGGCAAGGTCTGGGAGAAGGGCTTCCGCTTCACCATCGCTTACAACACCGGCAACGACACCCGCCGGACCATTGCGGAGATCCTGCAGCAGAACGTTGCCCAGGTCAACGACAAATTCCAGATTTCCATCATCGCTCTGCCGTGGCCTACGTTCCTGCGGAACATCCGCTCCGGCAAGCTCCCGATCTTCGTAAGCGGGTGGCTCGAGGACATCCATGACCCGCACAACTGGGCTCAGCCGTTCATGATCGGCACCTACGCCCGCCGGCAGAACCTGCCGAAGGACATGGTCGCTAAGTTCAAGAAGCTGGTCGACGAGGGTGTTTCCGAGACCGATCCTGCCAAGCGTGCGGAGATCTACAAGGAGCTCACCAAGCTCGACTACGAGTATGCTATCGCTATTCGCGGTGCCGTTCCCACCGGTCGACACTATGAGCAGCGCTGGGTGAAAGGGTGGTACTACAACCCGGTCTATCCTGGCGGCTACTACTATGCCTACAGCAAGGACAAGACCGCAAAGAACCCTGACACCTTCGTCGTGGCGACTATCGGTGATCCTGAGACACTTGATCCGGCCCTCTGCTACGAGACGGCTGGCGCCGAGATCATCGACAACACCTACGAAACCCTGATCACCTACAAGAAGAACGATCCTACGAAGTTCGTGCCTCAGCTGGCCACCAAGTGGGAGATCTCGCCTGATGGCAAGACCTACACCTTCTACATCCGCAAGGGTGTGAAGTTCCACAACGGCGACGAGATGACGGCCGAGGATGTTGCCTACTCGTTCCGCCGTGGTCTGCTGCAGGGCGGGCCTGACTCGCCGCAGTGGTTGCTGACCGAGCCGTTCTTCGGCGTTGGCAAGTACGACATCGCCGACCTGATCAACCCCGATCTGGAAGGCGACACCGAGAAATTGCAGAAGGCCGATCCTGCCAAGCTGAAGGCAGCCTGCCAGAAGGTCATGGACGCCATCACCTTCGACAACGAGAAGGGCACCGTGACCATGAAGCTGGCTCAGCCTTGGGGCCCGTTCCTGGCGACCATCGCTCAGAGCTGGGGCTCTGTGATGGACAAGAAGTGGGTCATCAAGAACGGCGGCTGGGACGGCACCTGCGATACCTGGACGAAGTACTACGGTGTGTCGTCTGAGGACGATCCGTTCACCGACAAGGAGAACGGGACTGGCCCGTTCATGCTGGATCACTGGACCAAGGGGACGGAGCTTGTCCTCAAGAGGTTCGATGGATACTGGCGGACGAAGCCGGCTTGGGATGGCGGCCCCAGCGGTCCTGCCAAACTCTCGAGCGTCGTGATCAAGAACGTGAAGGAGTGGGGCACCCGCTTCGCCATGTTCAAGGCCGGCGATGCCGACTTCATCGCTGTTCCGTTCCAGTATGTGAGCCAGGTCGATCCTATGGTCGGCGAGCTCTGCACCTACAACCAGGACACCAAGGACTTCACCTGCAAGCCTACGGACAAGCCGAACGGCAAGTTCCGCTTGTACAAGGGGCAGCCCGAGGTCGTCCGCACCGACGTGATGTTCAACTTCCACGTCAAGTAATCGGATGTGAACGCTGGCGCCGGAATCGACTCCGGCGCCAGCACCCTGTGAGGTTGGAAAATGACCCAATACATAATCAGAAGATTACTGTTACTACCACTTTTGCTGTTCGGCGTAACAGTTTTGATATTCGGAATGCTCCAGTTCCTCAGCCCGGCGGAAAGGGCGGCACTTTACATCAAGGATATTCCAAAGAACCCGCAGGCTCTGGAAGGGGTAATCCGCAAGTACGGGCTGGATCAGCCTATTTACGTTCAGTATTGGAAATGGCTGGTTGGGGTCAAAGACCCCGTAACCGGCAAGAAGAGCGGTGGAATTTTGCGCGGTGATTTGGGGTATTCCCGCACTTCATCGGAACCGGTGATGGATTTGATCAAAGAGAGGTTCCCTGCCACCCTGGAACTCGCTCTTTGGAGCATGTTGCCGATCATCCTGGGGGGGATATGGCTTGGCGTCGTGGCGGCCATAAACCACAATAAATTCATAGACCAGCTTGCCCGTGTATTCAGCATCGTGGGTTGGTCTTTTCCCACATTCGTATTTGGTCTGTTGGTACTCATGATATTTTATGCTCAGCTTCAGTGGTTCCCTCCGGGTAGGCTATCGGATTGGGCTGATGCCGTAGTGCGCTCAAAGCACTTTCACAGATTCACGTACCTGGTGACGGTGGACGCTTTGCTCAACGGACGGTTGGACGTGTTTTGGGATGCGTTGCGCCATCTCATTCTCCCGATCATCACCCTTTCCTATCTTTCCTGGGCATTGCTTCTGAGGGTGACCAGATCGTCCATGCTGGAAGTGCTGCGCCAGAACTATGTCACCACCGCCAGGGCTAAAGGGCTGGACGAGAAAGTCGTGATCAGAAGGCATGTGTTGCCCAACGCCCTGATCCCGGTAGCAACCATCGCCGGATTTACCGTGATCGGCTTGTTGAACGGCGTGGTCATCACGGAAACAGTGTTCAACTACCCTGGGATCGGCTCTGCTGCAGCCAACGCAGCTTTGCAGCTGGACGTGGTAACGGTGCTCGGGCTGACGTTGTTCAGTGGCGTGATAATAATTTTGACGAACCTCCTCGTGGATATAATGTACGCCGTGATCGATCCTCGGGTCAGGTTGGAGTAGGAGGAAGTAGATGCCGCAAGAACCTGAAAATGACATCGAAAAATTCTTGATGGACGAGGAAGCCCGGCTTCTTGCCAAGCCTCAGCCGTGGCTCGCCCAGAAGATCGGAATCGAAAACTACCGGATAGTGAGGGGCTTGTACACGAATCCCCTCTCCGTTGCTGGCATGATAATAGTGATGTTCTTCGTTTTGATAGCTGTGTTCGCCCCGGTGCTTGCTCCCCCGTTGCGGAGGGACAAGCCGTACAGGATACCGAGGGATGGATTCAGCCCTGAACCCCGCCCTCCCATGACCGAATGGCGGTCTCGCTATGAGCCTCCGCTGCCTTTCTGGTGGGAGCCGATTATGGGGACGAAGAAATGGAAGCACCTTATGGGGACCGCCAGCGGCCAGTGGGATATCTACTACGGCATCGTCTGGGGAACGCGGACGGCTTTCAAGGTCGGCATAATCATCACTTTCTCCGTTGTGATGATCGGAATAATCGTGGGGTCCCTATCCGGGTTTTACGGAGGATGGGTCGACAACGTGCTGATGAGGATCACCGACATTTTCATGACCTTCCCGTTCCTGGTGGCAGCACTGACGTTCTCCGCCATCCTAACCCCGAAGGTGGGCAAAGGGATCGTCCCGGCGATGATAGCCCTTATCACGTTCGGGTGGATGGGTTATTCCCGCCTCATCAGGGGTGACGTGCTCTCGGTCAAAGGCAGGGATTACGTGCTCGCTGCGCGAGCCCTGGGCGCGTCTGATTTCAGGATCATCACGCGGCATATCCTGCCGAACGCAATCTATCCCACCCTTGTGGTCGCGTCGATGGATGTCGGTTCCTACGTGCTTTCCTTCGCCGCCCTGAGCTTCCTCGGCGTGGGCGTGGAAGTCGGTTACGCCGATTGGGGACAGCTGATAAGCTTCGCCAGGGATTGGATCGCCCAGCTCACCACTTACTGGTACATGGTGGCTTATCCAGGCACGGCGCTCGTGCTCTTCGTCCTGGGCTGGAACCTCATCGGCGATGCGATCAGGGATGTTATGGACCCGAGGCTCCGCGGCGAAGCGTAAGAATCACAACTCTCGCAGATCAGACCGGCAGCAACTTGCTGCCGGTTTTTCTTTCCACAGTGAGCAGAAGGACCTTACAGCTTTTCGACGGAAGCCAGCACCCGTTTCAGCCTTTTGACCTGCGACGGTTTCATCTCCGGAATTCGCTTTTGGATCACTTCCAGGAACGCGTCCTTGTTGGTCGCATCCACGGCTGCGAGCACATACTCTGCCCTTTGGGGAAAGTCCTTTGGCCTGCACGACCGAAGGTGCTGCAACAGATACGGGAAAATCGACCGTCTGTATTCCTGGCTCTGAGATGCGAGGATGGACAAGGTCTTGATTCCCCTGTCCACGGTTATGACTGAGCCTCTGTCTATGGTGCTTTTTATCTCGTCCAGGTGACGGTACAGCTTGTTTCCCTGCAATTCTGCGATAGTAGAAAGGGCGATCATCCCTCCCCACACGAGCCGGTTGTTCTTGCTCTTCAGCAATCCGAGGAAGTCGTCCACGTATCCGGCTATCAGCTCGGGACGAATGTATCCGATTTCGTACAGAACTTTGATGCAATCGCTCTGGATGTTGCGGTCTTTGTTGGACAGGTTCTCGACCAGTTCTTCGATAGCTTCAGCGTCTTCGGATTCTGCCAGTTCTCTCGCAAGTTGCTGGTTTGGGACATCGTCCCGCCTGCCAAGTGAAGAAGCGAGTTTTTCCAAAACCGACATGTGGACCTCCTGTCTGTATCCTCTGCGCCAAGACTGTAGATGTCGGCGGGTTTTCGGGAGGCTTAGCGCCTCTTTGCCTTCACGTACACGGCAATGACACCCATGAGTTTTACGCTCAAGCCATAGGTGGGCCTGATGCTCGTTTCCGGCGGGGATGTAGTTTTTGGCTTGTGAGTCGGAGGCAAGCCCTACTTCCCCACGTCGAGGATGCGGCGGGCCATCACCGCAGCGCCGAAGCCGTTGTCGATGTTCACGACGGCGATGCCCGGTGCACATGAATTCAGCATCCCCAGGAGCGCCGCCAGCCCGCCGAAGCTGGCCCCGTATCCGACGCTGGTTGGCACGGCAATCACCGGCGAGCGCACGAGCCCGCCGACGACGCTGGGCAGGGCGCCTTCCATCCCGGCGACCACGATGACCACCGCCGCTCCTCGGATCAAGTCCTGGTACGCCAGGAGCCGGTGAATCCCCGCCACGCCCACATCGTACAGCTGACGAACACGCAGCCCCAGAAGCTCCGCCGTCACCGCCGCTTCCTCCGCCACCGGCTGATCCGAAGTCCCAGCGCTGACCACCAGGACGTAAGGATCGTCTTCGCCCGGCTCCGGGATTTCCCCGACGGCGATGATCCGGGCGTCGGGAAAACAGCGAGCCTCCGGCAGCAGCTTCTTCACCGCGTCCAGGTCGTCCCGGTCGGCCCTGGTGGCGATCACCAGCGGATTGCGCGCCGCCAGCTTCTCCAGGATGGCAGCCACCTGCTCCGGCTTCTTTCCCTGGGCAAAGACCACCTCCGGCATCCCCTGGCGGATCGCCCGATGGTGGTCTATGCGGGCGAACCCCAGGTCTTCGAAGGAGAGGCGGCGCAGCTTCTCCAGCGCTTCCTCTTCTCCTAACACGCCTTCTTTTACACTCCGAATAATCTCTCTTATCCGATCCTCGTTCACGTCACGAACTCCAAGATATGTAATCGACCGGGAATCCACAGATTGTATGGGGTGCTCAAACCTCAAAATTTGCTTTTCCGGTCTGTGCAATCTTCGCGATTGTGGATGAACTCCGGCCATGTTCTTGTCTTAAGCCATCCAGATCCACCGTCACGTGCCTGAATCCGAGGCGGTGCATCTCGGATGTTATCCGCTCACGCATCTCCAGCGCACGCGGCAGTTCGTCCGGCGGAAGTTCCAGCCGGACGAGATCGCCGTGGAGCCTGCATCGGTACTCCCGGAACCCCAGTCCGGCGATGGCACGCTCTGCCGCTTCCGCCAGGCGCAGCCGATCCTCCGTGACCGGCGTCCCGAAGGGGATGCGGGTCGCCAGGCAGGCCCGCACCGGCGCGTCCCAGACGGGCAGGCTGAACTCGTGGGCCAGAGCCCGGACGTCGGACTTGGTCAACCCTGCCTCTGCCAGCGGGCTGCGAACCCCAAGCTCGCGCAGCGCCCGCAGGCCGGGCCTGTCCTCGCCCAGGTCGTCCAGGTTGGTGCCGTCGGCGATCCACCGGGAGCCCGCATCCTTCGCCGCCCGGATCACGTGGGAGAAGATGTCCAGCTTGCAGAAGTAGCACCGGTTCGGCAGGTGCCTGGCAAACGCAGGCTGCGAGATGTCCGGTGCCTGCACCGTCCGGACTTCGGCGCCCATCTCCCGCGCCATGTGGATCGCCCGTTCCTGCTCGTCGGTGGGCCAGATGGGCGCCACGGCCATCACCGCCAGCACGTTCTCACGGCCCAGCGTCTCCAGCGCAACCCGCAGGAGCAGGGCGCTGTCCACGCCGCCGGAGTAGCCTATCGCAACGCGCTCCATCGGACGGATTACGTCCATGAGAAGCGCGAGTTTGGTTTCGGATTCCATGTTCCTCGACCACTCGAAAGTTTTCACCTATGGAGAGATACCATGCCGAAGAGGTTTTTGTCAATGAGGTGAGCCGAGGCCATGACCCCGGTTCCGAATCCCGTCTTGGCGTTCCCTCTGACTCTCTCCCGATAGATTTTCGTCCTGTTTGAGCAGCGCCAACCGCTGTGGGCTTACTCCCTTTGGCGTTATGGTCGGGTAGTGGCGACCATGCGGGGGTTGGTACAATCCCGCTGGGGGGAAAGGTCCTTGGATTAGCGAGTTTTTGTTGATTTTAGAAAAATTTGACGATGAGAAAATTTTCGAATATAATTCGATCGTCGACAAAATCCGTACCGCTTTCAAGCAGGCACAGGTTGCCGAAAGGGGAAAGTGAAATGCATCGCCCGAAATTCTTCTTCCTACTGGCCCTCTCGTTTGTCTTGCTATTGACAGCATGTACCCATTCGAAACTTCCGACCGGTGGGTCGGCCATCGTGATAGAATCTCCTGCTCCGGGGAGCGCTGTATTCTCCAACGATACGATTGACGTGAAAGTGAAGGCCGCATGTGGCAGCGGCGTGGAAAGGGTGGAGTTGTGGGTGAACGGGGCTGCAATCGGACGAGCGGATGCCCCGCAAGGTAGCTACCCGAAGGAACTTCCGGTAACGTTCAAATGGATGCCAACTTCCGCCGGAACTTACTCTCTGGAAGCACGGGGGTATTGCCACGATGGAACGCAACCGTCGCCGTTTCCTCTGGTGATATCCGTGGCGCCGAAAACGGCAGAAGCGTCGCCAACTCCGGCGCCTCCCACCTCGACGCCGCCTGCGGCTGCTGCAGCGACGAAGGAACCTACGGCAACGAAGAAGCCGGATACCCCAGTTCCATCCGTCCCAAGCCTGGTGGCTGCGGTTGATCTGAACGTGCGTACTGGCCCAGGCACTGATTATCCGAAGGTCGGGGTGCTGCAGAAAGGAAACAGCGCCGTCATCACCGGCAAGGACCCGACCGGAGCGTGGTGGCAGATCGAGTTTCCAGCCGACACCGGGCGGCGCGGTTGGGTCGCAGCCGCTTACGTCTCTCCGAGCAATGTGGAAAACGTACAGGTTGCGGATGTCCCTCCGATCCCATCGGAAGCCCCGGGAACGACACCTGCTCCTCCGACGGCCGTACCTACGTCCCCGCCAGAGGCAGGCGAGGGCGCAGCTTTTCAGGCTAATTTCTGGTCGGACAAGGCGAGCATCTTCAACGGTCAGTGCACGAATCTTCATTGGGATGTGGAGGGTGTTCAGGCAGTGTACCTCGAAGGCGCCGGAGTCGCTGGACACGGCAGCAAGCAGGTATGTCCTTCGGCCAACAAGACGTATACGCTGCACATCGTAAAATCCGACGGGACCGCCGAAGACAGGCATGTCACGATAAACGTCTTGCCAAGCCTTTCTTTGCCGACTCCGGTGTTCACTTTGAAGCCGGATTTGATCGTCTCCAGCTTCACGTCGAAGCCCAATCCGCACTGCGGAGATTCCTACTGGGTCCATATCACCGTGAAGAATGTGGGTAACGTGGCGGCAGGGAGTTTCGAGGTCTACTACTATTGGAGCTCGAGCGCGCCGAGCCCAATGAGACAATCCACTGTTTCGGGTTTGAATGCAGGAGCGACCTGGAGCACGAGTTACTCGTTCACCTTTACCTGTAGCTCACAGCAAACCAGACACCAAAGAGCAGTAGTGGATGCGGAAAATCAGGTTCCCGAGAGCAATGAATCCAACAACTCGAAGGACCTGACGACCATATGGACCCCGTAGAGAATTTCGATGCCCCCATGAGTCCTCGAGTGGGCCGCGGGGAATCGGACATTTACATGGCGGCGTTTCGCGGGTGTCGAACCCGTGCAACGCCGCTGTGTTTTGAAGCGTTCTGCGACTTTCGGGCGTGAGTCCGAGCTACAGCCCCTTCGCGGGCGCCCTCTGTCGCCTCATTCCCGGCCGAGGCAGGGGCTCGTCGTCGCTGCTCCCCTTCATCAGGACAGATGAACCAGTACGGCCCAACAGGCTGGTTGCCCAAGACCTCCACGAAGACACATCTCGAGAATGTCAGAATACACATCTTAGACCCTGGGGCTCGTTTTTTTGACAGAGGTATGCTTATCGTTGTAGAATGTATCAAATGGAAAACTTCGCTTGCAGAGTAAGACTGTGAGAGGGCGTCATTCGTCGGGAGTGCCGGACTTCATTTAGAGACTTTTACCGGCTTGTCCGAAAGCTGGGGTTGAGATACGAACACTGCATGATACGGAGCGTAAGTTCTGGTCAAAGCCGTGAAAAGCCACAGAGGGAGTTTGCCTTCCAGGATGACTGAGCGTTCGGGAGCGACTTTTGGTACAGGTTGCCCTCCAGCGTCTATCGGGTCCACGTAGTGGTGCCTTAGAGCAAAATACAGGCGAATAACTTTACCTTCCTGGGAATACATCACAGTCCACGGAGCATCGTTCCACTTCCCAGAAATGCGGAGTGTCGGCGGCTTCATCCACCCGTACCTTGGGTCGAACTGCCAGAATTCGGCGGGAAGCGAATAGGCCGCCAGCGCCGAGTATATCCAGCAAGGGGCCCTGCCGTACACTCCCAGCGGCTTGTGCTCCGGCAGGTAGTCTATGAGCGCCGGAATGTCCTCCGGACGCCATCGGGGTGGGTTGCCGGGGACTTTCAGGGTGTAGGCGAGTCGTTCGATGTCTATCGCCAGGTCCACCGGAGCTTCCAGGATGTGCTTCCGGCGCAGGGCTTCCCTGTCGGTGGCGAAGAGTCCGGCAACTTTTTCGAACACGGCGTCGAACGCCGGTCCGAGCTTCGGGTTGGTTCTGTCCAGCCCGGATATGGTGCCCCGTACCACCGGTCCCGTGGAGGCGATTTCGTCGGTGCCATTGAGGGATGAGTGCAGGTCGGCGATGATCGGCAGGCCGTGGCGTTCCATGCGGGAGATCCACTCCTGATGGGCGATCTCGTCGGGCCAGAGGAGGATGGCGTGGGTGCATTCGTCGAAGATGGTTTCCTGGGACGGGGTGGGTTTGCCGCCCACGTCCACGATGAGCGGCAGGTGCCTTCGGGCGATGTCGCGGCGTATCCTGGCGACCCATCTGTCGTCGCCGATGCCTTTGATTCTGATGGCGCGGACCAGGTTCTGGTCGGCTTCGTAGCTCCAGTCGCCTTCTCCGTCGGGGTAGGCCCGGAGGACGTAGTGATCCACCCGGAGCTGGCGGAGTCTGCGGGTCAGGTGGTACGCCAGCACCGATTTCCCGCTGTGGGGCGGGCCGCCGATGAGGATGGCCGGAAATTCGGACATGGTCTTTCGCTCCTCTCGGTACAAGTTTAACTCAGAAAGGCGGGGTTTGCATCGGAGAAATCTCTGATATTCGGGGGAGAATGTGGGAAAAACTCTGGTGGTTACGATGGGCGGGCAGGCGCAGGTGGTGACTTTCGCCGCCGATTTGCTGCTCGACGATGGCGTGGACGAGGTGGTGGTGCTGCATCTGTCGCCGGAGGATGTCAGGGTGAACAGGGCGCTTTCTCAGTTGGCGCGGGAGTTCGCAGGAGGTTCCTACGCTGGCAGGAAGGTCCGGTTCCGAAGGCACCTGCTGCGCAGACCTTCGGGCGAGCCGCTCCGCGATGTGAGGACGGAGGCGGACGCAGAAGCGGTCTGGATGGACGTGTGGAATCTGGTCAGGAGCCTGAAGGACGAGGAGCGGAGCCTGCACCTGGTGCTGGCAGGTGGGCGTAGGATGATCGGGTTCATGGCGCTTTCTGCGGCGATGTTGATGTTCGGGCATCAGGACAGGGCGTGGCATATGTTCACGGAGGCGGATTTTCTGGAACGCGCCCGGGATGGTGCGATATTGCACGACCCTACAGGGGAAAACGTTCGCCTGATCCAGATACCGATGGCGCCGTGGGGGGCGTATTTCCCCACGCTCCGGATGCTGGCCGGGGTTTCTCCATCGGAGGCTCTTTCTTCCTACACCCGTATGCTGGACGCCATGAGCATCCAGCGGTGCAGGCAGGTGTGGGAGCGGCTGACGCCCCGCCAGCGAGAGACGCTGATTGCGCTTGCCGAAGGCCTGACACCGCAGGAGGTGGCCGAGAAGCTGGTGATCACGCTGAAGACGGTGGACTCTCACAAGACCCCGATCCTGGACGAATGCCGGAACGCGTGGGGCCTGGAGCCTGATGAGTACATCAGCTATCACTTCGTCCGGGAGCATTTCGCCCCCTGCCTGCCGGTGATGAGGAGGTGGTTTGGGGAAAAGTAGGGGGATTTCAGAGGTTGTTCTGATGTAAAAAGGTGGAGAGTGAAGTATTATAAGACGCAGGGAGGGGAAAGGCTTATGCCAAGTGAACGGTGGAAAGCATATCAGACGGATGTGCTGTTCTTGCTAGTTGGTACGAATCCGCTGCCGAATTATGTAGCCGGATGTTTACTCACCAAACCAGAGGGCACTATCGTTTTATTGGCTACGGCAGATACTTATGCGATCGCTGAGCGATTGAAGCAAGTTTTTGAACAGAGCGCCCAAAAATGGAAAGTCCCTGCCCCGCGGGAAATTCATTGGACAGATGCTTCACGAATTTACAAAGCGGTTGGTGATCTGGTCCAAGAGTTTGCTGATAGAGGAAGTATAGGTTTGCATTACACGGGGGGCACCAAAGCGATGGCTGTTCACGCTTATCGGGCTGTTGCAGATAAGCGCTCCGACGCCGTATTCAGTTACCTGGATGCTAGGGAATTGGCAATGAGGATTGAGCAACTTGATGGGTCTACTCACGTTCGCAAAGTGGGGACAGATTGCCGTTTACCCCTTCGGACCTTGATGCAGTTACATGGTCGCACTCTCAAAAAAGAGCCTGCGGCTGAAGTGTGGTTTCCTGAAGTCATTAAGGTGCTGGTTGAAATTCACGCTGACGGAATTTCACGAGAAAAGTGGCGCGAGTGGTGTGCTCAAAATCTAAGACGGCCCCCGAGATTCATCAAGTTTAAGAGTAAGAGGGATTTGAGAGAGGTGCCTTTACCCTCATCGGGGCCGCCCGGACGAGTATTTCAGGCTTTTGGGATGTCTACGGCTTTGTCTTTAGGTGACTTGGAAGATGGTCTGAGGTCTCGGGTTGGCCACAAAAAGTGGAACGTCGAGCACTTGGCTGAGTGGCTGGCAGGCAAATGGCTGGAGCATTATGTCTTGATGTCCTTCCAGCGCATTGCCTCAGAGGTTGATTTGCACGAGGTGGGAATGAACATTGAGACTCCCTCGGAGGCGGATAAACATTTTGAGTTCGATGTAGCGGCTTTAAGAGGATACCAATTGTTTGCAGTCTCTTGCACTACCGACGGCAGGAAGTCTTTGTGTAAGAGTAAATTGTTTGAAGCGTATCTGCGCTCCCACCAGATGGGAGGGGATGAAGCCCATACAGCTTTGGTCTCAATGTATGATGACCCTGCTAAAATCGAGCGCGAAGTTGATGAGGATTGGTTAACGGAGGGGCATGTGAAGGCTTTTGGCCCTAAGGAGTTACCAGAGTTGGCCGAGTATCTCAAGGCGTGGATCCGCAAATCGGCCCATATGTGAATTTTGCAGTATTAAGGAGAGAGCAAATGGAATACATCCTCACTATCGTCGATACATCGGGTATTCAGCCCTATATTTATGGTACAAACCACCTGCGTCAGAACGTAGGTGCTTCGTGGATTGTAAAGCAAGCGACAAGCCGTTGGGTTATCGAAGCATTGCCAAAAGCGTGCAATGTGAAGTTAGAGGATAAAGAGATAATATTTGACTCTAACAAAAGAATAGAAGAGGGCAAATTAGATGCAGAAGTAATCTATTTCGGCGGTGGCAACGCTGTGGTCTTGTTTTCGTCGGATGCACTTGCCCGTGAGTTCGCCGCAAGGTTGACACATCGGGCGCTTCGTGAAGCGCCTGGCTTACAAGTGGTCATGGCTCATTCTGAGCCATTTGACTGGAGAAAGTGCGCCCTTGGTGGTGAAGAAGGCGTTGTGCAACGCACTATGGAGAGGCTGGCCCGGCAAAAGCAAAATCGCCCTACAGATATGCCGTTTCTTGGTATGGGAGTTACGGCCTCCGGGGCGTTTACCGGCTTACCCGCTGTTGCCCGGGAGAATGGGAGTTTGCTCTCTGCTGAGGCTGAAGCGAAAATTCGTGCTGCTTCCGATGCTCATCAGTATCTGTGGACAGAATTCAAGGGGGCTTGGGGTGACTTTGGCATTCCAAAGGATTTTGATCACTTGGGACGCAGCGAGGGCGAGAGTAGTTATATGGCAGTGGTTCACGTGGACGTGAATGGCATGGGAAAGAAAGTTCGGAAACTCTCCCAGTATTATGCTGCTTCTGAAAAGAATCGTGCCTATGTGGAGGCCATGAGGGCTTTCTCTCAGAGTATGAAAAGGGCCGCCCACGTTGCATTAGAGAGCACAATCCGGCTTTTAGCCGTAAATATGGAGAAGTTAAAATCGGAATACGGCATTACCCCCAAAGATGAAAAGGGAAAGATATATCTCCCCATTCGACCTATTGTCTATGGCGGCGATGATGTTACTTTTGTCACCGAAGGCCGTCTTGGGCTTGGCTTGGCCGCCCATTACATTAAAGTGCTTACCCAGCAGCGTTTGATCGGCCCAGAAGGAAACCAATGGCCGATTTACGCTCGTGGGGGCATCGCCATTGTGAAAACCCACTATCCTTTTGCGCAGGCGTATGTTTTGACCGAGGCCCTCAACCACTCGGCGAAAGCGTTTATTCAAGACCAACGCAATGG
The DNA here is from genome assembly GCA_027016315.1 of Anaerolineae bacterium. Classification (GTDB taxonomy): domain Bacteria; phylum Chloroflexota; class Anaerolineae; order S016-19; family S016-19; genus S016-19. Next base: position 17,659 of record JALWAP010000107.1, on the reverse strand, counting down.
TGACCACGATTTGAACGCCTTGGACTGGCATTTTGCCAGTGCTGGCCTGCTTGGCGATTTGGAAGAAATTCGTCACGCCTATCATCTGCCGGGTGGACATACACTGCTGATGCGCCCTGTGGCATTGGGGAACGAGCTCGCCCCGTATAATGGGTGGCGAACTTGGCGTAATTTTGTTGAGATCACCCTGGCCTTCAAGACGGACGATGCATGGCGCGATCGGCGAAATAAAGTAAAGTCTTTGCGAGAGGTTCTCCGTCAGGGCACACCCGAGGCCGTGGAAAATTTCAGAAGACTATACCGAATTCCTGAGTTGCCACCATTGGCAAGCGTCTCCCCAGAGGTCCAAAAACGCGGATGGGTAGGTAAGCGGACGCCATATTTTGACGCCATTGAGGCGATGGATTTCTTTATTCCCTTGGATGAGGAGGGGTAGACATGACGTGCCTTCTCGAGTTTACTCTGAAAAGCGAGGCTGTTTTTGCACGCGGTGACGGTGTCAGCGGCTTGGTAGACATTGAAGTCCAACATGATCGCTGGGGTTTCCCTTTCTTGGGAGGAAGGACATTGAAAGGTCTCCTGACCGAAGCGTGTGCCGATACTTTGGCCGCGCTGGGGGAACAAAGCGAGCATTGGGAGCGTACAGCGGCTCGGCTGTTCGGTGTGCCTGGGGAGCAGAAAGGCATACTCTCTGTTGGCGATGCAGCCTTACCTGAAGACTTACACGCCTTTGTGGTTTCTCAGGTAGAAGAGGGGAAGCTAACACCTTCTCAGGTCTTGGAGTCCTTGACGGCAATCCGTCGCCAAACGGCGATGGAAGTCACAGGGGTACCCGAAGCCCATACTTTGCGCAGTATACGCGTTATCCTGCGAAATACTACTTTCCAGGCACCTCTCTTTTTTGAAGAAAACCTTACCAAGGACGACCTCTCGTTGCTCGCTGTATGCACCAAAGCCCTACGCCGTGCTGGTTCACGCCGTACCCGTGGCTTCGGCCGCTTGAAAGCCAGCTTGTTATGCGACGGACAAGACGTGACGCAGCATTGGGTCGATCGTTTCTATCAGGAGATTGGCATATGAAAGCCTTGACCTACACCCTGCGCACATTGCAACCTGTGTTGTTCTCTTCCTATCGTCCTGGTGGCGAAAACAGTTCGACCAGCCTAGAGTATGTCCCTGGCAGTGCCATGCGGGGGCTGCTGGCCGGGCGTTATCTCCAGCGTCACCCTGTGGATACCCCGGCATTGGATCCCCATTTCCGCAGGCTGTTCCTGGAGCCCAGTACCTGCTACCTGCACGCTTATCCAGAAGACCGGCGGCGTCAACGCGCTTTGCCTGTCCCTCTCTCCTGGCGAATGGAAAAGAGCGATTTTGAGGCCAAAGCACACCCCATCTGGGATTTCGCATTGCTGGAGAAAGAAGACAAGGAAAGCCTGGAGCACTCCATGCGTGTGCGTCAGGACTTTTGTCGGGTGGAGGAGGACGAAGGTGAGGTTGTTGTCACCTTCGTACGTGCAAAGAGAGAAGTCCGCTACCATAATGCCAGCCCGAAACGTATGCACAAAGGGAAAGAGGAAAGTACAGTTTTTCGTTACGAGGCCATTGCGGCAGGGGAAAGGTTAAAGGGGGTGATTTTGGGCGAGGAAGAGGTTTTGGAGGAAATCCAGGCCTTGCTAAACCAGGAACCCATTGCCCATCTTGGGCGCTCTCGTAGCGCGGGATACGGTACCATCTCAATAGAAGAGGTGAGGCTGGTCGATAATTTTCGGGAATTTACCCCCTATGGGGATGAACGGCAAAGCGGGAAACTGGTTCTCACTTTACTGAGCGATACTCTTCTCAGTCACCCGGCAACTGGCCAGTGGACGGACGATTTGGCTTTAGCCCTTGGTAAACCAAAACGCAGCTGGCAAGAAGCCTACTACGAAACTACCGTAGTTGGAGGCTTTAATCGTGCTTGGCGATCTCCTTTACCTCAGGCTGTGGCCTTAAGAGCGGGCAGCGTGTTTGTATTTGCTGCAGATGCGTTCACTTTTGATGAACTGGAGCGTCTACAACAAGATGGTGTAGGCGAACGACGTTCCGAAGGCTTTGGTCGTATTGCTGTGAACTGGCAGGGTAGCAGCAGGCTGGAAAAGCAAGACCTCCCCCAAGAGTCACAGATAACCTCTTCTATCACCCTCTCGCTCAGGGGCCAGGAAATAGCTCGTCGCATGGCTGAGCGTATGTTGCGTGCTGAACTGGACCGCCGTCTAGCGGCCCAGGTGGCCCGTCTGGACATTCGGGGCAACATCTCCAATGCCCAGATAGGTCGTCTGCGCACGGTCATCCGTCGGGCACAGAGAGAGCACTCGTATGAGCCGGTCAAAGAGCACTTTAAGGCATTGAAATCCACGGCGAGACAGCAATTGGAGCGAGCAAGGGTGGACGGCAGACGTGTATTGTTATGGTTGCAAGAAGCCGTTGATGTGAACGATGAGGGTGTGACCATTTGGCATCTATGGGAGGAGTATCTGGTTACCAGAGACTTTGATCTTCAGGTAGCAGGTGTTTCTCCTGAGATCACAGATGCTCTCAAACTGGAATACACCCTGCGGTTGATGGACGCGGTATTGCACAAGAAAAGCAAAGGAGGGGAAGCATGATCCCTCAGTGGAAAAACTCGCGCAATTTGAGAGAACGTCTGGTTATTGAAGGCGATTTAATTCTTGAAACGCCCACACATCTGGGCAACGGTGACGCTGATAGCCCCCTGGATATGCCGTTGCTCTTGGATCCATTGGAGGGCAAGGCGTTGCTCCCGGGATCCTCGTTGGCTGGGGCTCTTCGTGCGGCGGTTTGTTTGTATCTGAGCGAGGACGTGGCGAGACGATGGTTTGGGAGTGTCTCCGGTACGCATAGTCAAGAGAGTTTCATCCTTGTGGACGATGCTTTAGGTGAAGAGCCAAAAACGGAACTACGGGATGGTGTGGCTATTTCTCCAAAAACGCGCACAGCGGAAGAGCGCAGAAAATTCGATATGGAGTTATTGGCAGCAGGAACTTGCTTCCGCGTTCGGCTGGAGGTGCTGGTTCCGAAGGAGAATGACGAAGTGCTCCAGGCCGTAGCGATAGCGTTGACCGCTCTGGAGCAGGGCCGCATTCGTCTGGGAAAACGCAAACGGCGGGGGTTTGGGCGTTGCAAAGTGCCCCGGTGGTGGGTCAAACGGTATGATATGCAGACTCCGGCGGGGCTCAAAGCCTGGCTGGAAGATTCAGCTCCCGCGGCAGAGGGGCCCCATATTGCTGATATCTTGGGCATCCCGGTTTCCCTGCCACCGCAGAAAGGTCTCTCCATTCACGCAGTCTTGGCTCTTCAGGGTTCCCTGCTCATCCGCTCAGATTTTGGAGAGGCCAATGCACCTGATTTCGTCCACCTGCACTCCCGACGTCCGGGAGCGGAGGGTCCCGTTCCGGTTCTCAGCGGCACCAGCCTGGCAGGCGCCCTACGGGCACGGGCCATGCGCATTGCAAACACATTGGGCAAGGACGGCGAGGCATGGACGGATCGGCTGTTTGGCAACCGCCAGTATGGGAAGCAAAGGAAGAAACTTACTACCAGCCGCCTTTGGGTGGAAGAGACAGTTATCGAAAACCCTCTGGAACTGGTACAAAGCCGGGTGAAGATTGACCGCTTTATAGGTGGCGCGTTTCCGGGAGCCCTTTTCAGTGAACAACCAGTGTGGGGTAAGTTGAAAGAAGAAACGTTAGTTTATGTTGATTTGCTTTTAGAGCCGCCATACACTCAGAATGACAGAATGGAAGCAGACATCGGGCTGCTTTTGTTGGTGCTCAAGGATTTATGGACCTCTGACTTACCCCTGGGAGGTGAAGCCAGCGTAGGGCGCGGACGACTACACGGCAAATATGCACAAATTGCTTGGGGTGACCAAACATGGGAGATCCGCGAAGCTGACGGTGGTTTATCGGTTACCGGTGACAAAACATCTCTTGAAAAGTTTGTACAGGCTTTTGTGGAGGCAAAATTATGACACGAAAAGGTGTCTCCTTCTCGTATTCCTTTGAATCTTTGTCTGTTCCTGCTGCAAGTCTTCGGGCATGGCTGCGCGAGCGGGCACCTAAGGTAGGCGCGCCCGCTTATCTATTGGCTTTCGCAGATGATGGAATCATTTGGGGCTATGTCTCGAACAAACAGGTGCATCTTTCAAGCGAGACTTTTCCCTCGGTCTCCCCGCCGTTGCTGAAAGAAACGCTGCAACGGGCCCATTTGTTTGGCCCAGCGGGAGAGGTGCGGTTGTGGCGTTCTCCTCACGAGGGATGGCAGGCTGTTCTCATTCAGGATGAGCCCTCGGAGCAGGAGGACGCCCTGGATGAATACTATTTTCTCTGGGGCATGCCGGGAGATAAGGAAGCACAAGGTTTCACCCTGTTGATAGAAAAGGGTCGTGGATTCCGACAAGCCGTGCCCCTCACTGCTCCAGCAAAAGTTGTGAGATTGCATGTGCGCCATTACTTGGCTTATGACGACGCCACAGGGAGCGCTTACATCGCGATGAGTCGCTTGGTTTCTTTGGAAGGAGGTGCTGCATGAATCCCAAACACACGAACCCCAAACGAGAAGACCGTACGGCTTATGCGCCGTATAACTTCATTCCGTTGCCTGAGGCCGTAGTGCCTGCAGAGAGCCCCTTGCCAAGCCATGATACATATTACAGCGACCGATTCACAGGATACATTGAGTGCACCTTAGAGACAAAAAGCCCTGTATATACACGGGCGGCACTGGATCCCGATTTCTTCCGGCGTTGGGCAGATGATATCCAAAGAATGATGCAAAACCCTGAGGCACGCGAGACTTACGCCCAAATTTTCCACCTTGATGATGCTCAACGCCCAGTGATTCCCGGCAGCAGCCTGCGCGGGATGATTCGGTCGTTGGTGGAGATTGTAGGCTACGGAAGAGTGAAGTGGGTTACAGATAGGCGATTATTCTTCCGCACAGTGGACAATACCGCTGTTGGTCAACACTATCGCTCTCGGATGATGAATAAGGTTGAAGGTGGGATATTGCGTTTTGATCCAAGGGCCTATAGGTATTACATTGAAAAATGGCCCATTGTACGGATTTCTCGCACATTGTTACCTAAAAATCTATATGGAGGAAAACCACCTAATTTGATTCCAAGGTGGGAGTACCAATACAAGAGAATATGGGTGAAACTTTCGTCGAACAACAAATATGTGCAACAATATAGTTTTATACCAACGGAAGGCTATCGACAAGGCATTTTGGTGATCACTGGAAATGTCCCCAAGAAAAGAAAGGAATTCGTGTTCCTTGAACCCCAAGAGGAACCGGAGAAAATCGCTCTTGACGAAACGCTGATCTGGCGATTCCATGATGATGATCAAATCACCCGCTGGCAGCGCAAAGCTTTCCCGAAGCATCGACCGCGGGAAAACAGTAGAGACCGGGATGGCATGTTGCGTAAAGACAGGTACCTCGCAAGGGAAGGGGACCCCGTGTTCTTCTTGCGGGAAGATGGTAAAGTTACCTTCTTCGGGCGGGCACATTTCTTTCGACTTCCCTATATTTCCAGCCCTTCTGATTTGATTCCCAAAGCGTTGAAGGAAGGATCGCGTGATTTGGCAGAAGCCATTTTTGGCTTTGTGGAGGGCGACAAGAAAGGATTCGCTGGGCGTGTCTTTATCACCGATGCTGTTGCTGAAGCAGGTCAAGATAATGTGTGGTTGTTTGATAGTCTAACCACACCGCACATTTTGAGCTCACCTAAACCAACTTCATTCCAGCACTATCTTGTTCAGGATAAACAACTGGGGCATGACTCAGATATTAAAGATACCCTGGCTCACTACGATACGCCGTCAGGGGAAACCACCATTCGTGGCTATAAATTTTACTGGCACAAAGGTGAAGCCCCCACCTTTGTTGAGAAGCAGGCAGTCGACTGGCAAGGCGACACCCAGCACACCCAAATTAAGCCTGTGCGTCCTGGGGTACGTTTTCGCTTTCGGGTGTATTTTGAAAACCTTAGTCAGGTGGAGCTGGGTGTGTTACTCTGGGTGCTGGATTTACCAGCGGGACATTACCATAAGATTGGCATGGGCAAACCCTTAGGGCTAGGCTCTGTAGAAATTCGTCCTCGTCTTATTCTAACCGACCGACAAGCACGCTACCAACGCCTCTTTACCGAGCGAGGTTGGGCAACTGCTGAGCATGAAGAACACGACTTGGCTCAATTCAAGGAAGCATTTGAGCACTATGTACTACAACATATGGATAAGGGTGAGCGTGGGACAGCGCAGCGCCTCACGGATGTGGAACGGATTCAGATGTTGCTCACAATGTTAAAGTGGCCAGGGCCGGATCCAGAGCTTAAGCTGACGCGTTACATGGACATGAAGAGAGGTGACTTCAAAGGGCGTCCTGTTCTTCCGGATCCTCTCGCGGTAGTCGAGAAATCCTCGCAGCCTACGGCGCCTCAACGACAAGGCGGCTCTCAGCAGAAACCGCACTCCGACGATCTTACTGGCAAAGTTATCTCGGCGCGGATTGTAGGTCAATGGAAAAAAGGTAAAGTAAGAGTAAGTTTGCCTGGCGGTCAACAAGGGAAACTGAAAATTTCAAAGAAGAAACTTCAGTTCCTTCAGGTAACGGAGGTAAAGGTCAAGGTCGTTGGACGGCAGGGATCCTACTACAAAGTTGAACTAGCCGGGTGAGGTCATACCATGCTCATTCTCAACTTCTCCCACCTACTCACAGACGAACACCTGGCCCAGGTCGAATCGCTGACGGGCCAGAAGGCCGGGCGCTCTGTTGTCAGTCAGCAGCCGTCGGCGTTGGAATCAGCATCTATGGGTGAAGCACTTGGATGAGGTTGGAGAAGGTCGCCATGCACGCCCATTTACCCAAATACAACATCGGCGTTCACTTTCTTACGGCGACAACCTTTGGCCGCAAGCCTTACTTCCATGATCCTGCTTGCGCACTCATCTTCTGTGAGGAACTGGAAACGGCCCGACAAAAGTACGGGTTCCACGTCCTGGCTTTTGTTGTCATGCCGGATCACGTTCACCTGCTGCTGTGGTGGAATCCGGACGTCAATCCGGATCTTGCCATTTCCAAGATAGCGTGGGCTGTGAAAGGAAAGTCTGCCCGGAGGATCGTGGATTATCTGAAAATGCTGGAGGTTGGCGACGGGCGGGTAGGAGACGGCACTGCCGTCGCTACCCGGGGACAGTGCGCTTACAGCCCGCTCGGCAACCAGTCAGCAAGCCTCATTACCGAAACTGGCGCTACAAAATCTGGCAAAAGGGCGCAGGGTATGATTTCAACATCTACACAAAGGACAAGCTTTTGGAGAAGGCGACCTACATTCATGCCAATCCGGTGCGCGCCGGCCTGGTTACCGCTCCAGAGGAGTATCCGTGGTCCAGCGCAAGTTACTACGCGAGCGCGGAGGTTCGGCATCCTGTCGCCATCACCAATATCGCAAAGATTCTCTGACAAGAACATTGAATTGGGTGGGCGACGGCATTGTCGTCGCCTACCCAAGAGAAAAACATGGAGGTTACGTAATGCTCATTCTCAACTTCGCCCACCCACTCACCGACGAACACCTGGCCCAGGTCGAATCGCTGACGGGCCAGAAGGTCGAGCGCGTCATCGTCATCGACAGCCAGATCGACACGCAACAGCCCCTGGTGCCGCAAATCGTGGCTATGGCCGACGCGGCTGGGCTCACGCCCGAAGAATGGCAGACCGCGCCAATCCTGGTCAACCCGCCTGCGCTCAACTTCAGCGCGGTCGCGCTCATCGCCGAACTCCACGGCCGCATGGGCTACTTCCCGCCGGTTCTCCGAATGAGCCCGGTCGTGGGCCCCGACGGGCAGCGCGTCGTTCCGCCACGCTTCGAAGTGGCGGAGGTCATCAACCTGCAAGCCGTGCGAGATGAATCGAGAAAGAGGCGGTAAAGCCATGCAACTGAGGTAAGATCAGAAAAACCTCTGATGGAAATTCGGGGCTTGTTCCGTTCTCTGCACATCTCTTTTTCCGTACAATGAAATGGCAATTTGAATGGAGCAGAAGCCGAATCGAGTGGAAAAGGCATTGTCGAGTCGATTCATCACGCTGATTCGCCTATTCGCTGATTCGTTACCCTGGAACTACCGTCTTAGTGGAAACAGTTTATCATCTTGACCTGCGGAGCAGCGGTCGAGAGGGAAAGGAGGTGATGGAAAACATGCCGAAATACACGGGCCATCCGTTCGTCGATGTGGGGGTGGCCACTATAACGGCTTTCGCTGGGAAGCGCCATCCGGAAGACCTGACCGAGGCTGACTTGGACGCCATAGCCGAGTACATGCGGGAGAACTACGTGGTGGATCCGTTGAAATCCTTCCTGACCGTGGCGTTTCCTAATTCCGGGTTCACGCAGCCTGCGTACAACAAATCGCCCGAGAAGCGGTTGATTTACGCGAACAGGGTGTTGGGGGCTTACAAAGCAAATGCCCCACGGATGGACGTCCCCGGGATTTTCACCGGCAGGCCGGCGAGTGCACTCCCCTTAGACGTCAAGGGAAAGCTTCCCCCTGGACGCACCTATCGCCAGCATATCCCCCTGCTCACTGGCGAAGGCGTCATCAATTTCTTTCCCTATGGCGATGCTGGCCTGCCGGTCTCCGGGGAGGCGCTGCTTGCCCTCCAGGCCATGCCCCTGGGGTGCGCCAAGACCCAGGGCAGGCTCCTGGCCGTCCACTCCGACGATTCGGACATCACGTTCCGGTTCGCCAGGGAGTTCTTGCGCCGCAACCGCAAGGCAATCCAAGTGGTGCGTGATGCGGGTGGCAAGAAACTGCCGGAGCCAAAGCGCAGGACGGCTACTTTCTTCGTCGAGACCCTGATCTCATTGGAAAGCGAGCGTCAGAAATCGGAACGGCGAGGCAGACCGGCATCCGTGACCGCCTACCACTTTACCAACAGCGGTCAGGGCGTCGATCTGGACATCTATCGCTTCCCCATGGAGGTGCTGGACTTCGTCCGCACGGCCATATCCGGCAGCTACAAGGAGACATGGGATCGGCTGGTTCTCCGGGGATGGGAGATCACCAGGCCAAAGCGGTCGAAGACGGGAGGCAAGCCGGAGCTTCCGGAGCCCAGGTACAACGTATTCTACGAAGACTTGCTGACCCTTCCCGATGCGTATCCGGCGTTCATCAGAACGTATTTCCTGCGAATTCCCAGGCGAAGGGTTGGCAAAGGTGATCCCAGATCGACCTATTCGCTCCAAAACGACCTGACCTTGATCTCGTGGAAGATGGTCGACTTATTCTTGAGGAAGGTGGTGCATATGGAAAGAGAAAGAATCGAACAAATCAGAAAGCTCGGCGACACCCTTGCAGAGTACGTCGCCGAGGAAAACGACCGAAGGTTCTTCCAAACCTTCATGACCGCCGGAAGATACGAGTACATGCGGATAGCCCTCATCAAGGCCAGCAACGCGTTGGTGAAGCGCGGAAAGCCGCCCCTCGTAACTTTCGACCAGTTCGTGGAAATCTTCGAAGAAGGCGAGGACCTGCCTTACAACGATTGGCGGTTAGCCCGTGACTTGGTCTTAATCCGCATGATCGAGCAGCTTTACAACCGAGGCTGGTTGCGCCAGCATATCGGTGCCCTGGATGTTCTTTCTGAAGAAGAGGTGGAATGAGAAAATGCCCTCGGAGAGCTTTCTACAGGTCAAGCAACATTTTACGTTCCTGGGGTACGTTGTAGTGCCCGTTCATGATACGATGTTTATCGCCATGCATCCGCAACACAAACTGATGGTGGCAGAAGACACCAATTTTATCTACCTGATGAACAAATTCTTACCCAAGGATTCCACTGACGTCACTTTCTCAAACTTGATAACGTTAGCCAACTACGGAAATCAGAGAAGTGGAGTAACACGATTCTTCGTGGAAGAGGATAGGAATTTCATAGGCTTGGTACTCTACACTAAGCCATACGATGCCATACGCTTTGGATGGATACTCGATCAGATGAAAGCTGACTTCTTGAAACTGACTACCAGCCATCTTATTGGCTATCTGAAATGAGTCTCGATTCGAAATAGGAGGTGAAAAATGGCATTTCTAACCGGCATGTTTTTGATCGATGCGCCGGCTTCGGCGCTGAACAACCTGGGGCAGATACCCGGTGCTCGAACCGACAACACCGTCGGAGTCAAAATGATCAGAACCAAAGAAGGGGCTTACCCATACGTCTCCGCCCAGGCGTTCCGATACTGGCTGCGGGATACCCTGGAAAAAGGCCCGTGGGGCTGGAAAGCGGCTCCAATCTTTCGGGAGCAGAAAGTGGCCTACACCGATGCCAACCCCATCCTCTATTGGGACGACGACCTGTTCGGCTACATGCGTGCGCCTTCCAAGAAGGCCTCTGCCGTGGAAGCAAGGGAGGCCGACGAGAGCCGCTCTGTGGAGACCCCCACAGCCGAGACCGTGACCCGCGTCTCCCCGTTCCGCGTCAGCACCCTGGTCTCCATAGCCCCTGTCTCCATCGTGGACGACTTCGGCACCATGTCCAGGCACGAGGGAGACCCGGTGCCTCACGAGCACCAGTTCTATCGGGCCACGCTGAAGGGCCTCTTCTCGCTGGACCTGCATGCTGCCGGAACGTTCACCTACCGGAACAAGACCGGCTTCCTGAACCTGGACGATGTCAGGAAGAAAATGGCAGACGAGAAAGGGCTGGAGCATCTGGAGGAGGAAAAGGCTTACCGGCTGCCGAAAGAGGATCGTGTGCAGCGGATCGTGGCCTTGCTGGAAGGGCTGGCGCACCTGGAAGGTGGTGCCAAGCAAACCCTCCATTACACCGATGTGAGCCCCGTGCTCGCTTTCGTCGCCATCACCAGGGGCGGCAACCACATCTTCGGGCACGTGGTTGGGGCGGATGCCAAAGGCAATCCGGTGGTGAAAATCGACGCTTTGAAGCAGGCCCTGGAGGTCTTTGCCGACGATCTCCTGTCCGACGTGTACGTTGGCTGGACGCGGGGATACCTGGACGGACAGCGGTCTGCGTTCGAGGCTGCGCTGGCCGATGGTGGCGAACTGGCGCCGTGGTCCGACCGTTTCCACATCATGCACCCAAGGGAAGCGTTCCTGGCCCTGGCCGAAGAGATGCGGTCTGGGAAGCATGACGCCTGGCTCGCTTGAGAGCTTTCGATCAGGAGGCTGCCGATGCAAGTCCTGAAAATTACGGCGAAAGGGCTCACCACGTCCTTCCGCTATCCATTCTTCATGCAAGGGGTGCAGCCCACTTTCGAGATGCCGCCTCCGGCCACCATCTACGGACACATCGCCAGCGCTCTGGGTGAGTGGTTCGACCCGGAAGGCGTGGAGTTCGCTGTGGTGTTCAGGTATCTTCGCAAGATGGAGGAGCTGGAACATACCCACATCCTTTCCCCGGCCACGGGAAAGCTGCCCGGAACGAAGATTCCGAAAGTTCTCGAAGGCAAAGTGAACCCGTTTCGGCGGGAAATACTCTTCATGCCGGAGATGACTCTTTACGTGAATCGGCCGGAATGGCTGGGCGCGTTTCGGCATCCCCGATACGCCGTGGCGCTTGGACGGTCTCAGGATCTGTTCACCTACACGGATGTGAGGATTGTGGAACTGCGCCGAAGCGATCACGCCTACTTCGAGCACACGCTGGCGCCGTATTCCTTCGCCCGGAAGACGGCGATGGGCTTCACGGTGCTGATGCCGAGATTCCTGGACTACGGCAGGAACCGTTTCCCCAGCTTCGGGCGCTACGTGGTGATCCACAGAAGGGCGCACTCCAGAGACTTCATCCGTTTCGACGGGGGGGAATTCTCCTTCTGGGTCGATCCGGAGTCCGAGGAGATCGAAGGGGATCTGCTGGGCCTCGCATTTCACTCATGGGTCGGTGAAGATGAAAGCGGCGTCGATCTGGCCTGATTGGCTGGATGACATCTGGGCGAAGAGCCCTTCCAAAGAGGAAGCGACCGGGGAGAGCCTGGCGCAGCACACCTGGGAGGTGCTGAAACGGGTGGTCGAGCTCGCCAGGCTGCGTCCCGACCTTCCCGACGAGGTCGAACGCCCAAACCTGTGGAACCTGCTCTTCTGGGCGGCGCTCCTGCACGATTGGGGGAAAGCAGCCCGTGGGTTCCAGAGGCTGCTCCGGGGCGATCTGGACAGATGGGGACACCGCCACGAGGTCCTTTCCGTCGCCTTCGTTGGCTGGATTGCCGACGGATGGACGGAAGACGACGTGGATTTCCTCTCCGCGACGATACTCTCCCACCACAAGGACGCTCCGGAGATCGAGCTTGCCTATCCGGTGGATCTGGACGAGGGAAGTGCCATCGAGGAACTGGTCGGGAACCTGGATAGGGATACCGTCGGGAAGCTCTGGCACTGGCTGGTGGAGGTGGTTCCAGCGTGGATTTCCGATCTTGGAGTCGCAGACCTCGGGGTCGAGATGCCGAACGTGCCCGAGGAATCGGAAGCGGTGGAAGGAATCCTTGCCCATGGCGACGAAATAGTTGCGGAGCGCGTTTCCCGATATCTCGATCTGGTCGAAGATCTGAAGTGGGATTCGGAAATTCCGCGCAGGTTGATGGGAATCCTTCTGCGTGGATACCTGGTCCAGGCAGATCACACGGCGTCGGCGCACGCCGGCCGGTTCTCACCTGCCCCGGTGAGTCGCAACTCCGTGCTGGAAGGGGCCGGACTGGCGGGGTTGCGTCTCTACGATCACCAGCATAGGGCCGGGGAAACCGTTGGATCGGCTGTCCTGGTTGCGCCTACGGGGAGCGGGAAGACCGAGGCGGCGTTGCTATGGGCTGCCCGCCAGGCGAGATCGAAGGGACGCCTGCCCAGGCTTTTCTACACGTTGCCGTATCAGGCCAGCATGAATGCCATGTACGACCGGCTGCGCCCGATGTTTCGGGGGAAAATCGGGCTGCTCCATGGGCGGAGCGCACTGGCGCTCTACCGGCGGTTGATGGAGGAAGAAAGCTACGATCCACGCAAGGCCGAGCAACGGGCGAAATGGATGAGAAATCTGGCGCAGCTACATCTGACCCCCGTAGAAGTCTTCAGCCCGTACCAGATGCTCAAGTTCGTCTATCAGCTCAAAGGATACGAGGCCATGATCGCCGACTACGCCGATGCCGCTTTCATATTTGACGAGATCCATGCTTACGAGCCTCAGCGCCTCGCCATGATCCTGGAGATGATCCGCTACCTGCGGGATCACCTGAACGCCGTGTTCTTCGTAATGTCTGCTACCCTGCCCAGCGTGGTCAGGCGCAAGCTGGAAGATGTCTTGGGGCGTGCCGTTTCTATCCGTGCCAGCTACGATCTGTTCGAGCGGTACACCAGGCACGTGGTCCGGATCGTGCCCGGCGACCTGCTGAGCGACAGGGGTGTCGGGCGCGTGGTGAACGCTTTTTCCGAAGGACGATCCGCCCTTGTCGTGCTGAACACCGTTGCCCGCGCACAGGAGATGTACCGCATCCTGTCCGAAGCAATGCCGGACGCAGCGGGCCAGGTAGTGATGGTGCACGGACGATTCAACGGCAGGGATAGGCTGCGTAAGGAACACAGGATTCTCGAGTCCGCCGGACTTGGGAGGAGCGGTGGCGAGCCGGTGATCGTGGTTGCCACGCAGGTGGTGGAGGTCAGCCTGAACATAGACCTGGACACGCTTTTCTCCGACCCGGCTCCTCTGGACGCTCTGGTGCAGCGGTTCGGTAGGGTGAACCGGAAAGGACGGCTGGGGCTTGCGCCGGTCCACGTCTTCACGGAGCCAAGCGACGGGCAGGGGATATACGACGATCGGATGGTCAAAGGAGCCCTGGAGGTCCTGATCAGGCATGCCAACGGTCGTTCGATACACGAGGGGCAGGTCGGGAAGTGGCTGGACGAGGTCTTCGAGAAAGATGGGCTTCTCTCAGACTGGGACAGGGAATTCGACCGGGCAGCAGAAGAGTTCCGCGACATTTGCGAAGAGCTATCACCTTTCGAGAGTGATCCCGGCCTGGAAGAGGCTTTCGACAGGTTGTTCGACAGCGTGGAGGTTCTGCCCAAATCGTTGGAGTACGAGTTCCTTTCCGTGAGCAGGTCTCGTCCGCTGGAGGCATCGGAGCTTTTTGTGCCAATCTCCTGGGGAAGGTGGCACCAGTTGCGTCAGGCAAGGCTGTTGTTGACGGAAGAAGGGGAATGGCCTCAGGTGGTCGAGGTGCCGTACAGCGAGGAACTGGGCCTGGATTTCAGCAAGATATGAGAACTTTAAGGCGTTGGCTTGCATCATGGCGGCCGAAGGGGCTCAACGATAGGTGTTTTCCCTTCGTCGGCGCACGGCGACTATGGTCACCACTTTTCGCGCATCATCGATGTGATAGATGATGCGCCAGTTGCCTACGCGGATACGCCATCCGGCTACTCACGTGCGGAGTTTGCGGCAGCCACGGGGCCTCGAGCTTCAGGATAGCAGATGTCACCCGGCTGAAGTCCGGCTCACGAATTCTGTCGATCTCTCTCCGGACGGCCCGGTTGAGGATCTCAACCGTGTACTTTGGCATTTTTGCGTTGGCTAAGGTATTCTCTGAAAGAAAGCCTTTTCATTCCCGGTGACGAAGCTGCTTCATTCAAGCGTGCGGCGATCTCATCGTCCATGCTGTCGGCCTCGTCGTCCAGCAGGTCGAGATAATGCTCGTATTCCTCGATGGTGAGGAGCACAGCCACGGGCTGTCCTTGGGTATCGACAACATATCTGGCGCCTTGTTCGCGCAGGATGTTCGATTTGTTAGATCCCTTTTCCATGGATCCTGCCGTCCTGTGAGAATTTAGTCCGATTTCATCTTACAGCAGAAACGCGTATGGCGCAAGGGCGAATCGGGCATCTTTGCCATATCTGCCAAATCTACATCGATCCGAATGGAGGATACTTGGAGAAATGGAAACTTTCAAAGCCTACAAACTCTCTTTCGATGTGCAAGTGGAAACGACCGTGCAACTGAACGAGCACCAGGGTTCCGCCATCCGCGGGGCGTTCTATCACACTTTGCGCCGGATGTACTGCATGAATCCTAAGATGAAAACCTGTTCCGATTGTCCCCTCGCCAGTGTTTGCACTGTGGCATTTCTGACCTCTACTATGGACCCTAACTCCGACCGCGGGCGGGACATCCCACGCCCGTACACCATCCAGCCACCGCTGCCGGGAAGCGGCCATCCTAAGACCCTCCCTGGCGGAAGGCTTGTGTACGAATACGCTCCAGGCGAGCGTTTTTCCTTTGGCATGACGTTCTTCGACAAGGCAATCCAGGCATTCCCGTATCTGTTGCTGGCCGTGTACGAAATGGGGCGCGGCGGCCTGGGACGGCGGATGCGGCGGGAGAACGGGCGATATCTCCGCGGCCGGATTCGCCTCCTCTCCGCCCGGTGCGAAAACCCCATTTCCGGCCAGAGCCAGGAAGTGCTGAACACCGGCACGAGGATGGCGGAGATCCCGGTTGTTCCTATCACACACCAGCAAATCGCATCCCTCCCAGTGCCAAAAGGCGACCTGCTCATTCGTTTCCTGACCCCCACCAGGCTCACCTACAGCGTAGATTTCAAAAAGCGCGTGGTTCATCCGGGTGGCTTCACCTTCCGGCGCTTTTTCCAGCGGCTCGCCGATCGGCTTGATTACCTGGGTAAATATTTCTCCGATGGAGGCCCGGATTGGGGCGATTTTCGGGCACTGCTGGCGGCGGCAGAAAAAGTGGAGGTGGTGGAGAACCGCCTCCGCTGGGCCGACGTGTGGAGCTATTCCAGCCGCAAGCGAGCGTTTTCTCCCATCGGCGGCATCCTGGGAGAAGTCGTCCTCCGGGCCGAAGACTGGTCTCCTTTCTGGCCCTGGATCGTCTGGGGGCAGTTCACGCACGTGGGAAAGGATGCTGTGAAGGGGAACGGGGTATACGAAGCAGTAAATGGAGGGGTTAGGGATTAGGGGCCAGGGGTCAAAGGAGGCACTTGTGTCTGAGAGTATCAAGAGCTACAAAGATCTTCAAGTTTGGAAAAAGTCTGTAGCCTTCGCTGTAGAGATATACCGGGTAACCCAGGCTTTCCCGAAAGCCGAGTTCTACGGTGGGCTTGTAGACCAGATACGGCGTGCCGCGATATCGATACCATCCAATATTGCCGAAGGGCATGCACGACACTTCAGCAAAGTCTTCGCCAATCACCTGGATATGGCATTGGGATCGGCCGCCGAACTGCAAACACAGCTTTTAATTGCCAGAGAGGTTGGGTACCTTCGATCTCAGGATTATGAGCATCTCATGGCGGACTTGACTGAGCTGACCAAGATGCTTCATTCGATATACGCTGCCATTAATCGGAGAACACGCAATGCGCCCTAACCCCCAACCCCTGATCCCTGAGTTCTTTTCGGGAGGTGATCTTGATGTCCATTGTACGTTATCTTATCGTTGATCGATACGGCTCCATGATCGCCAAGCACAGCGGGCGGATACGGGTTGTGAAAGGGAAGGAGCGGCTGGCTGAGGCGCCGTTGTTGCATCTGGAAGCGATCTTGGTGACCACCAACGGCGTCGCCATCTCCAGCGACGCCATCCGGGAATGCACAGAGCGCGGCATACCCATCTACTTCCTTTCCGGGCGCGGCAAACCGTACGCATCCGTGTACAGCCAGGCCCTCACCGGCACCATCGCCACCCGACGGGCGCAACTCATGGCGTACGAGGACGAGCGCGGAGTAATACTAGCGAAACGATTCGTATCCGGGAAGCTCCGAAACCAGGCCAATCTCCTGCGGTATATGGCGAAGTACCGCAAGGAACGGGAGCCTGAGATCTTCGATGCCATCCAGATCCTGGCGCCGGACATCCTGGGGATGGAGGCGGAGATCGACGGTGTGGAAGGGAAATCCGTGGACGAGGTCCGTGAGCAGCTATTGAACATCGAGGGCAGGGCTGCGCAGAGCTACTGGGCAGGTGTGCAGATCTTATTGAAAGCAAATCTGGATTGGCCCGGCCGGCGCACCCGCGGGGCGTCCGATCCTTTCAACATGACACTGAATTACGCCTATGGCGTACTCTACGGCCAGATCGAAAGGGCCTTGATCCTGGCCGGGCTCGATCCATACGCCGGGTTCCTTCACGCAGATCGCCCGGGCAAGCCGAGCCTCAGTCTGGATCTCATCGAGGAGTTCCGGCAGCAGGTGGTGGACAGAACCATGGTGGGGATGGTGAACAAAGGAGTGAAAATCGAACTGGACGATAGCAACCACCTGACCATGGAGTTCCGCCGCCGGATCGCACAGGCGGTTATGGGGAGACTGGAAAGCCGTGTGCCTTACGAAGGCAAGCGCTTTTCGCTCCAGAGCGTCATCCAGAGCCAGGCGAGGCACATGGCCACATTCCTCCGGGGCGAGAGAGAATCGTACGAACCTTTCGTTGGGAGCTGGTGATGCGCTGTTTGGTGGTTTACGACATCCCGGACGATGGCACGAGGACGAAAATCGCCGATTTCTGCCTGGACTACGGGCTGGATCGGATACAGTACAGCGCGTTCATGGGGAGCCTTACTCGAAGTCAGCAGAAAGA